>JAIRNR010000020.1 GCA_031257915.1 Bacteroidales bacterium
AATTTCGGGTGCTTCTTCTTCACTATCGTTATTTGTATAAATTGTATAGTCGGTTATATTTTTGTTAAAGCCGTCTATTGTTGTTCCGCCTATTGTCAGGTCGGACAGTTTTGTTGAAATCTGAGCTGTAGCATTTGTTACGTATGTTTTTATACCAAGCAAGTGAAATGCTTTATTACTTGTTGATGTTTCCGATGTTCCTCTTGATATGGCAAAACTTTGCACTCCTCCGGGCAGGTCTATTTTTACATAAGTTCCATGTTTTTTATCACTCACAATAGTATCTCTTCTCAATAGAACAGGGCTGTTATTTGTCATGTCATACGTAAAAACAGTTGCAGCACTTCCGCCGACATGTGCCATATAGTACTCCACGGCACCACCGTCAGCAGGTATCGGATTGTCTAACGTTACCCATACTGCATGTGTCGTTAAACCAGTCGCAGAATTACCATTGTAGTAATAATAATTCGGCGGTGATACTTGAATTGAATCAGGTGCTTTCCCTGCCATATTCCAATTGGTTGTAGTTTTGAATGTGATTGTTCCGTTTGTGCGTGTAATCGCATCAGATCCTGGTGATGATATTGTTGAAAAATCTGCGTCAAAATCTACTTTACGGTAATCTTTGCGAATAGATGTCGCTGTAAGGTAAAAACTCTGTATTGCCGAAACGTATGTTATTTTTACGTATTGCGCATCTTTGCTGAGTGGTACGGCTACATATCCTAATTTGGTACTCGCCATACCAACGTATGTTTTTGAGCAGGCATCCATTGTGCCGACAGAATCAATATTTGTCCACCCTATTCCATTTTCCGACTCTTGTATGATTGCTAAGTATTGGCCTGTCTCATTACCAAAGCGAAACCTGAACTCAGCAAGTTTATCGTATTCCGTTGGGGTAAAATGAAAAGTAATGCTCTCGCTGGTAGCATCTAATTTTACACCCGTACTGAATCCGCCACCCACCGTGGTCATTCCAGTAGGATAGTTACTACCATCAATAAGATAGTTGTAATTTAAGGGCAATGTTCCCTGCGAAAATATCGCAAACGAAAACATCGCAAAAAGAACTAAAATAATAAATCGTTTCATAACGTTATATTTTTTGTTATTCTTCAAATGGACTTACAAATGTATGTATTTTTTTCAAAATTGCAACATTAGGCGACCAATTTTTTTATACCTGTTTTATAAGATATTGATTTTCAGTAAAAATAAAAATATGTTTGGATATATCAAAAAAAATACTAAATTTGTACTGCTCAATTAGCCGACCAATTTGAAATTTAAAAATCTAATTTAAAAATAAATGAGACATTTTTATTCGTTTATGTTCTTCGCACTTATCGCCGTTTATCCGCTTTTACCGTTACAGGCGCAAACACAAAGCCGCATACTCACGGGACGTGTTACATCGGCAGGCGACAATATGGGTATTCCTTTTGCCAATATTACCGTAAAAGGAACATCAACAGGAAGTGCGGCAAGCGGCGCAACTGATGTTAACGGCAATTTCAGTATTGAAGTGCCTGACGATGCCAAACAGTTGGAAGTTTCGTATCTCGGCTTCAAAACATCGGTAATAGAAGTAACAGGCAGCAATTCCTATATAATAACAATGAAAGAGGATGCGCAAAATCTCGATGAAGTTGTTGTTATAGGCTACGGCACACAGCGCAAATCACACCTTACGGGAGCAATCTCAAAAATAAATGACAATGAGATAAGGGAACTCCCCGTATCAATGCTTGGGCAGGCACTTATCGGAAAGGTTGCGGGACTTAATATAAGCAATACTACTTCCGAAGCGGGCGTTGCTCCATCCATACGCATACGCGGTGTTGGTTCAATATCGGCAAGCAGTGAACCGCTTGTTGTTGTTGATGGAGTTCCTGTTCAAGACGGATTCAGTTTTGTTGAGGCTTCTGATGTAGAATCAATAGAAATTCTCAAAGACGCTGCCTCTACGGCTATTTATGGCTCACGCGGAGCAAACGGAGTAATTCTTATCACAACTAAAAACGGTGAAGTTGCCAAGCCAAAATATACATTCACAACATCACATGGCTATCGCCGCCCATACAAACTCAACGACAGATACACATATACCGAATATGTAAACCAGCTTTACCGCGAACGCGACATGCGCCGAAATGACCCGCAATATTTGGAAGAAAACGGTTTCTCAAGTCCCGAACAGGTACAAATTACAAATTCCAAAAATATGAATGCGGCTTATATTCTGGAAAACCAGATTGTGGGCTTTGCAACAAACTGGGAAGAACTTTCAATGAGGGATTTTGCTTATAACGGAAGTTACCAACTTTCCGTCAGCGGCGGCACAAAGGATGTCAAATATTATATATCGGGCAATTACAGTAGCGACGAAGGAATTATGGTACACAGCCAATATGACAAAATAAGTTTTCGCGCAAAAATAGACGCAACTCTTTCCAAATATGTAAAGGTCGGCGTTAATCTTAACCCTTCATACAGCAAGAGAGAACGACCTTTCCGCCAGCAAACCGACTATACAAGGTGGTGGTCGTGCTTTCCTGTATTTCACACACAGGAAACAGTTGATTACCTTGCCACGCAGGGCATATATGTTAATGTCGGCGACTATACTCAGGCGCAGGACTTCGCAGGACTTCTCTTTACAGGTACAACAGTTGACGGAGAATACTGGTCTGATATAGGTACCATAAGTTCATCAAAAAATACACAGCCTGTATGGATTAACGACAATGGTAAAAAAATTCAGGATAATTACCGATTACAATCCTCTGCATACGTTGATGTAAATATTTACAAAGGACTTACATTTCGTTCTACCAACAGCGTTTATGTAAGTTATCTTGATTACTCGGAATTTCAAAGAACAGACTTGCTTAAAATACCTGCAATGAATCAGGCAACGGAAAGGACAGGATTGTCAATAAACTTTCTCACTGAAAACATGCTTAACTATAATGCCGTTATAAAAAAAGTTCATAATATTTCTGCTGTCGCAGGGGTAACATATCAAACAATAAATTACAAACAATCGCAAATAGTCGGACAAAATTTTCCAACCGAAAATATACAAAGTTTAAATCAGGCAACCGAAATACTGCCCGACCAAACATGGACAATTATCGACCCTTCACGTAATCTTGCTTCGTATCTTGCACGTGCAAGTTATTCTTACATGGAAAGGTACCTGTTCTCGACAAGTATTCGTGCAGACGGCAGTTCGCGTTTCGGACCGGATAACCGCTGGGGATGGTTTCCGTCTGTGTCTGCCGGATGGCGGCTTTCGGAAGAAAGTTTTATGACAAATCAAAAAAAATGGCTTGATCAATTTAAACTGCGCGTAAGCTGGGGGCTTACAGGTAATGATGATATAGAATCGCTCGCTTATGAAAATATAATCTCACAGGCAAACTACGAACTTGGCAATGGTATTGTTGTTCCCGGAATGTCGCCTACAGATGACGCTCTCGGCAATCCGAAAATAGGTTGGGAACAGACAAGCGAATGGAACGCGGGATTTGATTTCAGTATTTTCGGTGGTCGTGTGGGGATTACGGGCGATTTTTATTATGCAATCACAGACGGTCTTCTGCTTAAGCAAACATCTATGGCGTTTACAGGTCATAATCTTTACTGGAACAATATCGGAACAGTTAGAAACAAGGGACTTGAATTTGAATTGAGTACGGTAAATATTGATATGAAAAACTTCAAATGGAGAACATCGTTTAATATATCGCACAATTCGCCGCGTTTGCTTGGTCTTGGCGGTGAAACGCAACTTATAAATCAGTCGGAGAATTTTGATATGTACATTGCCCTTGTAGGAGAAAAACCAATTCAGTACTACGGATACAAGACAGATGGAGTATGGCTTTCAATGGCAGAGATAAACGAAGCGAAAGCAAACGGACTTACTTCAACACTGAGTAATTATTTTACACCGGGAGGATTAAAAATTGTTGATGTGGTTAAAGACGGAGTGATTAACGAACAGGACAGGACAACTATCGGCGATCCGTACCCCGATTTTACATGGTCGCTGACAAACTCTTTCAGTTTTCTGGGTATTGATATTTCCATTATGCTGCAAGGAGTTCAGGGACTTGAAATATATAATGATGACGGCAGATATAATGAAAATGTGCGCACTTCCGCAGCATGGAACACTTCCGACAGATGGGTTTCGCCCAATAATCCCGGTGACGGATATACTCCTTTTGAAATAAACGGTTTTCAAAAAGCATCTACCGACTACGTGATTGAAAACGGATCTTTCCTCGCTATTCGCAATATTACACTTGGCTACACTTTACCGTCAAAATATATTAAAAAAATTCCCGTAAAAGGATTCAGAATATATTTGACAGCCGAAAATCCGCTTTATGTATGGAACGTCGGCAAAAGCGACGCCCAAAAATACAGAGGTATTAACCCCGAAGCACGGAAACAAAACGATAATCCGCTTATGGATGGACTTCAAAACGGCTCTTTCGCCGTTCAGTCTTCTTATGCGGTTGGCATCAGTTTAACATTTTAAGTTTAATATTTCAGAATATGAAAAATATATCTTACATACTTGCAGTTACGGCAACAATTTTTATTGTAGCCTCATGTAATAAAATGCTTGAAGTAGTTCCAAAGTCAGATGTTACCGATACAAGTTATTACACTACGGATGACGAATTATTCACCGGTGTTATCGGTTGTTATAACGGTCTTATTGAAACCGTGTCAAACGAATGGATACTCACCGAACTTCGCTCCGACAATTCATGGCAAAGGGAAACAGGATCTTCTACGCGTTCCAATCTTGATTTAAATGATATTGATATGTTTCGTCCCTCTGCGTATCTGAATGAAATTTACTCATACTGGTATGCAACCTATCAGAATATTGCCTCATGCAATACTGTTTTGAAACATCTTGACGTTGCAAAAACAGATGAAAACAGAAAGCAGTACGAGGGTGAGGCGCGGTTTATCAGAGCTTATCATTATTTCAATCTTGTACGTCTTTTCGGTCCTGTTTTTCTGTGCGACCATAATATTACTCCACAGGAAGCAAAAAAAATGAACCGTGTATCTGTTGATGAAGTATATGATTTTATAATATCCGACCTTATTGTTGCGATAGATACACTTAAACTTCCTGCAGATTATTCTGCCGACCAAAAGGGACGTGCAACTATATGGGCTGCAAAAGGGCTTCTTGCGAAAGTATATCTTACACTCGGCAACTACGGCAAAGCAAGAGAAATTCTCGCAGATATTGTACAGAACAGCGGACATACGATTTTGTCTGTTTTTGAAGATGTCTTTTCTACTTCCAACGAAATAAACAGCGAAATTATTTTCACTGTCCGGCATAAAGCCGGCGGTTACGGACTTGGCTGTTCTTTCAGTAACAGTTTTGCTCCCTTAAACAGCAAGGGAGCAGTTGTCGGTTATGGAGACGGCGCGGGATTAAATTCCCCCACTTTTGACCTTTATCGTTCATATTCCAACGATGACCGCAGAAAGGCTGCGACTATCGGTGTTTGGTTAAATACTGCCTCTGTTGAATATCTCTATCCTAAAAAACTTGTTATTCCTGTAACATCTCTTAATGATTCGGAACTTGATTTTCCTGTTCTGCGCTTTGCAGATATTCTGCTTATGCTCGCAGAATGTGAAAATGAACTCGGAAGTCCTGCAACTGCACTTGCATATTTAGACCCAATAAGAATGAGAGCGGGATTACCGTTACTTACAAGCTCATCTCAAATGGAAGCACGCCTTTTAATTGAGGATGAAAGGAGATTTGAACTCGCTTTTGAAAATCATCGTTTCTTTGATTTGGTGCGTACAGGACGACTGAAAGAGGTTGTTGAAAAACAAATTTTTGAAACCGATTATGTTGAACATTACGCTCTCTATTCAGAGGCGCAACGCCCTGTTGCCGGTGCAATAATTCAGACATGGCAGGAACTTTTACCTGTTCCCGGACGTGAGATTGACGCAAATAATGATATTGTAATAACACAGAATTTCGGATATTAATATATAAAATATAAAATTATGAATAATATAAAATATACTTTCATTCTTTTGCTATGCGCCTTTTTTGCTGTTTCATGCAACGAAGATTTGTTTATCCCCGATAATATCCACAACAGTATTCTTGCTCCGTCAATAGCAAGTTTCGAGCCGTCGAGCGGCGAGCCGGGTACACTGATTACAATAAAAGGCAACAACCTGTCGTCAGTACAGTCCGCAATGATAGGTGGCGAAGAAACCCAAATTTTGTATCGCTACACAAACAACGACATCGTGATTAAAACAACAGGTAATGAGCGTTCGGGAAAAATAACGCTTGTTAATCCTAAAGGTAATTGCGAAAGCGAACAAAGTTTTACGGTTATAGACATTACTCCCTCTGTTTCGGACATTAACCCTGTGCCGACAGAGTGGACTGCCTACGATGAGTATCAGATAAACGGTGATAATTTGAACGGTGTTTACGATATAACTATTGGTAGCGTAAAAATGCAATTGCTCGACAAAAACGACAATCGTCTTGTTTTTAAAATTCCATATTTTGAGTCAAGCGAGCCACTTGATTTACTCTTGTTTTACAAGCAAAACGGTACTGCAATGAGCATAACTGCCGCAAGCGGACTTTCCGTTAATAATCCCGTGATACCACCGGTAATTACTACCGAAATTCCTGAGCAGGTATTCCCCGAAACACAGTTAATTTTGCAGGGCGAATATCTTGACAGAATTACTGCTGTAAAATTTGACGACAGTGCTGTTAAAATTATTTCACAGGAGCCGGCAGAACTTAAAATAATGGTACCCTCTATTCCTTCCGAAGTATCGGCAGTTGAGGGCGTATTGTCAATTGTGCATAATGGCGGACTTGAAACAATTATTGATTCCGAATTTGTTATTGCCACGGGAACAGTGTATAATTATGTTTACTGGTCCGGTATCACGCTTGGAGTAAGATGTTACGAAAGTTCACTTCAATATGAAAATAACAATAACTTCTTTAACTGTGCAACGGGGCAAATATATTCCGCCTGCGATTATGAGAGCATTAAAAACGAAATTGATTTTTTCTTCTCCATATCGGGCGGCAATATTCAACTTAACAATCCGCAAAGCAGCACTTCTCAAATAAAAAACTTCAAATGCAGGGAAACCGGTGCGCTTCCTTCAGAAGCAGGTGTAAACACAACAAAATACTATATCTTAAAAGATGATGTTCCCGCCGAATACGAATTAAAACAAAAAGTTTTGGCAAACCAGCTTGACTACATAAAACTTTCAATGCTTGATACGACTCTTGGAATAAGTGCTGCCGCCTCGAATCCCGGCTCAAACAATCCGCGCTGGAGAGATTTTCCGGGAATTACCGATAACACTTCTTATTGGCGTGTGGGTGATGTAATGGTGTTTAGAACAACGACTGACGGCGAATATCCGGGTAAAATGGGATTTATGCAGATAGTTGATGTTTATCTTTCGGGAACAACTGCCGATACTAATCCCGAAACGTCGATATATAAATCTACGGTTACTATTAATGTTTGGTATCAGAAGAAGTTGGAGTGATTGTGTACCCCTTTTAGATACCGTTTTTGTGGGCAGATTGCGGAACAATTCTTTCTGATTACTGTCGGGAAATTTGCCTTAAAATGCTGCGGAAATCCCAAACAGGAACGTTCTTTGGTATGGATAGTAAACATTATTATCAAAGCCATTCACTACTTCGGGGTCTAATCCTGAATATCCTGTAATGGTGCAAACATTTTGTGCGGTAAAACGGAATTTTAACGAGGTCATATATTTTTTTACCTTATCCGGCAGCGGACAGTTAAAGCTTATTGCTATATCGCTTAGTTTTAAATATGAAGCGTTTTCGAGATAGAAAGAAGAAAATTCGTTTGCTGTTCTTAGCTCCACAGAAGAGAGCAACACATTTTTTGCATACGCCGTTTTTTCATAAGTAAAGCGCGGCTCGTTAAATATAAGTCCGCCGACCTGTCCTCTAAAACCTAAGTAGAAATCAAACCATCTCCACGAAATTGTTGTGTTTAATCCGAAAGTGAAGTATGGATTTGTACTGCCGAGAAATTTCCTGTCATCCCATTCTACCACACTTACTATTTCGCCATCTTTATTATAATAACTTATTACGCCATTTGCATCAATATTCGCAAATTCATAGCCATAAAAACTGTTCATTGCTACACCGCTTTGCAGAAGCATAATGTGATTCGTGTAAACCGTATTTGAATAACCGTAAAAAACGCGGTAATCGGTGCCATCAACATTTATGATCTTTATTTTATTTGCATTGGCGGCAGATGTTAAACTTATATTCCATATAAAATTATTTTTCTTCATTGCAACAACATTCAAAGTCAGTTCTATGCCTTTGTTTTGTATTTGCCCCGCATTGATCAATATTGATCCTGATGGATATGGCAAAGTCAGGAAGACGTCCTTAATGTTGCGCAAATACGCATCAATACTGCCAAACAGGCGATTTTCCCAAAAAGCAAAATCAATACCTGAGTTATACTCTTGCTGCGTTTCCCATTTTAGTTTCGGACTTATCAAGAAAGATGAAAGAACATCGTACGAATTGTACGGCAAATTTGAATTTCCTGTAATGCCATATCCAAAGCGCAGCTTAAATTCGTTTATATATTTATTGTTTTTTAACGACGGCAACTGCGCTATACGCCACGCTAAACTGCCTGCAGGAAACAAGCCCCAACGACCGAGTTTAGTTGCATTGACAGCAAATTTGCTTGAGCAGTCTGCACGTAGCGAAGCATTAAAATAAAGCATTTCATTCCAACTGTAATTTATTCGCCCGAAAAAAGAAGTCATTGGACTTTTTATACTATTATATGATTTACTGGAATAACCTTCCATCTTTACGCTCTCAAAGTTGCTTTGATATGCGAAACCGGCAAACGCCCGTAAATTATGGTGCCCGAACTGCCTGTAAAATCGCAAAGTTGTCTCACTGAAATTTTGCATTAAATGTTGATAAATGATAGATGTGTAATTATCATTAAAAAATATATCGTTATAATAATTCAATGCATACATATATTGCAACGAATATATTGTCGAAATGCTTAACCAGTCTGTGATATTAACCGAAGCATTTATACTGCCCCAAAAGATATTGTCTGTTTGCTCTCGCTTGCTTTTCATTATGCTGGCAACAGGGTTGTAATTTCCCGGTTCATAGTTAGAGTCGTCTTTTGAAAGACGCACAGGAATTGTAGGATTTGCCAACATTGCGCCCTCGAAAACATTATGAGCCGTTAGCTTTCTTTTATTGTTAGTACAGGCAAGATTGTAAGATATATTGAGAATATTTCCGAACGCATTATGGTCAATACCGATACGTGCATTTATTGACTGATAATTACTCTTTATTGCGAGACCTTGCAAGTCCTTGTAGTTAATGCTTCCGCGATATTTGAAGTTCGGGATGCCGCCTGCTATGGAAAGCGTATGTTCGGTGTTAAGCGGCATACGTGTAAGTTCATTAAACCAATCGGTATTTCCACCCCAATCAGTACCACCATTGTTATTAGATATATATTCGCGATACTCCTCTGCGTTAAGCACACGGCGACGTTTTGCCGTAACACCAAAACCAATATCGCCGTTATATTCAATAAGCATTTTGCCATTATGACCTCGTTTTGTCGTAACTATAATAACTCCATTGTTGGCACGCATCCCATAAATAGCCGCAGCAGAGCCATCTTTTAATACCTCTATACTTTCTATATCCTCTGTTGGAACAATGCTTATGTCGGCTGTCGGAATTCCATCTACAATATACAACGGCAATGCTGCGCCGCTAAAGGTATTTATACCGCGAAGCTGTATTTGATATGTATTCAGCGCAGGGTCGCCGCCGCCCTGCTTTACGATGTTAAGTCCCGCGACCTTGCCCTGCAACAAACTTACAGGATTATTTGTTATTCCTTTGTTAAAGTTGTCGTATGTGATGTTCGTTACGGACGACGTGATTTCTTTTTTTATCTGTTTGCCGTACCCTGTTGTTACTTGCTGGGTATCTGTATATGTAAAACTTTGCGGTTGGCTCTTCGCAATTGACATACTGATTATAATCAACAATAATGATGATAGTAATTTGGTTTTCATATTTTTTGAATGGAAAATGTGATCGTTTTCAGAGCTTTTAGTTTTATCGTAAGACTCTCTTATCATAGATATATTCTCGTTATGGCGCGGCGTAAAAAGGCATCCGAACCACCAACGCCCTCAAAAGCCGACCGCGAACATCAATATAAATTTCGGTACCCGCTTTTGCGTATTCGGGTTTTACGTATGCTGTGCCTATCGCTTTTCCTGTTGAGGGGCTTTGCGAACCGGAACACACACTCCCTGTTATGTTGCCGTTTGCGTCCGTTACGGAATATTCTGCTCTTGGAATACCTCTGTCCGCCATTTCAAAGCCAATAAGTTTTTTTGATACGCCGTGTGCTTTTTGCTGCTCGTATAGAGGTCTGTCAATAAAATCGTTACCGTCAACAAATTTTGTTATAAAATTAAGCCCCGCTTCTATTGTAGATGTGTTATCGTTCAATTCGTGTCCGTAAAGACAGAAACCCATTTCCAAACGCAGAGTGTCCCTTGCGCCAAGTCCGGCAGGCCTTATTCCATATTCCGCACCGGCTTCAAATACCGCGTTCCATATATGCGCACCGTTTTCGTTCTTGAAATAAATTTCACATCCGCCCGCACCGGTGTAGCCTGTTGTAGATAAGATAATATCGGGAATACCCGCAAAAGTCAAATGCTTAAATGTGTAATACTCCATATCTAAAATATGAGTATCGGTGAGTTTTTGCGCCACCTTTAACGCATTCGGACCTTGAATTGCAAGTTGCGAAATTTCGTCGGAAATATTTTTTAATTCCGCATTAAATACTTCATTCTGCCTTACAAACCAATTCCAGTCTTTCTCAATATTTGCAGCATTGGGAACGACAAGATAATTATCGGCTGCAATGCGATATACAAGCATATCATCAACAACTCCGCCGTTACCGTTGGGCAGGCACGTGTAAAGCACTTTACCGTCGTGCAGCGAAGCAATATCATTTGTTGTAATCCGTTGAAGAAATGCGGCGGCATTTATACCTTTCACAGTAAATTCGCCCATGTGGGACACATCAAAAACACCCACATTACTGCGGACGTTATTGTGTTCTGCTATAATTCCTTCATAAATAACAGGCATTTCATATCCTGCAAACGGTTCCATCTTTGCACCAAGAGCGCGGTGCTGCGCGTTAAATACTGTCTGTTTCATTTGGAAATGTAAAGTTATTTTGTAATTAGTTGTATATCAAAGAAAAAAGCCCGCCTATACAGTTGTGGGTAACAAACGGGTAACAAATTAGTAGTTTTTTCATTGTTACAGGCGGGCTGTTTTTTACTTGCAAATATAAGAAAATATTTGCCATAGTAGCGATTTAGAAGTAGTGCGCTGCAATGGAGCGTATCACAGAGCAAATTAACGCCGATAATATCGCTATCTGCAAACAGCAATTAGCATCCATAAAAGCCATTTAAAAAACGTTCAAATCTTTCATGATAATCAACTGATTACAAGCCTGTTAATTTTTAATTATACCCCCGCTCTTGCAGTGTATTGCGGTGTTTTGTGGTAACAGTTGCAGAATTTCTGCAAATGGATAAGTTGAGGAAAGAAGAATTGAAAGCGGAAGAAAAAGCGTACAAACGTGCGATTAAGCGGTAGGGGTATTTTGCTTTGACTTTTTGCGTAGGGCGGTAATGAAATCCGCTATCGCGGCAACGCCGAGTATAAGCATAGAGAGCGGCAGCATAGAAAAAATTATAATGTTTATAAGGGAATAAGTATGTACAATGTGCGTTGGATTTGGGTCGGGTAGCAATCCTTGCAGTATGATGAGTAATTGTAACATAGTTGTAATTTTTTGTAAATATAATAAAAATTTTAATACAAATGGCAAACACAGATTTAATCAGCAGTATCTTTAACCTCGCTGCATTAAAGAGTGAAACAGGTAAATTGAAAGCAAAGGAAAAAGTGTACAAACGTGCGCTTAAACGGTAGGGGTATTTTGCTTTGACTTTTTGCGAAGGAAGGTAATAAAATCTGCCACCGCCGCAACGCCGAATACGAGAATGGCGAAAAGGGCAACCCCTAATATTATAACACCCCCAACAGGGAAAGTAGGTACGCTATCCGTAGAGGGAACGAATACCCAACCTTGCAGTAATACGAGCAGTTGTAACATAGTTGTAATTTTTTGTAAATATAATAAAAATTTTAACACAAATGGCAAACACAGATTTAATCAGCAGTATCTTTAACCTTGCTGCGTTAAGGCAGGAAGCGAACGAATTGAAAGCGGAAGAAAAAGCGTACAAACGTGCGCTTAAACGGTAGGGGTATTTTGCTTTGACTTTTTGCGCAACGCGGTAATAAAATCCGCTATCGCTGCAACGCCGAATACGAGAATGATGAAAAGGAAAGCGCACAATAGCATAACACCCCCAACAGGGAAGTCATGATTGACGTAAGTAGGGTCAACTTCATATAGTAAACCTTGCAGTAATATGAGCAGTTGTAACATAGTTGTAATTTTTTATAAATATAATAAAAATTTTAACACAAATGGCAAACACAGATTTAATCAGTAGTATCTTCAATCTTGCGGCACTGCGGCAGCAAGCGAACGAATTGAAAGCGGAAGAAAAAGCGTACAAACGTGCGCTTAAACGGTAGGGGTATTTTGCTTTGACTTTTTGCGCAACGCGATAATGAAATCTGCTACCGCTGCAACGCCGAACACGAGGATAACAAAAAGGAAAATTCCAAGTACCACACTTGCGGTAATAACAGACTCTCTCGTGTAGGTATCGGTTATAGGCTGGCGGGGTATCCAACCTTGCAGTAATACGAGCAGTTGTAACATAGTTGTAATTTTTTATAAATATAATAAAAATTTTAACACAAATGGCAAACACAGATTTAATCAGCAGTATCTTTAACCTTGCTGCATTAAAGAGTGAAACAGGTAAATTGAAAGCGGAAGAAAAAGTGTACAAACGTGCGCTTAAACGGTAGGGGTATTTTGCTTTGACTTTTTGCGCAACGCGATAATGAAATCTGCTACCGCTGCAACGCCGAATACAAGAATGGCGAGGGGTAAGATAGAGAAAAGGATAATGTTTTCAATAAAGTATTCATGTACGATATGCGTAGGGTCAACTTCATATAGCAATCCTTGCAGTAATATGAGCAGTTGTAACATAGTTGTAATTTTTTATAAATATAATAAAAATTTTAACACAAATGGCAAACACAGATTTACGTGGAAAAAGAGAAATTTTTAAATTTTCAGTATCATCGTTTTGATACAGATTTTTCATTTAGAGCATGAAAACTTCATCTACTGTTATTGATGATATTCCGAGTGTATTCTTCAAAAAACAGCGTCCATGAGTGTAGTTTATTACAAAATTAAACCTGTTGCCTGTTTTTTTGTATTCCTATCTCATATATTTTCTATTTTCGTCTATTTTATATAATCCCGTGCTACCTGTAAACGTTCCAAGTACGGTATAAAGGTAATATTTCCATTGTTTGCCTTAACCGTCTGAAAGTGGTTATCAATAAATAATAATACATCAATAATAAAAGTACAATCGTTCAGGCGTAAGGTTTGGGGCAAGGTTGTATTTTTAAAAAACGTTTCCAATTCACTGATTTCTGTACTCCAATCCTCTGTAAAATCGGTTTCCGTTTGTTGTGCAAGTATCCGACTTTTGTGCTGTTTCAGGTCTTTTGCCGATGTTTCTTTGTCTTTGGTGTTGTTTACTGCTTTTGTCTTTTTTATGGGTTGTACAGGCTCTATTTGGGACGGTTCTGCCTGCGGTGGTTTCACCCCCAAAAGATAATCAGCAATATCAAGTCCTTTTTCTTTTTCGCTCTCTGTGGCTTGCTTTTCCAAATATTCGCTAACTGATATATCAAGCGAATAAGTGTTTTTAAGTTCCTGCGCTTTTGCTTTCCATTTGTCTGCCGCTTTAAGGTCGGGGAACAGTACAATTTTACGCCCTTTAAGTATTGAGGCGGCTCGCTGTATTTGTCCGCTGATATTTTGCAGTCCCCCGCAAGCAAGCCAAAGAAAAGACGGCAGGTAAATACTTGCAATAAATGCTGTTTTTTCCGCTTCTACAATCCCTATTGCAGCGGTCGTATTATCGGGCAAGAGGTGCAAGCCAAATAAACATTGTTCAAGGTTGTAACTATCAAGTTTCAGGGCTTTATGTACCCAATTTGGGGGTATATCATGGTTTCGGTGTCCGTCTGCGTTATAAGTTATTATTTTGCCTGCATGGACATTATTTTTATCGTCAATCTGCCAAAATATAGTACCGCCCTGTTTGGTCGTTCCTATCTTGTACCGTTTAACCGCCTGTATTACCCTTTCAGTTCCGCAAACTTTGCAAAGGTATTGTATTAAGGTGTTACCCTGATATTTTGTTAAACTCCGCTGTACTGTTTGGGTGTTGATATGGGATACTTTGAGTTTCGGCGGTATGCGATAGTTGCGGTTTAATGTTTCCTGCCGGCGTTGCTCTTTCCATTCATCGGTTAGTATCCAACCGTAACCGTCTTTATACGGATTTAGATGATAATTACATTTATCTAATCGGTCGCATTTGCCGTACTTTTCAGGCAGTGGTATCCTTGTTTTCGTATCAATGTAAGATACGAAAGTTCTTTTACCACACTGTGGACAAATGTTTTTGCCCTTTTTGGCTAATTTGTATCTGTATTCCTTATCCATATCTCAAAAAAAATGTTTTATTCTTACCTACATTTGCTACACTTCCTACACGAAAGAAAATAAAAGCATAACAAAAACAATGAAAATATTTGCTCTGTGCAGCAAGTGTAGCAAATGCAGGTTTAAAACAAACTTTTTTCAGGGTATAAAGGGTGGCAATCATTTACCGTTTTGCCTGTTTTCTCTATGTAAATAGACATTCCCTCTCTCCCTCTCATTATCCCATATTTCTTTACTCTTAATCTGTCGGCGAAAGTTCTATTACTGCAAGCCCTGTAACCGTCATTGCTGCAATAATCCCTATATTTTGCATATAGTTCTTTTAAGGGGATACGTTCGGATGTACTCGGTTGATAGTCGTTCTCATGTAAGAAACTTGCTACTGTGTCGCTGTCAATACGATATTGTTCCAAGCAGTCGGCAGAGGCTTTACATTCGGTAAATTTTTTGTTTACCAAAAGCCGTTTCAATCCGGCAAGTACCCAATTAAATACGCCGGCAAGTTCAGTACTTATTATTTTGCGGTGTAATTCTTTGTCCTGCTCATTTTCAGGTATTGTAACATCAAAAGGAATGATTAAAAACCTGCGAAAAAAAGCATTTGTTTGTTCGGTATCTTTCGGCAGTTCATTCGCGTTGAAAATCATCTTTGCGTAATTATAAACTTCAAAAGGTTTTTCATACGGGCTTCGGGCAGTAAACGGCTCACCACTTGCAAGTTTCTTAAACATATCAGAGTTCATTTGCCGACTGATTTCACTTGCATAATTGACAAGTTTGTTACTGATTTCCGCACGATAATACCCACTTGTGTCGGTAAGTTCTGAAAGAGTATAACTGCAAGTACTTTCTTTTCCTAATAATGCTGTCAATACTTCATAAAACACAGATTTACCATTTGCACCTTTTCCGTAAAGTATCAAACACTTTTCAAGTTTTAAGCCGCTACCGTGCCGGATAAACAAATAACCAATGTACTCGGCTAAAACTGCCTGTGCTGTTTCATCGGGTAATACGCGGTTGAGATACTGCGTAAATATCGGGGCTTGTGCTTTTGGGTCGTATAAAAATGGCAATTGGTGGGTCAAGAAGTCGGCGGGATTAAATCCCCTTAATTCCTGTCTTTGTGTGTTAATTTCAAAAGTACCATTTTGCAAGTTTATTAAAACTTCATTTCTTGAAAATTCCGGCGGCTGCAAGTGCGCCGAAAATGCAAACTGCTTATACAAAGTATCAACAAAATTTACTTCGGTTGCTGTTGTGCTTTCTATACCCATACCTACGGCACAATCTGAAAGAAAATGTTTAAGGTCGTCATCGTTTAGTTTTTCCCAAAAAGTACCGTTATAAATATAACAGTAGCCGCCCTGCCGGCACAAATTCCAATTATTTACCCTTGCTGCTTTCAAAATTTCATTAACAATCAATACTTTTAAGTCGGGTTTTGTTAATTTTAAGTTATCACCTAATTGCACTGCAGGAGTATCAGAATACTTTAATACCTTAAAATCAAGCGGAGCAAAGCAATTCACCAACAACTTTAAAATTTCGCCCTTGCTTTTTGTTTGCACCACTTCGGGGGTGAGGTACTCCTCAAACTCTGCGGTAATACCCTTTATAATATCAAGCCCTGTATCCATACGTTCTAATAATTCAATTTGCGCCTTTGGTCGTCAATGGTTTCCGTTTTTTCAACCTTGCTTCCGGTAATGCTTAACCCTAATAAGCAATTTTTAATTATTGTTTCAAGGGTTTCAGCGTAATGGTTACTTCTTTCTTCCGAATACTTCTTTGTGTTTTCCGTGCCTTTAAACTCAATTTGGGCTATCTCGTTAAATTTTCCGCTTAAATAACGACAAATTTTTGCCCTTTCCTCAAAATCATACTGCCGTAAAAATCCTGTTGTTTTTGTTTCATTCATTTTAAGCCGCCTTTCTTGCTCGTTAAAATGTAATTTGTTGCCTCTTGCTCTATTTCACAGGCGGGCTTTACTCGGCTGTGCAATAAATATGCTTCCAACTCACCCCTATCAAAATAAGTGAGTTTGCCGCCCTGTGATTTATAGTAAGGTATTTTTTTTTGCATTACTAATTTATACAGGTGGCTTTTACTTAATCCTGTTAATAGTGCTGCGTCATCCATTGTCAAGGCTTTCTTTGAGCCTATAAGGGTCATTTGCCTGATTTCTTGCAATGCTCCCTCTTGAATTTCTTTTGTTGTCATTTGTTTATTTTTTTATGGGTTTTGCGCAAAGTAAACAATAAAAAAAGACAATAACAACCTGATTACAGGAATATTACAATTTGGAAAATAACATACATATAACATACATATAATACACATATATTACCGTATAACCACTGCATAACACACCCAAAAAGGATAATAAACGCACATAAATTGTAAAATTTCATGCCGCAAATACTGATAATAAAACATTTTTTTGAGGTGATTAAATCACAGAAGACAACATCAAGGCTACCCTGTTCGCTAATAATAAAACATTTTTTGAGGTGAGTAAATCCTAATGTTTAGACTTTTTTGTTTTTATAAACTGCAATGTTTGCAGCAAATCAGACAAACTAAACACCGCCGATTCCCCTCTTAACCCTGTGGAAATAATGCCACATTTTGCCCAAGAATAAAGCGTTGGGCGGGATATACCGGTTAATTTTTCTGCCATTGAAAAGGTTATGTAATCATAATTGCTATTGTAATAACTAACATCAGAAATGACTTTACCGCAACACCCTCTTTCAACTTCTTTTATACCCTTTTCAATAAGTTTTATTTGCCTGTCAATATCATTTATTTTTGGCGTTGCTGCCAACATTATATCTGTTAATTCGTCTTTACTAACAAACTTTTTCCCCGATTTTTGCAGCCCCTTTATTATCCTATTTACATCGTATTTCATGATTTTGCCTTTAATTCAACTTATCAAACAAATTAACTGCTGCCCGCTGACTTTTCCCGATTACATCAGCATATACTTGGGTCGTTTTAATGTCGCTGTGTCCTAAATTTTTACTTATGCTTTCTATCGGTGCGCCCAAACTTAATAAGAGCGTGGCGTATGTATGTCGGGCTACATGAAAGGTTAAACACTTCTTTAATCCCATTGCAAGAGACCACGTTTTTAGTATTACATTGGAATAGGTATTTGTGGGTAAATTATCAAATACCCTTTCAGTGTCGCCGGCACTGCCTCTATAAGGTAGAAACATCATTGCTTTTGCAGGTATGGGTAAAAACTCCTGCTTACGTGTCTTTTTCTGCACATAGTTAATGAATGTATCGCCGTTACTGTCTTTTTGCAGTTTGCCCCATGCCAACGCACTAACATCGGAATAACGTAACCCCGTGTAACAACTAAACAAAAAGGCGTTTTTAATTGTCTTATTCAAACATTCGGTATTTTCAAGTGCTTGGAGTTCGTCCTTTGTAAGGTAAACCGTTCCTGTCTTTTGTCTTTGTGGTAAATTTTCAGGTTTTATTTGTGATATGGGATTAAATGATATAATCTCATCTGTAATTGCTGTGTTTAACACGGAATTTAGCAATTTTATATACGCTACCTGCGTGTTGCAGCCTAAAACCCGTACAGACTTTACCCCTTTTGTTACTTTCAGGTAATCAATAAACCCTGAAATAAATGCTTTGTCTATTTGCTTAAAGGTTAGGGCTGCTCCATGATAGGCGGTTAAGTGTCTTGCAAGTGTCAAATAAGCAATCCGCGTTGTGCATTTACCATTATCGCCGTACTTTTTATACTTGTCATCCGCTATTTTTTTGATATATGTAATAACATCAGCGTTTGAACGGTTATAATTTGCAGAAAAGCCATGCACCCCGTTTTGAATGGCGACAATTTTTTTTGCTTTAACCGCATTTGCCAAATTTAACACTTCAATATTTGCAAATTTATTATCGGGGGTCGTTTCAGGAACTAAATACAGTTTTAAAAATTCATATTCACGCTTTCCATTAGCATAATAATCTAAATAAATAGATTTACTCCCATTGGATAAGGATTTAAAGCGAAGCCTTACCGGCTCTTTAATTTTTAAAATTTGGGGGGTCTTTTTTTTGTTACTCATGGCAGTTTTTTTTGTTACCCGATACAAATATACACAAAGTAACAAAATTTTCAAGGTCGGGTAACAAACGAGTAACAAAAAAGAGACAAAAAAAGCCAAACATAAGAAAGTAAATGTTTGGCTTTGGGTTATTTTTGATTGCTGTAAATAACTGTATTTATGATTATTATTTGTCTTTTTTAGGGTTTATTTTTTCCTTTGTATTCTCTTCATTTTTAGGGGGTTAAACTTCATTTGGAAATTCAATTTGTTTATTTGGTAATGGCATTTTACATACACCCGAAAAAACAGCACCCTGTTCAATCTGCAATGTATTTGTTGAAACATCGCCGATTAGCACGGCAGATGATTTGAGTAGCAACGCTTTTCTTACAACGATTGTCGAAACCTCTGTAAACCCTTCTATCTCGGCACAGTCGCACACAATATCTCCCGTTATATTTCCCTCTTTACCTATAATAAGTTTACCTCCGACCTGGATACTCCCGCTAAACGAACCGTCAATGCGAACATCTCCGTCACAGGAAAAACTGCCTGTAAAAACAGTGCCTCTGTCAATTATATTGTAACCTGTTATCTCTTTTTGTGATGCCATAATTTATTATTTGTTTATACCATAAGACAAATAAGTTTGTCCCATGTTATCGTTGTTATTCAAAATATCTTGGTGTTTCCGAACTTTTTCCCATATTTTTATAGGAGTCTATTTTCAAATGCAACATTATCTCGTGAGTACCCTTGTTTTTCAAGGACGATTTATTTGACCCGAGATTAAAATCATAAGCATAACCGATACCTACCATTTTTGCTATACGGAATCCCGCATTAAAAACCATTCCATCCTGCCAGCGGTAGCCTGCCCCAAGCCAAAATATATCAAGTAAATCGGCACGTAATTGAATTTCGGCTTGAAAAAAATTATCTTCGTAATATGCGTGAAGATATGGTATTATATGATATTTTTCATCTATTAAAATATCATACTGCATATATGCGTGAAGCCCCCATCCCGGAACGAAAAACTCTTTATCGCTTTTATATAAAAAAGACGTTAAATGCGTTGCCGAAAGTCCCAGAGTAAAATTCTTTAAAGTGAGAACGGCACCAAAATCAAAATCAGGTTTTACATCATGCCTTATATCCCTCTCTACGGCAGGGTCGTTTTCATCTTCGGTTATTATTTGCGAGCCGTCAAAGTAGCGGTAAATAAGACCTGCTCCAATCCCAAGCGTAATATAATTCTGCACTCCGATATTAAAATTGTATGCATAAATCCCTTTGAAATGCAGCTGATAAGTCGGACCGAAAAAATCGCTTTGAATAGTTGTTGCAAAACTTGATTTTATTTCACGAACATAACCTTGCAAATTTAACATTTGTGATTTGGGTGAGCCTTTAAATCCCACCCACTGGTGGCGGGATGTGAGTAATCCTTCAACGTAATCCTTCACAGGAATTGAGGCAGGATTAAAATTTATATTTGAAAATTGTTGAAAAGAATAAAGCGGCATTTCCATCTGCCCGCGCACAATACCCATCACAAGAATAAATCCCGCGACAATATACAATTTCTGTTTCCGGACTATATTCATCGCTGTCTGTTCATTATTACTATTGCTTCCTTGACTGTAATTCTATCTCCATTGTGAAAAGCGGCAACATAACATTCTCTTCCGCCTTTAATAAGTTTATTGACAATTTCACGCGCAGTATCAAGATCTTCATAATCACCACCCACATTATACCTGTAAAGACCATCTTTATCCATATAATATGAAATTTCATAAGCGGGATCTATATTCAATACGTCTTTGTAATAGTCAAGCGGGTTATCAAGAGGAACTTTAAACGCCCCGATTTGAACTCTGAATATCACTCCTTTTTTCGCTATCAGCGGCTCTTCGCTAACCTGATATGTTGCATCGCCGGCTTTAATATTTTTAGCAAACGGAAAAACGAGTTTAAATGTTACCCTTCTATTCAAACGGTGTTCGTCTTCGGTGCTTGCATTTACAATTAGAGGATTTGATTTACCGTAAGATTTTCCTTTTATACGGTCAGTGTCGAATCCCTTTCTTTCAAGATATGAAAGGGCTTGATTAAGACGGCGGTCGGTGAGATTTTTATTATATTCATCGCTTCCTCTTTCATCGGCATACGCACTTACTTCAACCTGTATTTGAGGATTTTTGAGCGCAATAATAATCATGCGGTCAAGTTCGCGGGCAGCGTCTTTAATTAAAGAATCCTTATTAAAGTCAAAATACAAATTATTGACGTATGTTTCGTCGTTTAATTCCGAAAGTTTAGGCGCACACTCATAAACTATATAATCTTTCGTTATAATTGTTTTGCGTACATCTGAAATATCTATGTTTTTTGGCAACGACGACATATCCCCTTTTGAATCAATTGTTGTAACGTCTATACCGTAATTCGTGTTGGGGGTAAGGTCGAGATACGTACGCTGTCCGGCATTGTTTGTAAGAGTGATTAAAGTTTTGTCATCCCCTGCACTTACATAAAACGGCTCGCCGATATTACGTCTTTTGGTTTTTTCGGAACATGCCTCGCATTTTGCATTTGCAGGCAATACGCGCAAGTTGGAACGTCTTAAAGGATCGTTTACACGCTTTTTATAATCGTCCACTGCACGCTGGTCTGCGGTGGATATATCTTTACGATTTTTTGTAATAGCCTCAACAATCTGCTTTGCCGACATATCGTCGTTTACATATTGCGTTAAATCTTGCTTTGCTACCGGCTGCTTTACGGGCATTTGATCCGGATTCCGAATACCTCTGTGTTGCTCATAAGGCTGTGTGGAGGATGGTTCGTCAAACGGATTATACTGCGGTTGCGGCTGCTCTGCTTGCGGCTGCTGCGGTTGTGATTGCTGCGGTTGTTCTATTTGCGGTTGCTGCGGCTGTGATTGCTGCGGTTGTTCTACTTGCGGTCGCTGCGGCTGTGATTGCTGCGGTCGCTCTACTTGCGGTTGCTGCGGTTGTGATTGCTGCGGTTGTTCTACTTGCGGTCGCTGCGGCTGTGATTGCTGCGGTTGTTCTATTTGCGGTTGCTGCGGCTCATACGCGGCAGGCTCCACCACTGCTTCGGGTTGCTCCACCACTTCGGACTGCGGTTCAATGTAAGTCAAATCACCGACCGAATCACCGTAAATAGAATCACTGTACATCGGTTCACCATAGACAGACTCACTATATACAGCGTATTTATCATAATCAACAGCCGTACTTATTTTAACATCGGAAATATCAATATCTTTCGGTCTTTTACTCTTAGCCTTTACATCCGATTGCGGCTGTTCTCTTGTTATAAAAGTACTTTTTTGTACAACACTCTCTTTCGTAAGATAAAAATCTTTTTTCTCTTTTACGATAACAGGCAATACGGATGAAATGGAATCAAGATAAAGCGTATCAGTTTTTGAAATATATCCGTCGGATACTGCCGTTAAAACATATACCCCCGCTGAAAGTCCGTTTATGGAATAAACTCCCTTATAGTCGGGCTGCACAGTATCATCTTTAAACATTATCGTATATGGTGCGAGTATTGCGCCTGTCACAGAATCATAAACAGTTCCGTTTAATTGAATTATTGCACTGGCTTTATCAAACAGATAAAGATTATCTGTTATACCGTATTTTGTCGGACGGTTAGATGAGAAAATAACATTTCTGTGATTTTTATCGTAAACAAGACCGTGATCGTCATAAGAGGAGTTTATCGGTGCGGGAAGATGTTCCACGCTCTTGACTGTTTTACGGTCTTTATCTAATTTTACCATGTACATATCAAGACCGCCAAAGCCGACCTTTCCATTAGACGAATAAACAAAAGTATAATTGTCGAGCCATTGCGGAAACGATTCCGTTTGAGGTGTGTTTACTAATGAGCCGAAACGATACGGCTGCCCCCAGTCTTTGTCCACAATGACTTGCGGATTTGCTTTTTCTCCTTTCTTGGGTTTGATTATTTTAGGAGCAGCTTTTTTGGCATTTTTTGCAGCCTGTTTTGGAGTAGATACTCTTGTTGATTTCTTTGTTCCTTTACTTCCCTGCGATACTTTTTGTACAATCCAAATGTCGGTGCCTGTACCTCTATCTATATCTTTTACGGTAAAAAGAAGCGCGTTACCATCGGGAGAAATACTCGGATGACCAACGTTACCGCCGAAAACAGTCCCTCCCACCGTATAATTAAATTGAAATTCCCCAAGATTAGACCAGTTATTACCGCCCATTTGCTGCACCGTATAGATACCGTTCTTATCTTCCATGCTCAACATAAAATACGCAGTATTGCTTTTGCCGTCAAAAGAAAACGTTCCTATATTGCCATCTATCGGAAATTGCCCCTTTAACAGAACCGGATTAACCCATGCTTTTTGACCGCCGTCATAAGTAGCGTAGAAAAGACGTGAATATGATTGACCTGTTCCGGGGTCTATTTCCATTTTTGTACCGGGTATAAAACGCGAAGAAGAAAATACTAACTGGTCGTTAAACAATCCTGTTCCGTAATCGCTAAAAGGAGTATTTACCGCAGATAACGGATAAACATCGCTCATTGAAATCGGCGAAATATCATGATTATTTCTATTTGCCCTTACAAGTTCTGCCGATTCTTTAAGAACGTTTACAAGTGTATCTTTCACACCTGTTATCCGAATGGCTTCCATTACTTCATCAAAATCGTTAAGACGACCGACAGTAAGCAATACCCTTGCATATTCTTTCAAAAATTGAAAATCACGATAACCCTTATCCCAGACCATGCTAAAATAATCATAGGCGTTTTTATGATGATTTAAAAACAATTGCGACTGACCAATCTTATAGTAAACCAACGGCTGCAAAGACACATCTTTTACAAAAGAAAGTGCACGCAGATACTTATCGTAAGCGTCGGCGTATGTTTCCTTTGCAACAGCTTCGTCGCCCTTTTTTATTCTCGCTCTTGCCATTGCAGGCAATTTATTTATTGATGTAAGTGTTTTTTCCGACGAAGCCGTTTGGGACACCTGTACGGCAGGTGCGGCAGATACAATCCACACACCTGTTACTATTGCAAAAAATAAAATAAAATATTTCCTCATACTTTAAAATACGGTTACTACCCCTTTTTGAATAAATTGTTCTCCCTCTTCATTCTCTACCGTTATCACGTAAAGATATTCCCCTCTTGCCACTGTTTTTCCTTTATACATTCCATCCCATCCTTCTTTATTCTCTGACTTGAATATTTCTACTCCCCAACGATTAAAAATAAGCAAATCCACACCTTTCATAAACACATCGTTTACTCCATCGCCATTGGGAGAAAATGCATTCGGAAGATTATTATTAAATTCACTGTTAAGTGTTATTGAAAGAACCGTATCTGCGATGCAGCCTGTAATCGTATCTTTAACAATTATTAAAATATCTTCGTTTTTAAATAACGGTTTTGTTTTATTGCTGTTTGATAATGTGTCTTCGGAAAGCATTACATCGTCGGGCGTAGAGGACCAGTGATACGAATATCCGCCTCTGCCGTTATACCCTGCTACTTCAATACCGACGGAAGTTCCTATGGGAACATTCGGTTCGCGTTTGGGACGTATAATTTCCAAATCAACATAATTAACGAGTATTGCTATGTATTGCGTATCGTAATTTGAAATATCTGTTGATTGCGATAAATCGGCATTGTAAACAGTTGTCGTGTCGCACCCGATAATCATTAACTTGACCGTATCCCCTGCTGCAACTATGCTTTCACTGTTTGATGTCAAAGAAGTATCAAAAATGTAGTCGCCGTTTTCATCTGCAATATACCACCGGTAATTGTACTTTGATGTATTGCCGCCGTAAGCGTGCACTGTAAGAGTTATTGTTTCATACAGACATCCGTTGACAAAAGAATCGGAAATCATCGTAAACGTGCTGTCAACAAAAACATGCACCGTATCTGTTGCCGCACAACAACTGCTGCGCATATAAAAAGGCAGAGCGGTATCTGATAATACAGGTTTTTCTTTTACAACCAATATAAATTCCTCTATCGGTTTTACAAGTGTTCGCGTATATGTTTTTCCACTTAAAGTATCTGTAAAAATTCTCCACTCAGGAATTGTATTCCATGAAATATCATAATTGGAAACAGGAGGAGGGGTGACGCTAACAAGAATAAGTTCCACACTGTCTTTTCCATAGACAACATTTGACGGGTCCGCCATACCTGCAACGGAAAACGAATATGGTGCAACTGCCGTATAAACCGGATCTATGCTTCCGCAAGAATTTTTACCCGTAAGCATCAATGTCGCCGAGACAGTATCGGAAGGGGAAATAAAACGAACATAATTGAAACTGTCTGCAAAATTATAATCTAATATTCTCCACCCGAAAGTATCGGAAATATACCATGTATAGATAACAGCATTTTTATAATGATTGCTGTCAAAAGCAATGTATGCGTAACCCGTATCGTCTATACAAAAATGGTTAAATGAAGGTTGATATGAAAAGTTATCCGCAACGTCAATTGCCAAAACAGTAATTACGGTATCTTTGCCATAGCAGCTGTTAAATGTTGTTACATTTACCGTTATCGGCACCGGTGTACCGCCGACAACAGGATTTAAAACAGTTGCGGAGTCATTTCTTATTGAACTTTCGGGACGGTCAAATATATTTGAATCCGGCGCAAAAATTGTCCATACGGCAGAATCAATATTATCGTCAGGCATTAAAACAAAGGAAAACACTGTGTCGTTAATACAGGGAAACATATTTTTTAAGACGGCAGCCGAAGCCGAATCGCGCACATAAACAATTTCAGTCAAAGTATCACTCGGTCCGCACGCGCCAAGCCGTTCGTAATATACTCCTATTTTTTGTTCTCCCGCACTGTGAATATCAAAATGAATGGACACCGGATTTATTTGCGCATTTGATGTATCCCATTCCGGCGGATAAACCCAGTATAACGAATATATATCAGGATCATAATAACCCGCGAGAGAAGCATCCACACCTGTATTTACACATGGATTAGTATCGCTTACGGTAATAATATCATCAACACTGTCCCGCTTATTTAATGTTATCCATAATGAAAACGGTGTTTGCGCTTCGCCGCACATTGCAGTCGGATAACAGCGCAATTCCGCTCTGTCGCCGCCGTACGGAGTTACCATAACCGTTATTACGGAATCTGTCGTGCTGCCGACAGCACTCCAGCCATTGGGCAATTCCCAGCGATATTTTATATTGCCATAGTCTTCGTCAGGGTCGGGAATTGCATAATATGTCTGCTCGGTGTAATAACAAACAAAACTGTCGCCGTCTATCCTGCCGTTAATTGTGGGTGTGCTGCCGATAACAAAATAGTGAGTGTCTCTAACAAAATAACCACTGCAATTTTCAGAACGGTTCTTAGGCAAAATAACAAGCATGATGGTATCCGGAATACTGTGCATTATGAACAGTTTTACAGGGTCGGGGGTAACAGTCGTATCATGGATAACCTCGCTGCCGCTACTTGCATAAAAAGTGTAATCGTAACTTGACACATAATCATTGCAAATAATGTCTAATATAATAATGCTGTCTATGCAGGCATAAGTTGTATCGCCGACCATGTAAGCACGAGCAGTATCAACAGGGATTACCGTAATTTTTGACGCTAATGCCGTATCGGAAATAATAAGAAAGCCGTCGCCGCAAGTATCTTCCGCACGAACGATAATGTCGCCGCGTGTCGAACCTGCAATAACTCTCACAATACTGCCGCCTCCCGTAATGACATTGCTGAGAGAGGGCAGTATTTTCCATGTTGTATCGGGAAACTGCCAACTGTATCCGGCAGCACCTTCGGTAGAATGTACCGCATACACAACCTCGGTTCCCGCGCACGGCTCAATAATATTAGTGTCGGTCGAAGATGCAATAAATCCGTTATTCGGCAGAGGCAGTTTTTGAGTAAACATTAAATCCGACTGCACTCCATTCGGCGTATAGTAACTGCAAATCCGGCATAAGGAATCGGTAACCGGCACGACGATAATATAACCATCGCCTGCATAAACGCCTTCGCTATTGCTGTCGGGATAATTTGCAGCCGCTATAACAACCACAACAGGTCCGTTCGTATCTTGCGGCACTGCGGAATCAAATACCCATCCTTCAGGCAGGAACCAGCGGTAAGCGGGCGAAGCAGACGGATTTTCAACCGAAAGTGTATAAATTTCTCCATCGCAATGTTTGTAACGTTCGGGAGTAATTAAAATTTTTCCAAGAGAGGCTGCCTCTGCGGTATCTACTATTTTAAGCCGTATTGTAAGAGTATCGCTGAATGTGTTGCATTCAACCCAGCGTGAAGCAACTTTTATTTCAACCCAGTCGCCTGCAACTGCAGATGCATTGCAAACAACAGTTGCAATATTGTCGGATGAATCCGTATCGGATAAAATATCCGCTGAAAGATTTATATTCCATTCGTAATACAGAGATGATGTATCGCCCTGCCCATCTGAAATACTCAGTTGCATACCGTTTGTATGCAGGCAAACAGAATCAATTACCGTATCGCCGCTTATGTCTAAACCATCATACCACACCGGAACAGGACGTTGCGGTCTTTGATGAATATCCGTAATATACAAAGTATCGGAGACGACGCTCTCGCCGCAACCGTTACGCGCATATACGGTTACTTTGCCTGTCGTCAGTAATTCGGACGGTTGTTTATTTGCAAGCGATGTTGTTACACTGTAAGGGTTCCACGGAAAGTTCCAAACGTATTCTATTGCATTGTCTATCGGCTCCGCAATTTCAAAAACGGTAGAATCACCATCGTCAAAACAAAATGCACCATGAACAATAACAGGCGTGTCCGTAATTGCCTGATTGGGGTGTATTACAATTTCATCGGACAATGTTATTCCGCAAATATTTTTTACTCCGACGAAAAAGGTAAAAGAATCATTGCTTGCGCGGATGTAAAGCGAATCGCTGTTTACCGTAATGTAATCCCACGAAGTAGCCGTATTATCGGGATAAATAAACCATACGGAATCAACACTCCAGTGATATGATTGCGGCAAGCCTGTTTCGTACAAAACAGTATCTTCCCCGCAAATGGCAATATCGGCAGGATATTTTTTTGATACATTTTCGTAAACAAGCGTACTGTCTAAAAGAATTTCAAAAAAAGTGTCGTTCCTCACCGTAGAAAATGATATAATATCGGCAGGAAATATTTTTACATGTAATGTGTCGCCGAAATTCACACATCTTGCATTACGGGCAGTAACATTAAAAATAAAAGCAGTGTCGCGAATATCGCTTTGAGTAACTTTGCAAATACTGTCTATAATCTCAACATTGCTTGAAACACCTTGTGCAATGCTCCATTTAAACACGAGAGGATTATCAGCGTCAAGTGCATTATGCGTTACGGCAAGCGAAAGTGTATCATTTACGCAAAGAGTATCCTGAACCTGCGTTCCAATCTGCCCATTTGCAAAATTATACGGAACCGGACTGTGCGGAAGCGTTAAAATGGAATCGTTATCTATCTTTATACTGTCCGATGAAACACCCAAACCGCACCCATTATACGGTACGGCATAAATATCTCCTGCGGCGAAATCAAGACCATAGAATACTCTCACGTTTTCTGCCGTGTCAACAAACGGACTCCATGGAAAATACCACACGTAATCGCTTGCCTGAGTAAGCTCGGGTACTTCAATAATTACAGAATCCATTTGACAAAAGTAAGAAGACGAGGAAGAAATTGACTGCGATGTTAAAGGAAGTGCTTCGCCTGCCGTAATTTTTACTCCATCAATAATTGAATATCCGCAACTGTTATGGGTCCGAATTGAAAGAAATATGGAATCAAGCACTCCGACAATCATGTCAAGCGTATCGGAATGTGTTGTGCCGAATAATTTAAATGTTGTTGATGCCATTGTGGAATCAGCGGGATTTACGGCGTTGCCGCCGTTCCACATAAAGAAAGCAGAATCAACATTCTGTCCGAATGCTATTTTATTAAAATAATAATAAACCGTATCTCTCGCACAAGGGTTTAAAAATGTTATGGGCTTTGATGTTTCCCTGTCAAAAATATAATCACGCAACCGTGTTCCATTGGGAATAATTGCTGTATCCTTTGAAACTACAACAATAAAAATACTGTCGCCGTAAGATGTACAGAATTTATGACGTGCCGCCGCTGCAACAACAGACTTTTCATAACCGCTGCTTTTATTGAAAGTACACGATGTATCCGCAGCACTCAGTGTAATTCCGTTCCCCTCAATTACAGACCAGTTATAATATACTCCATAAAAAGTATCATCCAAATAAGCAAAGTAATCTCTGTCCGAACGCAAACATATCGTATCAAAAACGGAATCGTTTACTGCCAGGTGTCCCCACAGCGATACTCTGTTTGGCGGAGACAAGGTGTCTATTATGCGAATTGTGTCGGAGTACGGTCCTGTTTCGCACCTGTTAAATGACAATACATAAACAATGCCGGTGTCATATTTTGTTTCATCAAATATATATTCTCTGCCTGACGGATTTTCAAGCGCGTCATGAGTTGTATCTGTTTTAATGCCAAACGGAAAATACCATACGAAATCGGTCGCAAACGGCACACTGTCCACTTTGAATATTTTCTGTTCGCCATTACAAAGCATAGTGTCAAAAACGCTTATATGCGGCTTTATGCGAATATGCTGTGTCGGAATAATTTCTACTTTTTTCAGAGATGATACACCGCAATAGCTGCGTGTACGCACACCCAAGTCAAGCGCGTCCGCACCAACCGTAAGAACAAGCGTATCGGAAATACTCAGAACACGCCAGCCCGAAACATCTATACTGTCGGTACCGGAATTCAAAGTCGTATCTTTTAAATTCCAAAACCATTCAAGCGAATAAACAGATAAATCCTGTTCCTGATTTAAAATATAATAGACAGTATCGCCCTCGCAAGGGTGAATATCCAACTGTTGCGCAGTATAGCGGGCATCTTTAAACTCACCCGCTACAGGAACAGTATCCATTACAATAAAAGTATAATACAGAGTATCGCCGATATTTGTCTGTTCGCAATCGGCTCTGTTTGCAACAACCTTTATAACGGCATTATAATGCGATACACCGGGAACCGTAACGCTGTAAAGAGTATCTCTTTTAACGGAAAAACTCGTATCGAGCCAGAAACCGTCATCCGGAAAAATCCACGTAAATGATAATAAATCCGTCGGGTCCGAATCATCATTAACCACCACGAGATTTAAAATATCCCGCGCACAGAGAGTATCGTCCCAAACTCCGACTTTAATCGGCGACCTTGTATATTTACGCGGATTAACATGCAAACTGTCCCGCCTGTGGAAAGGGTAATTTGCGTAATCAAAATTACAGTGAAAGCTCGTATCTTTTTTGCCGACAACATAAATGTAACCACTGTCGGCACCGGCAATAACATCAAGTTCAATATAGGGACCACTGATTGCATCGGAATTTTTCGTATAAATGACATTTGAATTATTGTCAACAAATTTCCAGTCATCAGGAAGCCGCCATTCATAGCCTTCTGTTTCTGCAGCCGTATCTATTCTGTACGTTATTATATCTCCCTGACAGGGCGAAGTATCTTCTTTTATGGTTGTTCTCGTGTATGGATGAACTGTTATGTATTTAGACGAAACAGGACTTCCCATTCCACATTTATTTCTTATACGGGCATTTATTGTTCCCGAAGCATATCCTGCCTTTGCCGCCACAATCTCACCCAATCCTTTTAGCGGGTCGGATGTATCTTTGGGATTGAAAGTCCATCCGCCGGGCGCATCCCACACAAGTTCTACCCTGTCGGTTTGAATATATTCCTGAGGGTTTTTGTCTTTACCGGCAAGATCCATTATTGTATATAAAGTGGAAACCGTATTTATAAGTTCTATTGTTTCGCCTTCGCACAACGTATCGTCATAATCATTTGCACTTGTCCAAAGGTTAAGTATCGGCGAATTTTTAATAGACAGGGTATCTATTATGTTGATATGATAAAATGCCGTATCTCCGTTTCCACATTCACTCTCGGCATAAAATCCTATTGCAGCCTTTGTACCTGCATGGCTATATAAATTTTCCGATCTGAAACTCGGCATAAATATTGATGTCGTTGCACGGTCTATCGGAGAGGGTGACAGATACGGAGATTCGGTTCCTGTCCATAAATTCCCGAATCCGAACATACCGTCAACTACTCTATGACGAATAATCGAATCTCCGGGATTGATTATTTTGAAAATATTAAACTCATTACGATTTGTATTGCACATAAGAACAGGGAAAATTTGCTTATCCGTCGTTGACGGCGGAGGAGGTGCAAATTCCGGATTGTAGCCAACATGCAAAATACTGTCGTAAAGAAGCGGCTTTGTCGGGCGGTTTTTCACAAAAACGTAAACATGTTTTCCATTTTGTCCGGTATCTTTTAAGTTTTCAAAACAACCGTTATAAGGATATACAAGAACAGGTATGGTGTCGCCGGGAGTTACTCCCACATTATCAGGATTTGCACCTGTTGTCATGGAAACACATTCTCCCGGTTTTGGAAGAGTACATGTAACTGTTTCACGAAGATTACTCCAGTATTTCGGCAATACCCATGAGAATACACTTGTTTCGGATTTTTTGTACTTATCTTTATCGGGAATTTCTATTTGAAACTCCACATCCTGACCTGCACATGCTTGTTGAAACTCTTTTCCGGGTATATACTCCGTATAATTTTTCATCGAGTCAACCCTGAAAAAAGTTTTTGTAAATACCTGAACAAAGTCAGTGTTATTAGTATCGCTAATACTAATACCGTTTCTTGTGCGGCATTGCGGACATGTAACTTTTACTGAAACAGTAATATCACGCACCGGTTCATTAGGATTTTCAAGAACTTTAAAACTTGTTCTGTATGAATTTTCACCAAATTTGTTTGTTGCCCAGCTGCCGATATATGACGTCTGTTGCTCTAATTGCAGCGGATCGTAAGACCATTCGTAGTGGAACATATCTTCGCCGCGCAACGTGTCAGGTTCATGGTCGCCTGAAACAAAACCATGCTTGTCTCCAATCTGTAAATACAAATATCCGTCACCAAAACCATACGATAATTTTTCGTCGGAATCAGGATCTTCTTTTCCCGTTAAATGTTCTTCATTCCATAAATCCGAATAATAAGTACAGGCATTAAGTTGTAATGAGGAATCAATAAGTGAAATTCTTTTCCAATAGGAGTCACCTGTTCCCGAACCTCCGAGAATTAACGTCAATGCCTGTATCGCAGAATTACGTTCCGATAAAAAAGCGTTGGTAAAAAGTTTTTTCCTGACAAATTTGTTGATATTGTAAGTCTGTGGTGTTGCTTCGCTGTTTTTGCCATCAAAGTTTTCGCAGGTATATGGCGTTATTTTTATTGTGCCGCCTACAGGATTAAGAACGTCATTCTTATCATTATCAGCATAAGCCAGGTCCGGACTCCATCTCCTTACTGCTTCTACGTCATCCAACGCAGGACCCATCTGTAAACCTTTTGCCGAAAAAACTTGCCAGTATCTTCGTAATATTATACCGTAGTTGTTCGTGTCTTCAGGAACACTAAACGTATTTGAACTGCCCTCGCAGACAAGGTTTTCGGGATAAATTATTTGTGTGATTACACCGGGCTGTTCTGCTTTTTTGTAAAGTGGAACTATTTTAAATATGGATATAGTACCGCCAACACTCGCCATATCTGCCCAAACCGTATCCGTTGCCGGATCTTCGATTAAATTAAGTATCAACGTATCATACTTGGCTCCCTTAGAAAACCAATATCCCTCGTTGCTTAATGAAGAGCCTACCCTCCATTCGACATTGCCCGTTGCGCCCTCAACATAAAGCTGCAAAGTATGGTCCTGCGCAAATCCGCAAAACGGACCGTCAGGGTTAGCATGATCCACCCTTATATTATAAACCTGCGCCGTTAATATCGTTTGCGACAAAACGAAAACAGCTGCAACTGAAACAACCCGCGATAGAACACTTAGATTTCTGCTCCACATATTTTTACAGAAGTATATATACCTTACAAAGTTACACATTTTTAGGCACTTTTCGGTAAAAACACTAACTTTGCCCTTTATATAAACTGATACCAATAAATTTTTCAATTATTGAATATGGATGACAAGTTAGATAAAATAGCCGGCAACTGCAAAGAATTATTAGAACTGCTTGGCGAAGATTCCGCACGTGAAGGACTGTTAAAAACACCCATGCGTGTTGCAAAAGCAATGACTTTTTTTACGCAGGGTTATTTGTTAAATGCGGACGATGTCGTTAAATCCGCTACTTTTGAAAGTGATTACAGGCAAATGGTTATCGTAAAAGATATTGAAATCTACTCTCTGTGCGAACATCATCTTGTTCCGTTTTTCGGCAAGGCGCATGTAGCATACGTACCGAACGGACGTATTGTCGGATTAAGTAAAATTGCACGTGTTGTGGATATATACGCTCAGCGGCTGCAAGTACAGGAACGGCTTACAACTCAAATTAAAACATGTTTGCAAAACGCTTTAAATCCTTTGGGAGTGGCAGTTGTTATTGAGGCGCAACATCTTTGTATGTCCATGCGCGGAGTTCAAAAGCAAAACGCTATTACAACAACTTCCGATTTCACCGGAGCGTTTTTGAAAGATATGCGTACGAGGCAGGAATTTTTGCAACTGATTAAATAGTTACCGGCTTTATGGCTAAAGTAAAAACAGCATTTTTTTGTTCCGACTGCGGTTATGAAAGTCCCAAATGGGTAGGTAAATGTCCTGCGTGCGGAGCGTGGAATACGTTTACGGAAGAAGTTATTCAGCGGGAAACATCTGCAAACAGCGGCTTCACAAACGGCAATGCGGGTAATTTCGGTACCGCACAGATTTCTGCAAACAAGCCCTGTTTGATAAGTGATATTGTGTCCGAAACTCAACCCCGCATAGATACCTGCGACAGCGAATTAAACCGTGTACTCGGCGGGGGTCTTATACCGGGGTCTATTATACTGCTCGGCGGCGAGCCGGGTACGGGCAAATCCACTCTTTTGTTACAAATTGCTTTGCAGATAAAAGGCAAAACCGTACTCTATACAAGCGGCGAAGAGAGTGAACAGCAAATACATTTGAGAGCAGAACGACTTGGGCTGACGAAAGCGCAATGCTATATCTTAACAGAAACGAATATCAGTAATATTTTTTTGCAGGCAATTGAAATTAAGCCCGATATTCTTATTGTGGACTCTATTCAAACCCTTTATTCGGACAATATAGATTCCACTTCAGGCTCACTGTCGCAAATAAAAGAATGTGCGGCACAACTGCAACGTTATGCAAAGGGGACAGGAACGGCTGTTTTTATTATAGGACATATTACAAAAGACGGTTCACTTGCAGGACCGAAAATTCTTGAACATGTTGTTGATGCGGTTTTGCTATTTGAAGGCGACAGTAACTATGAATACAGAATTTTACGCGCCAGTAAAAACCGTTTCGGTGCGACAGGGGAACTCGGTATTTATGCAATGTTGTCAAGCGGACTGCGGGGAGTTGATAATCCGTCGGAGATTTTACTGTCTAAAAGGGATGAGGCTGCGAGCGGCACGGCTATAGCCGCAACGCTTGAAGGACTGCGCCCGCTGATGATAGAGGTGCAGGCACTTGTCGGTAAATCAACTTATGCTGTGCCGCAACGTTCCGCAACAGGTTTTGACCTGCGCCGTCTTAATATGCTTATTGCCGTGCTTGAAAAGCGGTGCGGGTTCCGTCTGTTCGGACAGGATGTTTTTCTGAACATAGCGGGCGGTATAAAGGTTAATGATCCTGCCATTGATTTGGCTGTTGTTGCGGCGATACTTTCGAGCGGCAAAGATGTTGCGTTTTCGTGTAAAAACTGTTTTGCTGCCGAAGTCGGACTGACAGGAGAGATTCGCCCTGTGCAACGCGTTGAACAACGTATTGCGGAAGCCGAAAAACTCGGTTTTGAACGTATCTTTATTTCGCAGTACAGCAGTATTAGCAGCAAATGTACGGACAAAACAAATATTAACAATAATAAAACGGACAGTATTGAAATTATTCGCATTCGCAATCTTTTCGATTTGTTAAAAAAATTAGGATAATTATTATCTTTGTTTCAAGGAGATCTTACATGAGACGTAAAGTATTTTTACTCTTTGCAATTTCAGTGTTTGTTTGCGGCTTCGGCGACACTGCTTTCGCGTTATCTGCAACTAACTCGAAACTTTCGCAAAACAGGACATTAAAAATAGCGACGGATATTTCGGGAATATACCGTGTTAATTACAGCGATCTTGCTTCTGCAAGTCTTGTTACCGCGTCTGTTCCATCGGACAAAATCGCTCTTTACGGAAATCGTGCAGGCGTTCTTTCGCGCATAAACGACAGCACACTGTACGACGATTTGCAATCGCTGCCGATTGAAATGCACGACGGCGGCGACGGCACATTTAATCAGGGCGATTATTTTATTTTTTACGGTGAAAGCCCGCTTCTGTGGAAATACACTGCCAATGAGGTAAGACCGTTCAAGCATCAATTTAACCCTTACAACGACTACACTTGTTATTTTGTGAGCACATCGGCAAATGAAGCACCGGTGCGTATTGAAAATATGCCCGCAACAACTGCAACTCCGCAAATAACGGTATCTTCATTTACCGATTACGTTCTGCATGAAAACGAAATTAAAAATATATGCAACTCCGGACTTAACTGGTTCGGTGAATTATTTTCCGAAAATGGCGCGAATATGTCCTTTTCATTTAACCTTCCCGACATTGATTTATCAAAAGATGTTACTTATTCCGTTCAGACTGCCGTAGCCGGCTACAACATATCAGCGCAAAACGCAACGTTTTCATTAACTGTCGGACAACAAGATTTTTCCGTTAATACCCCATCTGAAGTTTCCGACTGTGCAGGTTTATTGTCCGCAACGGTTCAGGCGCCGGCGACATCTTCTTCCGTACGGCTGCAACTCACATACAACAAAACAATAGCGGGGGCAGGCTATCTTGACTTTATAGAAATTCTATACACGCGCTCTCTTGCTTTTCCGCGCAACGGTGAGATTATTTTTCGCGCACCGCAGGCAATAGATAAAGTTGCCCGCTATGAGATAAGCGGTACAACGCCGGGTTTAAAGGTATGGGACATCACAAATCCTTTATCCGTAAAAGCACACACAGTCAGTCAAAATTCTTTTACGGCAGACGCTGCCGACTGCCTGCACGAATACATTGTATTCGACGGCAGCAACTACCATACTCCTATTTTTCTCGGAGCCGCAGATACGCAAAATTTACACGCCGCGGCAAATCCCGACTTAATTATTGTAAGCCATTCCGATTTTATTGAACAGGCAGAAAAAATTGCTGAAATTCATCGCGAGCGTGACGGCATAGATGTACTCGTTGCAAACGTACAGAATGTATATAACGAATTTTCGTCGGGCGGCAAAGATCCCTCATCTATACGCCTGCTTGCAAAAATGTTTTACGACAGACATAAAAAGGACAGCAACCAGTACAAAGAGCTGCGCTACTTGCTTCTGCTCGGCAATGCTTCCGTTGACCCTAAGGGTAAAAGCGGCACAACAACCGATTTTATTCCGACATTTGAAACGTACCGTTCTACCGACAGACTTGGCGCATCTTTTTCATCCCCAATGGAAGATGCTTTTGCCTACCTTGACGACGGTGAGGGCAATACCGATATAAACGGCAGTTTGCAGGAATTAGGAGTGATGGATATAGCGGTGGGCAGACTTCCTGTAAAAAATAAAACAGAGGCGATTGACGTTACCGAAAAGATTGATATTTACACAAGTCCCTATTATATGCCAAACACGGAAGATCCGTTTCGTACAGGTAATTTGGGCTCGTGGCGAAACACCGTAACTTTTATTGCGGACGACAATGACGGATTTGTTGAGAGTTACGAAGGCACCCAGTTCGGTTTCGGTCCGTCTCTCTACACATCTTTTCCAAATATAAATTTTGAAAAAATTTACAGCGACGCTTATTATAAAGTTTCCACTTCCGTAGCATCAACATATCCCGAAGCACATCAGGCAATTCTTGACAGAATCAACAACGGCGGGCTTTTTATCGGTTATATCGGTCACAGCGGTTGGAGCGGTTGTGCCGACGAAGGACTTATGTCAATAAACGATATTGATGATTTTTGGAACGCCACATACTCTTTCCCCATAATGTTTTTCTCTTCGTGCAGTGCAATACCTTTTGACAAAACAGACCAAAATTCAATAGGCGAACAGGCGGTTCTTTTTCCACACGGCGGAGCAATTGCCGTTATTGCATCACCAAGAGAAAACTTTAAAAATTACATAGAAAGAATCCAAGCCGACTTTGTTGCTTCTCTTGTTACTCAAAACGAAACAGAGAACAAAACAACAGGTGACGCTTTTTTAGATGCAAAGCGTAAATCCAAAAATTTATCAGGTTTCAGATTTACATTACTCGGCGACCCTGCACTGCGTATTCCGTTACCAAAATACAATATTGTTACAACGCATATAAATGGTGTTCCCGTAACGGAAGAATTTGATACGCTTTCGGCATATTCTACAATTACCGTAGATGGATATGTGTCGCGCAAAGGCAGTTCAAGCAATGATACATTCACGGAATTTAACGGCATTTTACAAGTATCCGTCTTTGACAAATTACTTACCGAGCAAACACTCGGAAATCCTCACAGTAAAGGCGGCGCACCTAATCCGATTATTGATTATTTAGTACAGAAAAATCTGCTCTATCAGGGACAGGCAACCATAACAAACGGAACATTTTCATTTACATTTATCGTCCCGAAAGATATTTCATACAATTACGGCTTCGGAAAAATTTCTTACTACGCATACAGCGATTCTCTCGGTGATGCAAACGGATATTTCAACGAAATTACGGTTGGCGGGTTTAATAACAGTGTTGTTCCCGATACATCTGCCCCAAAAGTGCGTCTTTATGTTGACCACAGCGGTTTTATAAATGGTTCAACAGTTGGAAAACTGCCGCGTCTTTATGCTGAAATTTCTGATGATTATGGTATAAACACAACCGGTACGGGCATTGGGCATGATATGGTGCTTATCATTGATGGGGATGAAAAGAATCCGATAGTCGTAAACCGTCTCTTTCAATATAAAACAGGAAGTTATACTGAGGGATATTTGTCTTATCCGCTACATTTACAGCCGGGGAGACATACTGCACGAATTAAAGTGTGGAATATTTTTAACGTTTCCGCAATAGCAACTGTAGAGTTTGAAGTGAGCGACAGGGAAAAATTTCAAATATTTGACTTTCATTCCATACCTAATCCTGTAAGAATCGGAAGCAGTGATATTAGTTTTCATTTTTCCCATAATGCTGAGGATAAACTTTCCCATTGCGAAATATCCGTATATAATTTAACCGGTGCGCATATTGCAGATTTCACGTACAATCTGAGCGGCTCTTACGGTTATGTTGTCGGTCCGTTAACATGGAATATTTCCCGCAGCGGCATACCGCAGCACAAAGGTCTTTATATAATAAATGTAAAAGTTATAACCGAAAGCGGATTCAATTCTAAAACATTTGATAAAATTATATTCATAGAATGAGCGACCTTAAAAATATAGATTTATTTATCCCCTGTTGCATAGACCAGTTGTATCCGCAAACAGGATTCAATATTATAAAAATTTTTGAAAAAGCAGGCGTTACCGTAAATTATAATCCGCAGCAAATTTGTTGCGGACAAGTGTTGTACAAAAGCGGACACTGGGATGAAGCGAAACAGGTGGGGGAAAAATTTATCAACGATTTTAATACCGGACGTTATGTAATTTCGCCCTCTGCCTCTTGTGTGGGGTATATTAAAAATCATTACAGAAATTTATTTTATAACACAGGATTTCATCTCGAATACAAAAATCTGAATGAAAGAATTGTTGAGTTTACCGATTATTTTGTAAATTTTTTACGAATTACGAATATTGGTGCCGTATTTGAACATACCGTAACATATCACGATTCCTGTTCCGCTTTGCGAGAGTGCGGCATACGTGAGGAGCCGCGTATCTTGCTGTCAAATGTAAAGGGACTTACTCTTGTTGAAATGGAGAAGACAGAACGCTGCTGTGGTTTCGGCGGTGCGTTTTCGCTTGATTTTCCCGAATTATCTACCGCTATGACAAAACAAAAATTAGACGCAGCACTTGCCGCAGGTGCGGAATATATTGTTTCGACCGATGCTTCATGTCTTGGGAATATGCAGGCGGTAATTGATAAGCAGAAACTGCCGATAAAATGTATTCATATTGCAGATATACTTGCAAATTTTTCTTCGGTGGAATAGCTTATTTCAGTATTCTAAATAAGTCGTTCGCTATAACGAATACCATCAATGCAATCAATAATGCCATTCCTGCTCTTTGCGCATATTCAAGAAACTTATCGCTCGGCTTGCGGCGTGTAACCATTTCGGCAACGGTAAACAGGACATGACCGCCGTCAAGTCCCGGAATCGGCAGGATATTCATAAATGCAAGTATCAGCGACAACATTCCTGTTATACGCCAAAAGCGCACCCAAATCCATTCGCTGCCGTAAATAGTTGCAATACCAATAGGTCCCTGTAAACTTTCAGTCACTTTTTCCTTACCTGAAAATATTTTGCCAAATCCCCGCGCATTCGCGATAATTAAATCGAACGCATCTTTAGTGCCATAGCCGACAGCATCCAAAAAACCGTAATCGCACATAATATACGGACTGCGAATAACAACACCGATATAACCGTTTGTATCAACAGCAATCATTGCACCCATGACTTTGCCGTCACGCACCCATTCAACAAATACGCTGTCGTTCTTTTTTTCGTAAACTACTGTTTTGAAATTGCCAAAGGATATATTTGATAAACCGTCAATACTTATTATACTGTCGCCATTTTGCAAACCTGCTGATTCCGCATTCATATCAGGCACAGTCGTATCCACTACTGCCGCATAATTTAACGGTTCTATAAGCCGCATTGCAGGCTTGCGTTTTTGAAATTCCTTATAAAGTGTATCGGAAATCAAAACCGTTATTTCTTTGCCGTCCCGCTCAACTGTAATTGTTCCGCCCATCATCAGCCGCAATGACTGTATATCATTAAACCGTTTTATGCGTGAACCGTTCACCGCAACAATTTTATCACCACTTTGCAAACCTGCTTCATTTGCCAGTTCGGAAGCATAAATACCTGTTTTATTTACTTCCGCAATTGATAAATAACTTTTTTCCTGCGTAATAATTAAAGATGCATAAATTGCGATACCAAGCACAAGGTTCATAACAACACCTGCAATAACGACAATAAACCGCTGCCATGCCGGTTTACTGCGGTATTCCCATTGTTGCTGCGGCTTTGACAACTGTTCTTTGTCAAGCGACTCGTCAATCATACCGGAAATTTTGCAATATCCGCCGAGCGGCAACCAGCCTATGCCGTACTCTGTTTCGCCGATTTTAAACGATAGAAGTTTTACGCCCCATGCATCAAAAAACAAATAGAATTTGTCAACTCTTATGCCGAACATACGTGCCGCCAAGTAATGACCGAGTTCGTGAATAAAAACAAGTACTGATAATCCCAATATCAGTTGCAATGCCATTATAAGTCCATTCATAATAAAATAATTCGCTTGATTTGCCGACAAAGGTAGAGGAAATTTTTTATATTCTGCGCAAATGAGTAAATGAAGATACACCATCAAATACGACTAATTCTCATTTATTGTTTTTAAAACAAGCTCTATTGCATCGGTTCTTAAGGCTAAGGATGTTGCGGGCAATAAATGTTGCGTATAAAGTCGGGCGCACTCTTTCCTGTTGCTTACGCACTTTTTGCTTTTGCTTGCGCACTCGTTCCTGTTGCTTGCGCACTCGTTCTTTTTAAACTGTTGCTTGTGGCGGAATGGGAAAAAGGACTACGGCACTACCGCTGTCCGGAACCCGAGGGTTTTGTACACGCCGCCGACATCGTCTCTGTAGCGACAGCCCAGCGAAGAGCCTGACGGGGTCCTGTCCCAGGCACCGCCGCGATTCACACGTGTGTTAGCAACGGAAACGTCAGACACACCGTCCTGACCACCTGTATAAGCACCACTCTGATACCAGTCCAAACACCAATCCCATAAGTTACCGCATACGTCATATAACCCTACCATGTTCGGGGCTTTCTTCCCTACTTCGTGTACGTGAGACCAACTGTTGTAATCGTTCCATGCCAATAGATTTAGAGTCGCATCCTCACTAATACCAGGAGCATCACTCTTTTCCGTTGGGCTCGGATAATGGCTGTTTGGTGCTTTACCGCCATTAGTGTCAGTCGCACAAGCACCGTAATACCACTGACCCAAAGTCGGTAACATACCACCTAACCATATACTGTAAGCCATTCCACCATACCAACTTACATAACTACACGCATAATTGTTATTGTGGGGACTCTCACCATTATCAACACGACCGGCATTACTCGGACCGAAAATTTTACTCGCACTACTGTAGTATATCTGGCCATAATAGTCTTTTTCATCCGTACTGAAACTACATAAATCCCAATCTGCCGCTATTGTACTTACCGATCTGCCTATATTCAAAATTGTCTTTACCGTTTTGTTTGCGTGACCGCTTAATGGCGCATAAGTAGTATCAGAAAGTATTGCAGACAGGTCAGCAGCAGATATTTCTACCATACTACCGTTTATTACAGGCTCTATCGCGTTTAAAAAACATGCAAATTGACTGCATGTTGTCTCGGTTGACGACAAGTAATATCGGGAAAGATAGTAAGTGCTACCACTCCCACTTGTACTGCTTTCACTCGTTATTATCCTGAAGCCTGCCTTGTTTATCAAAGATGCCATTCGCGGACAATTGGCGTTATTTACTATCGTGTTGTTTATTATGTTTACATCGCCTTTTAGAGTGTTTTCTGCTGCGCAGTCCACACCTAAACCCAAATCGTCCATGTTGGAGTATATCAGGCAGTTTACTACGTTCCCGCCTTCTACGTCTGCATACACTGCACCTCCTTTTGCAGGAGCATTTATACTCCATTTTGAATTTGTTGGTGTGTTGCTGTCGTAACTGAAACTGCTGCCTCCCGGATTAAAGGCTACATTGCCTCTTAATATACAGTTATAGACGGAACCACCTTTTAATAATACTCCTCCTCCGTGTTTTACCTCATTCGGATTGCTTGTTGTGCTTCGGGCGTGACCGTTGCGGATTAAACAGCCGTCTATTACACCGCCTGTTTTTACTGTGGCTACTCTGTGTTTTTG
>JAIRNR010000105.1 GCA_031257915.1 Bacteroidales bacterium
GGAAAAGCATGCAGCAGAAATCAGCAAAGGATTCACAGCACCGGACGTTAGTGGCGCGTACATAATGCTGTTGCACGGCAAAAACGGCATAGTCAGATATAAAATAGTGGTAAATTAATAGCGAAATATGCCATACTCTATTTTTCTCATTTTACTAATTAAAAATCACTACTGACCGACTAATTTTTCGCACAAAAAAAGGCAATACAGCCTCATATCCCCCCATCCCCTCCCACTTTCTACACCAAAAAAGACAAAAATGATGCAGAAAATCTGTAAATGGTGCAGAACATCTGCAATACCGCAATCTGTCAAAGTCGGAGCGGATAAAAATCGGTTATATTGAAAAAACAGGGCAAGGCAAATCAACAGGGTATATCAAAAAGAGATGACCTTTTTAAAAATAAAATCGTAATTTCGCATATTGTTTCATCTGTACAAAAGAAATATGAGAGAATTTAACGTAGCAGGTCCCTGTATAAAACGCTGGCATTATATGATTGATTCATTAGAGCGTATTCAGGGTGTGGACGCACTTATTGACGGCGGAAAATATTTTGTGCTTCACGCTGCACGTCAAAGCGGCAAAACTACTTTTATTCAGGATTTGACTGTTCAACTGAATAGCGAAAGTAATTATTACGCAGTATATTGCTCCTTAGAGAGTTTACAAGGCATTACTGACGCCGAAAAAGGTTTGCCGGCAATAGTCAAGCGGTTGAAAGACGCACTTGAAAGTCAAAAAGTGGCAAAGGCTTCTTTATTTGCGGCAGGTGCTGATTTTGGCGATTACACAGGAGTATTAAAAAAATCTATTGAAGATTATTGCATTTCTCTTGACCGTCCTCTTGTAATATTTTTCGACGAAGCCGACTGTTTGAGCGAAAATACCTTAATCGTGTTTTTGCGGCAGTTGCGCGACGGACATAACAGTCGTAATTTTTCGGCTTTTGCCCACAGCGTCGCCCTCGTCGGTATGCGCAATATTCGCGACTTCAAAGCAAAAGTTCATCCGGACAGCGAGATGCTCGGCTCTGCAAGTCCGTTTAATATTGTAACTGAAATATTGACTTTAACTAATTTTACCAAAGACGAAGTCGCCAAACTTTACGCTCAGCATACCGCCGAAACAGGACAGAAATTTGATGATGACGCCGTTAATTTTATTTACACTCAAACTTGCGGACAACCTTGGTTAGTAAATGCTGTTGCGAGAGAAATTATTGTGGAAAAATTGAACAGTGATTTTTCAAAACCTGTTACCAAAGAACTTGCTGTGCAGGCAATTCAAACCATAATTTTGCGCCGCGATACACATATTGACTCTTTGTTGGAACGACTGAAAGAAGAACGTGTCAGGAGAATTGTTGAGCCGCTTATTCTGGGCGATAATATTGACAGCCGCATTTCAGATGATTTTATGTTTGTTAAGGATTTAGGTTTGATAAAAGAAGAAAACGGCAAGATAATTCCCTCCAGCCCCATCTATTCGGAAGTAATTATCAGAACTTTAACCTACGATTATCAGGAAGATTTGCACGGACAATTCCCCGAATATCAAATGCCGAGATATTTTAAAAACGGTAAAATTGATATGGATTACTTAATGTCCGATTTTCAGCAATTTTGGCGTGAAAACAGCGATATGCTGCCTGTCCGTTTCAATTATGTAGAGGCAATTCCGCACTTTGTACTGATGGGCTTTTTACAGCGAATAATCAACGGCGGCGGGCAAGTTGTACGTGAACTCGCTGCTGGCAATGGACGATTAGATTTATGTGTTATTTATCAGGGCGAAAAATATCCGATAGAACTTAAAATCGAACGCGGCACGGCAACACTGAAAAAGGGCTTGCAACAAACAGCCGAATATATGAACACTTACGGTTGCACAAAGGGGTGGCTCTGCATTTTTGACCGTTCGTCCGAAAAATCGTGGGATGAAAAAATCTATACACGTCATGAAACAGTTGAAAACAAAAAAATTACGGTAGTCGGGCTTTAAACGCACATAACAAGTCGGTATTGTGCGACATAATACAAATTGCATCATATATTCAACGTTAATCGTAACTTTGTATGTTATGAAACGAACAAGCACAAAGCCAACATCCGGGACAATGATTATCCGAAACGTCTAAATCCGGTTGCGGGCGCGGCTTTCAATTGTGAGTTCCATATATCCTGTTAAAAACAAATTACAATTATATGAAGCATATCAAGTCAATCTATCTATCAGGTGCGTCACTTGCAACCGGCATACTCTTGGCAATGGCTTTTCCCGATAAGGGTTTCACCCCGCTCGTCTTTTTCGCATTTTTTCCGTTGCTGTGGGTGGAAGATTATGTTTCGCGAAGCAAGGCAGCACGTATATCCAAACGCGAACGGACAGAAAAACCTCAAAAATTTTATATTTTCGGTTACGCTTATCTCGCATTTCTAACATGGAATATAATAGTTGATTACTGGATATGGTATTCTTCGCCCGCTGCAATACTTTGCTGGACGGTAAACGCCCTGTTGCAGGCACTTACTTTCTGCGCCTTTCACTGGTGCCGCACATATTTGCGTTTTCAAACTTTAAAAACGTATTTGCTGTTTATAGTATTCTGGCTCGGCTTTGAATATTTTCATTTCAATTGGGATGTTTCGTTTCCATGGCTAACGCTTGGTAATTATTTTTCAGTGCTTCCCAACTGGGTACAGTGGTATGAATATACAGGCGTACTTGGAGGCTCGCTGTGGATACTGCTTGTAAACGTACTGTTTTTCGTTTGGGTTAAAATGATGATACAAAAAGTCCGAAAAGTCAAATCATGGAAGAAAAGTATATTTTCTGCATTTATAGCGATTATACTTTTTATACCGATTGCTTATTCGTCTTATATTTTCCAAAAGGAAGATACATCTGCACAGAAAACAGATGAAATTGAAGTCGTAGCAGTTCAGCCGAATATAGACCCCTACGGTGAGCAATACTCTATTTCGCCGCAACAGGCAATAGACAGAATGTTGACTCTCGCTTCGTACAAAATTACCCCAAATACACGCTTTGTCGTTACACCTGAAAGTATGATACAGGAATATATGTGGGAACACCTCATTACTCAATATTCGAGCGTAACGCAAATAAAAAGTTTTCTGAGCGAACATCCGAAAATAACTTTAATTGCAGGCGTATCATCATTTTCGCTTCTGCCGCCGACAGATACTTTACGCACAGGCGTACGCTTCCGTTTTAATCCTCCCGCACCCTCCGCCGACGGTACATACCCCGGCGGCTACACATTTTCAGATTACAAAAAAAACCATATTCCATATCTTGCGCACAACGCCGTTATTGTACTTGACACATCTGAAAATATTCCCATTTATCACAAATCCAAACTCACGCCGGCAGTTGAAATTATGCCTTTTATTTCCTACTTTCCATTTTTGGAAAAATTAGCTCTTGACTTGGGGGGAACTGTCGGAACACTCGGTATCGATACTGCTGAGAAAGTATTTACAAACAGCACGGTTCCTGTCTCCGGCATTATCTGCTACGAATCTATCTATGGTGATTTTGTGAGAAAATTTGTGAAAAACGGTGCCGAACTGCTATTTATTTCTACTAATGACGGATGGTGGAAAAATACGGCAGGACACCGCCAGCATCTATCCTTTGCACGACTGCGTGCTATAGAAACGCGCCGCGAAATTGCCCGCTCGGCAAACACAGGCATTTCCTGCTTTATAGATAAAAAAGGTAGAATGTTTTACGCCACACCATACGGTGAAAAAGCAGCAATAAGACAAACAATGCATCCATCAAAAGAAATTACATTTTACACCAAATATGGCGATTACATAGGACGTGCAATGCTGCCGTTCTCACTGTTAATGATTATGTTTACTATAATAGTCGCAATTGTGCGTTGTGTAAAGAGAAAATCTCGTTAAATATAAGTAACTTCGTTCCCATTATATATTTTGGCTATGGGTACAATTTTCGGTTGTAACTTCCGAATGTCTTTAATCAACAAAATACAAACGTATGGATACAAAAAATAAAAATTACTACTGTGTGATAATGGCAGGCGGTGTAGGTACACGCTTCTGGCCTATGAGCCGCCGCGAAACGCCAAAACAATTTATAGATATTCTCGGAATGGGAAAAAGTTTGTTGCAGCAAACATTTGACAGATTTGCTAAAATATGTCCCAATGAAAATATTTACGTTGTTACAGGCAAACGTTACAAAGACCTTGTATTAAAACAACTGCCCCTGCTGTCGGAAAAACAGATTTTATGCGAGCCGTACAGACGCAACACAGCACCCTGCATTGCTTATGCAAATCATAAAATTGTTACACTCAATAAAGACGCCGTTGTTGCCGTTACTCCTGCCGACCATATTGTTATGAGACCCGATATTTTTACAAACGTTGTCCGCAGCGGAATGGAAGCGGCGTCAAACAACGACTGGCTTATAACTATCGGCATACGACCATCTTATCCCAATACCGGCTATGGTTATATTCAGTTTAATGATGAGGAGATGTCGGCTGCAAATAATCAAATAAAAAAAGTAAAAGTATTTACCGAAAAGCCAAGTTTGGAAATGGCGCAACAGTTTATTGAAAGCGGCGATTTCCTTTGGAATGCCGGTATTTTCATCTGGTCCGTAAAAAGTTCCATAAAATCATTTGAAGAAAATCTTCCCGAAATAGAGGAACTTTTTGCTACTTCGGCGTCATCTATCGGCACTGCCGACGAGGAAAGCGCAATTGAAAAAATTTACTCCGTATGCAAAAGTATTTCCATAGATTATGGTGTAATGGAAAAAGCGAAAAACGTTTACGTTATGGCATCGGACTTTGGCTGGTCTGATTTGGGAACATGGGGTTCGCTTTATGATTTGCACAGTAAGGACAGCGAAGGTAATGCTGTTTCCGGCGGTGGTGTTTTGCTTTATGATGTCAGCGGTTCGGTTGTTAAACTGCCCGACGGAAAAGTTGCAGTATTGCAGGGATTGCACGACTACATTGTTGCGGAAGACAGAGATATGCTTCTTATCTGTAAAAGGTCGGAGGAGCAGCAAATTCGTAAAATGGTAAATGATGTTGAAACGCGAATGGGTGAAAAGTATGTGTAGTAAAACTTATAACCAATATGAAAAAAATTATTCTTTTATTTTTTATTGTACATGCTTTTGCTGTTCGGGCAGACGAGGGAATGTATATTCCGATGTTATTGCGAAACCTTGATACCGCAATGCTTTCCGATATGGGCTTGCGTTTATCGCCGGAACAAATTTACTCTGTAAATAATTCTTCGCTCAAAGACGCGATAGTACAATTTGGTCCGGGCTGTACAGGTGGAATTGTGTCGGCGGAAGGACTGTTATTTACAAATCATCATTGCGGCTACGGTGCAATTCAAAATCACAGCACGTTGGAACACGATTATCTGACTAACGGTTTTTGGGCATATTCCCGCGAGCAGGAATTGCCGAATCAGGGTTTAACAGTAAAATTTCTTATACGAATGGAAGATGTTACCTCTGCGATTACTTCTGCATTAAGCGACACAATGAGCGAACAGGTGCGCTCGGAGAAAATAAGAAGCGAAGCAAAAAAAATAGAAGACAGTGCAACCGCCAATAAACACTATGAAGCAACTGTGTGTAGTTATGCAGAAGGTAATTTATTTTATTTGCTCGTATATGAAATTTTTAAAGATGTGCGTCTTGTTGGTACGCCGCCAAATTCAATAGGCAAGTTCGGTGCTGATGCGGATAACTGGATATGGCCCCGCCACACATGCGATTTTTCTGTTTTCCGCGTATATGCCGACAGCAATAATAATCCTGCTCCATACAGTGAAAAAAATATTCCGTACAAGCCGAAACAATTTTTAAAAATATCTTTAGACGGTGTGAAAGACGGCGATTTTGCAATGATACTCGGTTATCCGGGAACGACAAACCGCTTTCTTACATCTTACGGTGTGCAGACTGAAATAGATGTACGCGCACCGGCAACAGTTAAAGTAAGACGTGCAAAACTTGATGTGCTTGATAAACATTTTGCCGTCAACGACACATCACGTATAAAATATGCAAGCAAATATGCACGTATATCAAACTATTGGAAGTATCATATTGGTGAGGAAATGCAACTTCGCAAAAACAATGTTCTAAAAACAAAAAAACAGCAGGAAGCAGAATTCTCAAAATATTATTCCGGCACGGAGTACGCCAATATTTTAAATGACTTACAAAAAACATATTTTGACATTGCAAAAACAGAAAAACTCAATATTTATTTTCGTGAAGCAATTTCTTCCGGTGCGGAAATTTTTGCTATGGCAAGAAAATTTATCCCTTTGCAAAATGCTCTGAAAAAAGGTGATAAAAACGATGTGTCAAAATGTGTTTCCAATATAAGACAATCGCTTGACGACTTCTTTAAAAATTATGATGTTAATATTGATAAGGACCTGCTTACCGTAACTTTATCGCTTTATTATAATGATCTGGAACATCATCAAATTCCATTTGATTTTGTAAGGCGTGTACAAAAAAATGAAGAAGATTTTGCACGTATTGCTTCAAAAATTTTTTCAAAAACAATATTCTGTTCACGCTCAAAGATAGACGCATTTTTAAATGCACCATCTCTTAAAACATTAGAAAAAGACCCTGCATTTGCGCTGTTTAATACTTTCAGTGAAGATATAAAAAACGTGCGTTCCGAGAGCCTGTCAAATGCACTTGCGGCACAAAAACGCCTTTATCTGAAAGGGGTAATGGAAATGCAACCGCAACGTGCCGCTTGCCCCGATGCAAATTCAACAATGCGGTTTTCCTACGGCAGCATTAAAAATTATTCACCTGCCGATGCGGTTATTTACAAAGAAACTACAACGTTAAAAGGTGTGATGGAAAAAGAAGATCCGGGTAATTCGGACTTTACGGTACCACCGTATCTTAAAGAGTTGTATCAGGCGCGTGACTATGGAATTTACGGCTACTATGATACGACATTATGCGACAACATTCTTGTAACTTGCTTTTTAAGCACTAATGATATTACAGGCGGTAATTCAGGCAGTCCGATGTTAAACGGTAATGGCGAACTTACAGGACTTGCTTTTGACGGTAACTGGGAAGCAATGAGCGGTGATATTTATTTTGATCCTGTCCTTAAACGCACTATAGCTGTGGACATCCGTTATATTCTGTTTATAATCGACAGGTTCGCGGGTGCAAAAAATCTAATTGACGAATTGAATTTTGAATATGAATAAATGAAAAGAAATATTTTCTTTTTTCTGTTCTTTTCTGTGGGAGTCGCTGTGTCTGCCGCACCAAAGACCGACAGTGTGCGAGTACTCGACGCGGTATCGGTGCAAGGTTTCGGCAGAAGTATGATAGACCGCAACACTGTCGGCACAGTTTATCTGTCGGAGGAAGCGATAAAAAAAATCCCGACATTGCTTGGCGAAGCCGACTTGATGAAAGCGATGACTTTTTTACCCGGCGTTATAATGACAAGCGAGGGCAGCAGTGGTTTTAGCGTACGCGGCGGAAGTCCCGACCAGAACGGCATTTATCTTGACAATGCACTTATCTACAATCCATCTCATGCAGTAGGATTTTTTTCCGTTTTTAATAACGACATAATTTCCGATGCTACGCTCTACAAAGGCGATATACCTGTGTCTTTCGGCGGACAACTTTCGTCAGTTGTTGATGTGAGGCAGAAAGAGGGCGATATGAAAAAATACCACTTACAGGGTGGTATCGGCATTTTACTTTCACGTCTTATGGTAGAAGGTCCTGTATGGAAAGACCATACTTCTTTCATTATAAGCGGACGACGCACGTATTTTGACTTGTTTTTGCCGCTTGTAAATAATAATGATGTCAAATTACACTTTTACGATATTAACTTAAAACTTGCGCAAAAAATCGGTAAAAAAGATAAGATTACTTTAAGCGGTTATATGGGCGAAGATGTTTTTGGCATTGGCAACAGAGGAGTTAGAATGAACTATGGCAATAAAGTTTTATCGTTAGTACACAGTCATTATTTTTCGCCTGAATTTGCGCTTAACACTTCTGTTTACGCTACTGATTACAATTATGAACTTGGCACTGAAAGCGCCGCATTCGGTTTTGACTGGACAGCAGGCATGACCGACTTCGGTGCGAAAATCGACGGTGCGCTACACATCGGCGACACATCTGCATTTCAACATAATATTTCTTTTGGTTATAGATCTACATTTCATCGTTACCGTGCAGGTAATATAAATGTAAGATTTAAAGATGTGCCGATAGACGGAATTGAAAACAGGACATTTTCGCAGGGAACATTTAAGGCGTGGGAAAATTCAATTTTCGCAGGCAATGATCAAAAAATAGGCGAGCATATTCTCGTAAAATACGGTATCCGTCTTTCAACTTTTACAAATATCGGTCAGGACAGTGTGAATATGTACGATGAAAATTACGAACATACTTCAATCAAAGCATACGGCAAGGGTGAAATGTTTCATACTTATTTCGGCTGGGAGCCGCGCATAGGAGTTGCTTATCTGTTTAATAAATCAATGAGCATAAAAGCGAATTATTCGCGCACTACGCAATACTCACAGCTTGCGCAAAATTCTACATCAGGCAATCCGCTTGATGTATGGTTTCCTGCAAATCCGTACATAAAACCGCAAGTTGCAAATAATTTCGCACTCGGATTTTTTAAAAATTTTCTAAATGATGAATGGGAAACGTCCGTTGAGGGATTTTACCGCGCACTTACCAACGTTATCGACTTCAAGGATCATTCAAATCTTTTACCGTTCAGCATTGACGGCAGTCCCGCTACAGGACTTTACGGCGAAATCCGCAAGGGACAGGGATATGCGTACGGTGTTGAAGTTATGGTTAAGCGTAATAAAGGTATCGTAAATGGCTCCGTGAGTTACACTTTTTCGCGTTCTATGCGCAAGATAGATGAAGTGAACGATAATAAATGGTATCCCGCGCCTTACGACCGTCCGCACGCAATAAATATTATGCTCAATATAAAGCCGCATTTACGGCATGGTTTTGTTTTTAACTGGGTGTTTTATTCGGGTTTGCCTGTCACCTACCCCGGCGGCAAAGCAGTGCTTTTGGACGGTTTTGTAATTCCTGTTTATTCCGACAGAAATTCACAGCGCATGCCTGCATATCATCGTCTTGATGTTGCCTATACTCTGTACTCCAATCCCAAAAGCAAAAAACGTTTTAAGTGGGATTTGGCAATAGGTGTCTATAATGCGTACGCACGTAAAAATCCATGGACAATAAATTTTATAGACCAGCGTCCTGAGGACGGAGATATTTCCAAGCCTGCAAAATCGTACGCCGAAATGATCTATCTTTTTTCTGCCATTCCCAGTATTACTTTTAATTTTAAGTGGTAATGCAGTTGACAGTTACTCTCCCCGAAAATATGGCATCATCTGAAGTTTTGCATAAAACCAAAATTCACTAATTTTTCGTATATTAGCGGCAATGGTCAGACGGATAATATCCATATTTTTAGCAGTAGTGATGTTGTTTGCATCATCACAGGTATCGGTAGCATTTCACTACTGCGGTGGAGAACTGCATTCGGTTATGCTTGCCGACACAGAGGCTGACGATTGCTGTGGAGAAAGAGACTGTACTCCGGTGCAAAATACGGAAAGCACTTTTCAGGAAACACCCTGTTGCTCTAACCATATTGAGCAAATAAATATTGATGATTTTCAAGTATCCAGGCAATATAACATCAAAAGTGATTTGTCGTTTTTTGCGGCAATCGCTCCTGCCGTATGCGAACATTATACGTATAAATATTTCGCTATACAACAAATTTTTCCACCCGGTACGGACGAACTCATAAAGAGCAGAGCGGACATACTCACATCTATCTGTATTTTCAGAATTTAATTTAGCCTGACATATATCTTCTTGTGCGGATTCTTTCGCACCTTAAGGATATTGTATCTTCAATAGAGTTTAAATTAAAAATCTGAGAAAATGAAAAAAATCTTATCTATAATAATATTGCTGAATTTATTTTGGAACGGAATAGCGCAGCAACATGAGCATAAAGATTCCGACAGTACCGTAACATTAAAGGAAGTATCAATAAACCATAATATGGGCGGAGCTTACACATCAAAAATAACGCCATTAAAAACCGAAATTATCACAAGTGCGGGACTAATGCAACTTGCCTGCTGCAATCTTGGAGAAAGTTTTGAGAACAGTGCGACTGTAGATGCCGGATATAGTGATGCGGTTTCGGGCGCAAAGCAAATACAAATGCTTGGGTTGACAGGGCTTTATTCGCAAATAATGTATGAAAATATGCCAATGTTAAAAGGCATTTCTACTCCTCACGGATTAGCCTTTATACCGGGACCTTTTCTTGAATCAATTCAAATTTCAAAAGGTACATCCTCAGTAATAAACGGCTATGAGGCACTTTCGGGACAAATCAATCTGGAATATAAAAAGCCGCAAAGTGCCGACCCGCTTTTTGTAAATATCTATCTTAATCACGAATTGCAAACAGAAGCAAATATTATCGGCACAGTTAAAATAAACGAAAAATTATCAACTTCACTCTTTGGTCATGCGTCTTTTTTCGAGCGGCAGTTAGACCATATCGGTGATGACGGATTTATGGACAAGCCGAAAAATCTGATGGTAAATTTGCTTAACAGATGGTATTACGGCGGAGATAAATATCATAATATTTCCACTGTAAATGCCATTTATAACAGGCGTGTCGGCGGACAGATGAATTTTAACCCGAAAAAAGATGATACTTTATGGGGATTTGAAAGCAGTATAAAGCGTTTGCAGGCATTTACAAAAAATGCTTTTCTCCTTGCTGATGACGGCACTAATATCGGCACTCAACTGTCGGCAACTTATACCGATTTATCTGCAATATATGGAAATAAAAATTATGAAGCAAAAGAATTTAATGTTTATGCAAATTTGATATTTGAAAAAGCATTTGCAGATATTCACAAACTGAATACAGGTATCAGTTATCAGTTCAATTTTTTAAACGATATTTACATATCATCTCCACCGATGTTGTTTCCGCAGGAATTTAAGGAAAATAAAGCGGAACATATTCCCGGTGTGTTCGCACAATATTCGCTTACATCAGATAAAATAAGTATTGTTTCGGGAGTGCGTTACGATTACAATTCTTTTTATAATAAACATTTTTTTACTCCGCGTATTCACCTCAAATGGAGTATAACCGACAATATTGCACTTCGCGCTTCTATCGGCAAGGGGTACAGAAGCCCAAATGTTTTTGCGGAAAATGCTGCTCTTATGGCAAGCAGCAGAACGATGAAAAAAGAGAGCGATATTACAATGGAAGATGCGTGGAATTACGGCTTTAATTACGTACATACGATTTTTTTTAATAACAGCCATAAAGTAACATTGTCGTTTGACGCGTACAGAACGGAGTTTGTAAATCAGCTTGTAATAAATCAGGACAGGGATGCACATTATCTGTACTTTTACATGTCGCGTGAAAAATCATATTCAAATGCGCTGCAAGCGGAAGCAAAATTTTCGCTTTTTGATGAACATTGGGATTTAACGCTCGCAGGACGTTTTAACGATGTCAGGCAGACGCTGGACGGACAGTTGCTTGTCAAAGCACTGTCACCGCGCTGGAAAGCACTTGTTGTAAATAATATCAAAACAAATATGAACAAGTGGCAATTTGATATTACTACGCAATTTAACGGACCTGCGCGACTGCCGAATACAGGCGGTGCAATGGGCGAATATGGCGAACCGTACATTATTATGCACGCGCAAATAACAAAAAGATTTAAGTATGTTGATTTATATGCCGGATGTGAAAATATTTTTAATCAGGTGCAAAAAGAACCTATAATAGACGCCGCTCACCCATTCAGCAACAATTTTGACGCAACTGTTATTTGGGGATCGCTGATGGGGCGCACATTTTATATCGGATTACGATTAACATTATAATTTTTATAAAACCAGTATGAACACAAAATTCATTGATACTTTAATTAAATTTTACAACATCAATAATTAAAAAACTTATTTTTATGAAAAAATTTTTAACCCTGCTGCTCGGATTATTTTTTGCAGCAACAACGCTTACGGCTGCGGCTGCAGAAACGAAAAACAAAGAAGTAACGTTTTATGTAAACGTCCACTGTCATACATGTTTGAAACGTATTGACAAGAATGTTCCTTTTATTAAAGGAGTTATAAATTACAAGGCGAGTTTGGAAAATAAATCGCTAAAAATAACGTATAACCCCGATAAAACAAACGAGGAAACACTCAAGAAAGAAATTGAAAAAGCGAATTTCATTGTTGCAAAAACTGCTGAGGAACTGAAAAAACTTACAAACGAATAAGACGCCTGTTTTATTCGGACAGTTTGTAAATTTATACAATTTATCCGCATAAGGTTGTCATTGCAGGCTTGATCCGTGATTTTAGGGCAAACATGAGTGATTATATTGCCAAAAAGTGTTATTTTTGTAAAGAATATGACTACAAATGAGAAAATTGAGTATTGGATAAGTTTGTCTGATAATGATTTGACTGTCGCCTCTGATTTATTCAAATTGAAGCATTTTTTGTATGCAGGATTTATGTGCCATCAGTCAATAGAGAAAATTTTCAAAGCATTTTTTGTAAAATCAAATCCGGAAATAAATGTTCCATATATCCATAACTTTGAAGTAATTGCTGTACGCGGTGGTTTTTATGATTTATTGACCGATGAGCAGAAGGATTTTATCGTAGAACTTCTACCATTAAATATTGAAGCGAGATACCCTGAATATAAAGGAAAAGTGTCAAAATTTATGACGGACAGTAAAACAAAAGAAATTTTGGACAAAACAATAAATTTGCAACAATGGATGAAAAAGCGACTATTATAAAAAAAGTCAGGCAGTACAAAAATATTGTAAAAAGTAACAACATCCCGTTAAGTACAAAAAATGTGTATTTATTTGGTTCGTATGCAAAGGGTTACTCAACTGCCAATAGTGATATTGACGTTGCGTTTATTGTTGATTCCGACAATAGCGATTATTCTGAAGTTACCGTTCCTCTTTGGAAATTAAGGCGCAAAATAGACATGAGAATTGAACCACACATTATTGCGCGTGATACGGATTATTCGGGAATGATAACAGAAATACAAAAAACAGGAATAAAAATAAACTAATTGTCGTATTCGGCGCAAGGGACATGCGCCAAAGGGTCGGGCTTTCTCAATCCCTAACGCACCCACAGTCGTGCTCTTTGCACAACCCGCCGTTACTTTCCGCCTCCGCTACTCATCACCCAATCCATCCCACGCACGCCAACGCACAGGCTCGGGGGTAAGCCCCCTGCGGCAAAGCACAAGCAGCCAAACATGAGTATAACAACCGCTTGGGACTTCGCATATAACCTTTAAGGACTATATTCATTCAGCGGTTGGGTGCTTTTGTGCCGCAGAAGGCTTACCCCCAAGCCTCGCCCAATCCATCCCCCGCACACAAAGCTACGGACAACTAACTGCCCACAATAGTCAAAAACGATACCCCGCCGCCACACCGTCAATACCAAACCGCGTTATCAAGCCTCAGACAAAGCAACTTATTACAACAGTGCTTTTTAAAGTAATTTTACATACATTTGCAATATAAAAATTAAAAGCATGTTCCTCACTAAAAACATTTCATTAAAAAATATGTCCTTAATAAACTTGTTGTGCCGTTTATACGTGTTTACGACACTCGTATTGTTACCATACATATCAATGTGTGAAACTGTTAAATGGTCTATTCCTTTTTCAAACGAATTTGGTATTTTACTCGTTAATGTGAGGATAAACGATACGGTTGATGCTGTTCTCCAGGTCGATAATGGTTGTGATGAAGTGCAGTTAAATCAAGATTTTATTGACAAATATGCGCATATTTTGGGATTTAAAGAATATCCGATTTCATTCAGTTCGTTATGGACGTATGAGAGTTCGCATATTGCGGAATGTAATATTTATTTTTCTTTTGGCGACAGCATTATACAAAATACAAATACATCAGGAGGTGCTATTATTGACGAAAAAACAAAAGAAACACATAGAATTGTTCAATTTGTAGGAGTATATAATGATAAAAACAGTTTAGATATTTTTGGAAAAAAGACAGAAAACAATGCTTCAAACATCCTTAATATAAAAGATGATGGTGTTTTCCCTTTAAGATTGCTTGCTGAGAAAGGCATTATAAAAATAAATAACACAAAAAACCGTATTGAATTTGTAGATAAAATAGATAGTTCGTCTGTGGTATATCCTGTTGAGTGGAACCTAAAAAAACAATTAGTAAAGTATCCCATTAGTTTTACAGATGATGTTGGTAAAGTGCGCAAATATACTAGCACACTTTTTGATTTGGGCTATAATGGTACTTTATTACTTTTCAATAATAACAGAACAAAACCATTGTGGCAGTATTTGGAACAAAAAAATGGAAAAGCAGATAAAATTTCTCTTGAAATGATGTCGCTCGCGAATGATAAATCAAACACTACTATGACTGTTAAGCGCAAAGATGAATATGTTGTCTTAAGTTGTAAACAGAAAGAATAATGAAACAATCGTTTATTACTAAAGAAGATATTTTTTTTCAACTTGCTAATCCTCATCAAATTACTTTTGAAATCACCAATGCATGCAACTTAAAGTGCAACATATCAAACAGTATGTACCTTTTTGTATCAATATAATGAGCAAAAAACAATTGTCATATTATTTAAACATTACATAATTTTATGCAAAAAAAGAAAGCAATCGTATCTATTATGTTAATTATAATAGCTATGCACTGTAAATGCGCGGCATCAGACAGTTGCAAACAAATAAATATTTCATCAAAATTAGTAGAGAATCGTTTTAACGCTCTTGTAGTAACGGCAAAAGTCAATAACAGTATTCCTGCAGATTTCATGTTGGATAGTGGTTTAGCAGAGGATGAAGATAACGGTGGAATTACTGTTGACAGTGCATTTTTTTATAAATATATTGATACGACAAATTTAATTCGCGTAAAACCAAGAATAAGGATGTATTATTGGTACACATATTATCGTGGTGATATTCCCATTTCTATTGGTGATCATACGTTTTACGTACACAATATAAAAGTCCGTAATCAATCAAAAAAATATGAAAACAATAATAATATAAAAGGAATAATTTGTCACAATGCCTTTGTCAATAAAATTACAATAGTAAATTTTGACAAGAATACAATATCATTTTCCGACACATTGCCGGATGTTGCAAACTATATTGCAATTCCGTTATACCCCCCAAAACAGATAAAAAATTCTAACTTTAATGAAAAATACATTGAGATAGGTGGATTTAGAACTGCTAATGGGAAAAAGAAAAAGGGTCGTTTCCTATTCGACACAGGCAATTTCGGTACAGGTATTGTATTTAAGTATAGTTTTGCAAAAGATATTCCTGTAAATAAAGACAAAGCACTAATGGTGAAAAGTGGATATAATAAGGGAGAAAATGAATGGATGTGGCGAATAGATTCACTTTCTATTAGTGATAGCGTATTTTTAAAAAGAGGGATTGTTTGTAATAGACTCGTAAAAGAGCCGATAGTTGACTATTTAGATATGCTTGTTGGGGGCGATGGATTACTTGGAATACCATTTTTGAAAAGATTTAATTTTATCGCCGACTATAAAAACAATGTCCTTTATTTGAGCAAAGAGCCGACAACTTGGTATAAAGAAATAACGACAAAAAACGACATGAGAAACAAAAAGAAAGATGATTAAAAAATGTGCCTGTATAACAACCGACAATATCAATCATGCTATAACCCGCCTAAACCTGTTAACTTTCGAGGTAACAGACAAGTGCAACTTGAAGTGTAAATACTGTGCCTACGGTGAGTTTTACGAGGATTATGACAAGCGCAAGGGGCAGTTTTTGCCTGTTGATTATGCGAAAAAAATTATTGATTATTTAACAAAATTTTGGACAGGAAAATATAACTTATCTAATTGAATTTTCGGCTTATTACGACAATTGCTTTTTAACGTAATTTTACATACATTTGCAATATAAAAATTAAAAGTATGTTCTTTATTAAAAACATTTCATAAAAGCATGTCCTTTAATAAGATTTACACTTTGATTTTTCGACAGTTTGCATATCTGCAACGGTCTTTGTTCGCAGGTGTCTTTGACGCTTACATTCTAATTTTGTCTTTCAAACTCCCAATACTGATTACTTTTTCTAAACTATCGTTTATACTTTATGCGAGCGATAAAATTTGGCTACTGGGTAAAAATAATTTTGACAGTTTTATCTTCTGCTATGGGCTTATTGTTAGCAGAAAAGAAAACCTGCGGTTGAGGAATACGACCACACCTCTTCAGGTTAAAAAAAGCCAAAAAATCAATTGTGGTATATAATTGAAAAAATTGCCGTTAATAAATAAGCACTCTATAATATGAAAAAATATTTAATTGAATTGTTTTTAATCCTCATTATTGCAGGAAAGACATCCGCTCAAGAAATTCAATTCACGAGCAAAATAACGATAACTTACGATATGTATATAATGTCTGACGTATTTCCATACTATTTGGCTACTTTGGATTTCAATAACTCGGAAGCACTTTTTTTATATCAGCAAATGGGCGATAGTCCGGATTCCAAATCAAAGAGTAAAGTAACAAAAGGAAGCGATTATGGAGACTTCACAACAAAGGTGAATGAAGCAGTTAGAAGTATATACAAAAATAAAGAGAGCGGCGTACTTTTGCAATATGACGATTTGGATGGACTCTTAATAGATTCCATACAACCGATAAAGTGGAAATATATTGAGAATAAAACGAAAAAAATAGC
>JAIRNR010000106.1 GCA_031257915.1 Bacteroidales bacterium
TACAACTATAAATCAAGCAGTTACAACAAATTCCTTATTAAAGCGCACCACAATCAGACGCAATCCCGCATATCCGCAAATCAAACAACCGCAACAATTCCTGCCAAAGCGCACCACAATCAGACGCAATCCCGCATATCCGCAAATCAAACAACCGCAACAATCCTGTAAAACCATAAATCAAGCAATTATACCGCTTCATAAGAGAAGCGAACATATAAAAATTCCGGCACCCAAGCAGATGATTATTCGGCAAATCCGAACTCAACTGTAATTGCCGCCATTTCCATTATACGCAGCCATTACCCCGCAGCAAAAAACAAAGTTCATCGACACCCCCTGTTACCACTACTCCACAGCAAAAAACAAATTAACCATACATATCAACAATTTATAATCGTATGAAAAACAAATTTATCTATCCTGTTTTGACATTGTTTCTGTTGCTCATAATAGATAACGGATATGCGCAAAGAGTAGTAAATGGAGTTGTTCATAATTCCGCAGGGCGGCCAATACCGTTTGCCGCCGTTTATGCTTCGGATGTTCAAATCGGCACAACAACGGATATTGACGGCAAATTCTCTTTTACGCTTCCGGACAATGCAAAAACATTAAAAGTGTCTTGTATAGGCTACAAAACAGAAACCGTACAGATTGGCAACAGTTCAAGTCTTAATCTTACCCTTGATGAAGAAGCAGCAACCCTTAATGAAGTTGTTGTTGTTGGTTATGGAACGATGAAAAGAGCAGACCTTACCGGTTCAATCAGTTCTATTGGTGCTGAGGAAATTCAAAAGACAGTAGCCGCTACAATAGACCAGGCACTTCAAGGCAGGGCTGCCGGCATACAAGTTGTGCAGTCCTCCGGTATGCCGGGTGCTGCCGCATCTGTTAAAATTCGCGGAACAGCCTCGCTTAATCTTACAACAGAGCCATTATATGTTATTGATGGCATTGCTATTCAAGGCGAATCAGGTATAACAAATCCTCTTGCCTCAATAAATCCTGCCGACATTGTTTCTATGGATATTCTAAAAGATGCTTCTGCAACTGCTATTTACGGCTCCCGCGGTGCTAACGGCGTAATTATAATTACGACAAAGCGCGGACAGTCAGGCGAAGCAAAAGTATCTTATAACGGCTATGTCGGCTGGCAGGAAATTCCCAAGCATTTAAGTGTTCTTAATCTTCAGCAATATGCAGCTCACCGCAATGTGCTTGCAGAAAACGGAATGATTAACTACAACAACAGTTTTGTTCGTCCCGACCTGCTCAGTACAGGTACGGACTGGCAAGATGTATTGTTTAATAAGGCACTGATGACAAGCCATAATCTGTCGCTATCAGGCGGTAATGAAATAATAAATTATAATGTAAGTGTGGGCTATTCCGATCAAAACGGTATTGCTGCAGGATCAGGCTTTAAGCGTTATAATGTTTCGGGTAATCTTGATGCGAAAATAAAACCATGGCTAAAAACAGGTGTAACTTTCGCCCTTGCCAATACTTATCAGCAACTCACAAACAACGACCAGAATCTTGTTGCTGTTGCTATCCGCAGCACTCCGGATGTTCCCGAAAGAAATGCCGATGGCTCTTTTTCTGCAGCAGACGAACAGTTTATGCCGACAAACCCGCTTGCTATGGCAAGTTTAATAGACAACAACGTAGAACGTCTTGGCTTACGCGGCAACACATATCTTGAAATTGCTCCAAAAGGAAAAATTGAAGGATTATCCTATAAAACAGAATTTGGTTTTGATTTTAATATGGTAAATTCAGATAGATTTCAACCAACTTATAAATTATCCGAAACTCAATTTAACGATGTAAACACTCGAAGAGTAGAAAAATCGTACAGCAGATACTGGAACTGGACAAATACTTTAAATTATAATAAGGATATTGGCGAAGATCATAAAATAAATACTATGATAGGTTTTGAAATGAGTCAGTCAAAATGGAGTAACGTTTGGGGCACCCGTACAGGCTCGCCAACAAATACATTTCCCGATTTAACACTTGGAGATGCTACTACTTCCGCCACCGACGGCTCAACAAGTATCTTTCCTTTAGTATCTTCCTTCGGACGTTTGTACTATTCTTATAAGGAAAAATATATGATAACAGCAACAGTTAGAGCAGATGCTTCTTCTAATTTCAAGCCGGATAATCAATGGGGAGTTTTCCCTTCTGTTGCTGTTGCATGGCGTCTTTCCAACGAATCATTTATGGAAAACACAAAAAGTTGGTTGTCAAACCTGAAATTTCGTGTCGGATATGGTGGTATGGGCAATCAAAATATTGACCAGGATCACTTTTCTTATCTGATGAAATATCAAGCATCAACTACCCCTTGGGGTACAGGACTTTATGCTCTCAATATGTATGATGAAAATGTTACCTGGGAAACAACTTATATGTTCAACGCCGGTTTTGACCTTTCCATATTTAACAACAGAATTGATTTTGTATTTGATTTTTACAATAAAACCACAAGCAATCTGTTAATGCAGAGAATTGTTCCTGCTTATATTCAGGCAGGACGTAATTTGGCATGGTCAAACATCGGATCTCTCAGGAACCGCGGGGTTGAATTTACTGTTAACGCAATAGCCATCAAAGCGAAGGATTTTCTTTGGAGAATAAGTGCAAATATTTCTACAAACAGAAACAAAGTCCTTTCTATGGGCGATGGCTCCGGCTCTGAATATACAATGTATGGTCGTGTTAATGATAATGAATGGGGAATGACCGGTCAGACAATCATTAGCAGAACAGTAGAGGGCTTTCCTATCGGTGAGTTTTACGGTTATCAGGTAATAGGCAGATTTGAAAAAGCAACTGATTTTTACCGCACAGATAAGGATGGTAACATTGTCCGCACTGCTGTTACCACCCTATCGGACGGCAGTTTACTTCCTATTGATGAACAATCGGGCGTTTGGATTGGTGATTATATCTATAAAGACCAAAATAACGATGATAAAATCACAGAAGAAGACCGCGTAGTTATTGGCAATTCCGAGCCAAAATTCACTTTCGGTTTAAACAATACTTTTTCTTATAAAGGTTTCGATTTGAGCATTCAGCTTGTTGGAGTTTTTGGCAACGATGTTGTGAACTATGCCCGCAGATATATGGAAAATCCACGTAGAAATATTTCCAATTTATTTACCTCTGCACTTGACTACGCAGTTACTGATTTGATAGACCCCGACAAGCCAAATGATTTCCGCAATGTTCACATTGTCGGAGGCGATCCCAAATCGCCCCGCCTGTCTTTATCTACAGCAACTTCGGACTATAATTTTGCTTTTTCCGACAGATTTATTGAAGACGGTTCTTATTTGAGAATACAAAATCTGTCTTTCGGATATTCTTTGCCGAGAAAAATACTAAAAAAAATACATTTTGAACAACTTCGTTTTTATGTTACATTCCAGAATTTATATACTTTTACGAGGTATCGCGGTTATGATCCCGAAGTTGGTGAAAGCACAGGATATAATGGCTCAAAACTTTTATCTGTCGATAACGGACGTTATCCCTCACCGCGTATCTATACATTCGGCATAAGTTTAACAATATAATTTATACAACAATGAAACGAACATTTAAAAAGTTTTGCACTATGAAAACACATAAAATATTTATATTATTTACACTTGCAGCAATGTTTTCGCTAACCTCGTGTCAAAAGTTTCTCGAAAATTCACCGAGCAATTCTATTGTCGGTGCTTCGCTGACGGAAGAGAATCTGCCGATGCTTATAACACCTCTATATAATCGCGCATGGTTTGGCTTCAACGATAAGTTTTATTTTGGATTTGGAGATGGTATGGCATATAATTTACAGGCAAATTATTCGGATTATGTTTATCCTTTTACCGATTTAACCGTTACCGGACTTACCGGACCTTTGGTTTCTGCGTGGGAATCGCTCTATACTGTTGCTGTTAGAGCAACAGGCGTTATTCAAACAATAGGAGAAAGTTCTATAAATGATGATGTAAAAAAACAATATATCGCAGAAGCACGTTTTATGCGTGGTGTTGCATACTGGTACCTCACTTCGCTTTGGAACGATGTTATTATTGTTGATAACGAACAAACTTTTGTAGAAAATCCAATACAGTCCGGCAATTTTAAAAAAGATGTTTTTGAATACGCAATTCGTGATTTGGAGTATGCTGCAAAACATTTGCCTGAAGCATCGCTTACACAGGGACGTATAAACCGTTATGCCGCCTTTGGTATGCTTTCGCGTTTATATCTTGCTTATTCGGGATATGTTGCTTCTAATTATGGTGAAAATCCGAATTGCGGTTCACGGGACGAAGGTTATTTGGAACTTGCTAAAAAAGCGGCAGAAAAAGTCATAAACAGTAATACGTATTCATTAATTGATAATTATGATGACTTATTCAGGATAGAATATAATAACAATTCCGAAGCGATATTTCGTCTGCGCTGGGTTTCGGGTTTGACAAGCGAAACGGGCTACGGTTTAATAAATACTCAACAGGCATATTTTGCTTTTGGTTCTATTGTTACGGGCGATGATGCCGCATGGGGCGGCGGTGGTACAGGTTGCCCCTACGATATGGCAAAGGAGTACGAACAAGACGACACAATACGTCGTAAAGCAACATGGATGGGCAATGGCGATTTTTATCCTGAAATAAATTCTGCTAATGGTGGATTGCTCTATAGCGAAGACGTTGCCTCTTTCGCCACACGCTGGCTCAGCGTTAAAAAAGGTGTTACAGGCTCAAGTAAAGACAATCCTGCTATCGGGCGTATGAATTCGGGTCTTGATACCTATATGCAGCGTTATGCGGAAATACTGCTCAACTACGCTGAAGCCGTAATGGGCAACAGTACTGCAACTTCCGATGCTCTTGCTCTGCAATATTTTAATGCTGTTAGAGAACGTGCGGGCTTAACTGCAAAAGAGTCTATATCCTGGGAGGATTTAAGACACGAACGCCGTGTGGAATTTTGTCTTGAAGGTTTGTACTGGTATGACTTGCTCGCCCGCTCATACTACAAACAGCAGGAGGTTATCAATTATATCAACAATCAGGATCGCGGAAATGTTATCCAATATCTTTTTGATGCCCCAAATAACATACGTCCGAATTCGGACCCAAATTACGCGCCGCAAGCGCGTGCCGTAGGTAATGCAACTGCCGCTACATTCCGCCTTCCTTATCCGGAATCAGAATTGATGATGAATACCAAACTCGGCGGAACACCCGTATCATATACGTTTACAGAAGACCGAATAACTGATTTGTTTGACTAAGTTATAAATATTATCAATATGAATTATACAATAAAGTATCTTGGAAAATATCTTGGGGCTATAGCACTTTGCTTGATTTTTGCCTCATGCAGTGAAGAAAATCCAGATTTGACAACACCTTTCAAGATTGATAAGGTGTATCTTGAGAATGCACAGTCATCTGTCCCTGACCGAGAGGTAGAGTTTGCCCGGCTTGGACAGGTTATTCGTCTTGAAGGAAGCGGATTTTCAGGTTTGCAGCAACTTCTCGTTAATGGTGAAGATGTGTATTTTAATCCTGTATTTATAAGCAATAATTCTATGGTATTCCAAATATCAAGGGATGTTCCGACAATGGATTTGCCTGAAGATATAAAGAATACTATATGCCTTATAAAGGGCGACATTAGATATGTTTATAATTTTGAAATTCGCGCCGCTGCTCCTTCAATCACAAGTGTATCGCATACAATGGCACAGGCAGGTGAAACAATCACTCTTACAGGCAGCGGACTGTATGGAGTTAGTGATGTTATATTCCCGGGCAATATCCATGCTGCCGAATTCAGTTCCGACAACGAAGAAGGCAAATGGTGCAATGTTGTCGTTCCCGCAGATGTAGTAGAAAGCGGCTCTATCACTTTTATCGGCGTTAACGGCGGTGCTTATACTGCGCCTAACTTCAATTATAAAGAAGGGCTTATTCATAATTTTGACGATATACAAAATTATTCATGGGGATCAAATATTGATAACGAAGCAGAAACAGCACTTGTTCCCGCTTCAGGTAATCTGCCTAAATCACAGGGCGGGTATCAAATATTTAATGCTTCCGGAAATACTGCAGCAAGTGCCGATCAACGTTTTTGGCTTAACTCTGCTGCTATTTCCGGCACTATAACAAATTATATTCCGGGATCTACTTCGGCTGCCGATTGCGGTATTCAGTTTGACATTTATATAGAAGGCGAATGGAATAGCGGTATCATTCGTTTTGTTGTTGCCGATGGTTCCGGTTCAAATCGTTACTGTATGATATATCAACCTGTATATGTCAGTGGTAAATATAGCCCGGAAGCATTAGTTAATCCCGGCTGCTGGTTTACTGTTACTTTGCCGTTCAGTTTGAGCGACGACTACAAAGATGCGGTACTTGATGACGTTGTTGCTTCTATTTCTGCTGCAGGTTATAAACAGTCGGGACCGTGGTTTGAAAACAGCGGTATTACCGATGTATTCGACCCTGTTGTTGCTACACAAAAAATATATTTTGATAATATTCGTTTTGTGCCTTTAGCAGTTCCGGAGTATAGCGATTTTCCGGATAATGAAGAATAAGTCCAATTAAAAAAAATAACAATAAATAATCGTATGAAGAAGATATTAAATATAACAGCACTGTCTCTTGTTTTTTGTTTCGCTTTTACGGGCTGTTACAAGGAAAAAATGAAATGGGACAGTTCCGGGTACGGTAATGTAAATCCGGAAGATATACCCCTTCCAATAGCCGAAAAAATTGAGCGTTATGCTCCGTTGAAGACCTACAAATTAGTGCCAAATATGAAAATCGGCGTTGGCATAGATTTCTCACTTTACACTAACAATGAAACATATCGCAACCTTGTCAATGAAAATTTCGACGATATTACAGCCGGAAATGAAATGAAACAGGATGCTTTGATGACAAATTCAGGTGCTCTTGATTTTTCAAAAGTTGATCCTGTTGTTGATGCTCTTATTGCTAATGGCGTTACTGTGTTCGGACATACTTTAGTATGGCATAATCAACAGAAGGCGGGTTATCTTAACAGTTTAATTGCACCTGAAATTCTTCCCGGTCCGGCAGGCGAAAGCCTGATTGACGGCGACTTTGAAGATGGTATGGGCGGATGGTCTCCTAATTTTAACGAGCAGGACTATGCTGTTGTTACTACCGAAGCACTGCAAGGGACACACTCATTAGAAGCTACTGTTGGTAGTGGTGCCGCCGGTAAATATGACGCTCAACTTACGAGTCCCCCCTTCCCTGTCATAAGCGGGCATCATTATGAAATTTCTATTTGGATTAAATGTGACGGCGCAGGTAAAATAGGTCTTGACTTCCCTAATGATAATTTGGGTAACCAGTACCCTTGGGTTAATGATGCGGAATTGGCAAATGTTGGTACTAACTGGACCGAAGTGAAGTATAATACCGAATCCTCCGGCGATCCTGCTATGATTGCAACCACAGATAATCCTGCAATGACGTTCCGACTACTGCTCGGTGCAGTTGCAGACGTTAAATATTATATTGATAACGTAACCGTTACCGACCTTGACGCTGCTCCATTGGAAGTAAATCTGGTTGAAAACGGAGACTTTGAAACAGGCGAAATTACTCCCCTGACAACTCCTAATCCAGGTGCGGGAATTACTGTTTCCGAAGAAGCAAAATACGAAGGGCTTTATGGATTAAAAGCCATTGCGAGTGCAACATCGGCAAACGAATGGGATTTACAGTTCCAAACATCCGAAATCACGGTAGATCCGACAAAATCATACACCGTATCGTTTATGATTAAATCCGACATTGAAGGACAGGGACGCATTTCATATTCGGGGTTTACAGACAATTATCCGTGGACAGACTGGGATGGGAGCGGCACATCGTCTTCTTTTGCCACTTCAAGTATATGGAAAGAAATATCTTATACTTTGCCGACTGATTTTTCGGGCGATCCTGTAATAAAATTGAGTTTTGATTTGGGTAAGTTGCCTGATGTTATTTATTATATTGATAACGTAAAAATAGTTGAAAAATCGGCGGAACCAACATCTGTAACGAGGCGTAAAGCACCTGTTGTTATTGAGAAAACAATGGAAGAAAAAATTGAAATATTGACACCTGTTTTTGAAAATTATATTACAGATGTTGTTACGCATTTCGCTAATAAAGTAGCCGCATGGGATGTTATAAATGAGCCGATGAATGAAAACGGCACAGTGCGTACAGGTGAAGAAAATTTGACTTCTGCCTCTACTTTCTATTGGCAGTATTATCTTGGTCAAGACTATGCTGTTACCGCTTTCAAAAAAGCAAAAGCGGCAAACCCTGATGCCAAACTCTTTATTAACGATTACAACCTCGAATCGGCTTCTCCTGCAAAAGTTGATGGCTTGATTGAATACGTTTCATACATAGAAAGTAAGGGTGCTGTTGTTGATGGTATCGGTACACAAATGCACCTTAATTTAGAGTGGACAGATACGATTTCTGTCGCAAATATGTTCCAAAAACTTGCAAATACCGGCAAACTTATCAAAATATCCGAACTTGACATAGCCTTTGAAAACAATCCCGAATCGCCTGTTTCTCCTACCGCTGCTAACTTAGAACGTCAGGCAATGTTGTACGAATTGGTTGTAAAAATGTATAATCAATATATTCCGGAATCGCAACGCTACGGTATAACTGTTTGGGGCGTTTCCGACAACGAAAACGAACATCAGTACTGGCTCAAAAATGATGCACCCTGTTTATGGGATGCCGATTATAACCGCAAATGGGCATATAAAGGATTTTGCGATGGTTTGGCTGGTCGTGATGTTAGTGTTGATTTTCCCGGAACATTGGAATAATTGTTTTATGAAACGAAATATTATCACTGTTTTTCTACTGCTTGCCTGCTTTTTGTGTAATGCCAAAATCATATTGCCCAAATTAGTAAGCGATGGGATGGTGTTGCAGCGCGATATGCCTGTGAATGTGTGGGGATGGGCTGACAGTGAGCAGAAAGTAGAATTGTTTTTAGACAGTGATCATTATCAGACAGAAGCAGATGAAAACGGCAATTGGAAAATTCAACTGCATGCTCACAGTGCAGGAGGCAGTTATAATATGATAATTAAAACAAACGATACGACAATTACTCTGAATGATATTTTATTCGGCGATGTTTGGGTTTGCAGCGGTCAGTCAAATATGGAATTACCTGTTCACCGCGTATTATCACTGTATAAATATATTGCCGCAAATCCGAATATTCGCCAGTTTCTTGTTCCGCAGACTTATAATTTTATTTCACCTCAAAACGATTTCATTTCCGGACAATGGGTAAAGGCTACTCCCGAAACTGTTATGGATTTCACTGCTGTCGGGTATTTTTTTGCAACAGAATTATATCAAAAGCATAATGTCCCTGTCGGACTTATCAATAATGCTCTCGGCGGCTCACCTGTTGAAGCTTGGATTAGCGAAGATTCGCTTAAACAATATCCTGCTTTATATCAGGAGGCTGTCAAGTATAAAAATCAATCAATGATAGACAGTATCATTGCCGCTGATAAAATTCGTGACGATACCTGGCATGGCGAATTATATAAAGAGGATAAAGGATACGATACTGTTCCCTGGTATTCGGAAAATCTTGACACCAAAGACTGGTCAAAAATAAATATTCCCGGTTACTGGGATAAAAGTGACCATCAGACAGTCAATGGTGCAATATGGTTTAGAAAAACATTTAACATCCCCTCTGAATTAGCAGGAAAACCGGCACTTCTGTTATCAGGCGCAATAGTTGACGCAGATGATGTGTATGTCAATGGTAAATGGGTAGGAAATACGACTTATATGTACCCGCCAAGAAGGTATAATGTGCCTGAAAACTTGCTGAAATCAGGAAATAACGAAATTACCATTCGCGTAGTAAGCCGTATCGGCAGGGGTTGTTTTGTGGAAGATAAATATTACGGATTAGAGTTTGATAATAATGATTATTCGGTATCGGACAAAGTTATCAAACCAATTGTCAGAATAAATTTAAGCGGGGAATGGTTGTATAAAATCGGTGCAAAAAAAGAAGCCCTGCAACCCGAAACATTTATCCGCTGGAAACCTGTTGGCTTATATAATGCAAAGTTAGCTCCGCTGCTGAATTATACTGTCAAAGGCGTTATTTGGTATCAAGGTGAATCAAATGTCGTTCGTGCAAGTAATTATCAAAAAGAATTTACGACTTTAATTAACGACTGGCGAAGTAAATGGAAACAGGGTGATTTTCCTTTTCTGTATGTTCAATTGTCTAATTATATGAAAGCATACGACAAGCCTTCCGAAAGCGATTGGGCTGTTTTAAGAGAAAGCCAGACAAATACTTTATCTGTCCCAAATACTGCTATGGTTGTAACAATTGACATTGGCGAATGGAATGATATACATCCGCTAAATAAAAAAGATGTCGGCAAACGTTTAGCACTTGCTGCTGAAAAAATTGCATACAACCAAGATATTGAATATTCGGGACCTGTATATAAATCAATGGAAATAAAAAACGGCAAAATTATATTATCATTTACTAATGCCGATAATGGATTAACGGCTAAAGGCGGGGAATTGAAAGAATTTGCTATTGCCGGCGCAGACGGCAAATTTGTATGGGCAAAAGCAAAGATAGAAGGCAATAAAGTTGTGGTATGGAACGATACTGTCAATATCCCTGTATCGGTTCGCTACGCATGGGCGGATAATCCGCAATATGCAAATTTGTATAATGCCGAGGGACTGCCCGCAGTACCGTTTAGAACGGCAAATCATTAAAAAATCAGACTATAAACGTATGCAAACATTAGAAAATAAAGGATTTTACAAACTGTCATGGCTCGAACGTATCGCTTTCGGAAGCGGCGATATGGCGCAGAATTTTATCTATCAAACAGTAACAACGTACTTATTGTTTTTTTATACTAATGTGTATGGACTTTCGCCCGCATTTGCAGGGGCTATGTTTCTTTTTGTAAGAATAATTGATGCCGTTTGGGATCCGATTCTCGGTGCGTTGGTAGATATGAGTCAAACCCGCTTTGGGAAGTATCGCGGATGGATGCTTATAATGTCTTTGCCTCTTACATTATTGATGATTGCCTGTTTTATAATTCCCGATTTTACAAATGTCGGAAAAGAAGTTTATGCCTGTATTACATACGTTGCTCTTTCAATGGTATATACAACAGTTAATGTTCCCTTTGGCGCATTGAATGCTGCCCTTACCCGCGACCAAAACGAAATAACAATACTTACTACTGTTAGAATGTGGCTTGTAAATATTGCTCAGGTTGCTATAACTTATGGTATTCCAACTCTCGTAATTGCATTTTCCGGAACGATGGATTCGCCGGAGTCTGCCGGAGGATGGCTTTCTGCTATTATTATTTACGGTGTTGTGGGTTTTGCTGCGTTGCTGTTTTCTTTTTTCTGCACAAAAGAACGTGTCGTTATTTCAAAACAGGATTCTGCAAAAGTAAAGATTACCGACCTTTTTACCGAGCTTAAAAACAATCAACCCCTCGTTATTCTTTCGCTTATTTTTATTACCGCTTTCGGCATTATGGCAATAGGAAACTCCGCCGGTACTTATTTCATTAAATATAATATCGGAAATGAAGAGTTAGTAGGCATTTACAATGTTATTTCTGCCTTGCCTGCACTTGTTATTCTTCCATTTATGCCTTATCTGCGCCGTAAGTTCGGCAAAAAAGGGCTGCTGTATTTATCTTTAATAATTTCTTTTGCGGGCTATGTTGCCTTATTTGCTTTGCCGGCAGAAAATATTACTTTAATTTTTACCGCACAGGCAATTCGCTCTATAGGGTTTTGCGTCGCAGGTGCGTTTATCTGGTCGCTTATTCCCGAAGCAATAACTTATGGTGAATGGAAAACAGGCAGACGTGTTTCGGGTATAGCAAATGCACTAATCGGCTTCTTTTTTAAGTTTGGGCTTGCTCTCGGCGGCTTCGTTCCGGGCATAGTGCTTTCTATTACAAATTTTAATGCGGAACTTCCTGTACAATGCGATTCCGCTCTGCTGGGTATTCGCCTTATTCTTGGTGCTATTCCCGCTCTGCTTGTGCTTGTAATGATATTTATTGTTTCCAAATATAAACTGACAGACGAACAGCTTGTACAATACGGAAAAGAAATGGAAAATTTATGAAACAAATAATAATCATTCTGACGGCAAGTATTTTATTGCCGGCGTGTAAGTCCAAACAGCCCGAAACGCTAAAATCGGTGCTGCAAGATAAGTTTCTTATTGGTACTGCTCTTAATTTAGAGCAAATTTACCAGCGCGATACGCTTGCTAACAGCGTTATTCTTGAACATTTTTCTTCTATTGTACCTGAAAATTGTATGAAAAGTATGTTTCTTCAACCGAAAGAGGGGGAATTTTTCTTTGACGATGCAGACAAATACGTAGAATATGGCGAAAAACATAATCTTTGGATAGTTGGTCACTGTTTAGTCTGGCACAGTCAGACACCCGACTGGTTTTTTGTTGACAGTACAGGAAAAGAAGTAACGCGCCAAGTGCTTTTATCCCGTATAAAAAATCATATAACGACAGTTGTATCCCGCTACAAAGGACGTGTAAACGGCTGGGATGTCGTTAATGAGGCAATTTTAGAAGATGGTTCCTGGCGGCAAAGCCCGCTCTACCGCATAATAGGAGAGAGTTTTATCGACTCTGCTTTCGTATGGGCTAATCGGGCGGACACTAATGCGGAACTTTATTACAACGATTACAATATGGCAGACTGTGGCAAGCGTAATGAGGTTGTTAAATTAGTAAAACATTTGAAAGATAATAATATTCGCATTGACGCTGTCGGTATGCAAGCGCACGTGCATTTGGACTATCCCTCTATTTCCGAATTTGAAAAAAGCATCGAAGCATTTGCTGCTGCCGGCGTTAAAGTGATGATTACCGAACTTGATATGAGCATACTTCCAAGGGCAAAATATAATGTAGGTGCCGATATATCAACTGATTTTGAATATCAAAAAGAATTAAATCCTTATGTTGACGGTGTTCCTGCCGAAAAAGACAGCATTTGGACAAGCCGCTTTCTTGATTTTTTTGATTTATTCTTAAAACACAGTAACACTATTACTCGAGTAACTACCTGGGGAGTGGGCGATGCCGACTCATGGCTCAACAACTGGCCAATTCCCGGTCGTACCGATTACCCGCTTTTATTTGACAGAAATTATATGCCGAAACCTTGTATAGACAGTATAATTGGTAAAATTTGACATTGATACTGATTATGCAAAAACAAACTAAAAATATCAATATTATGAAACGAAACGAACAATTAAGCGTAAGAGAAGCACAAATTTATTTATGCTCTCAAAATAAAGTTTCATTTGCCAAACAAATAAAGGCATACTTAATAGTGATAATAATGCTGTTTTTTGCACCGATTTCAGTATCTTTTGCGCAATCCGACTGTGATATTTTATTTGATTTTGAAAGCGGGACTTATTCGGGAAATAATGTAACTGTAACTTCGGATGTTGTAAATCCTTATACGTCGGGAATCAATCAAAGTTCTAAATGTATTCAGGTGACTAATACAGCTGGAAGTTATAGTAACACTGTGGTTGGTCTGCTTGTCACCGTTCCAGAAGGATCAACTTTCGGTACACTTTTTCAATCCATTTCGTTTCAAGTAGCGTGGTCAAGTGGCGTTTATGGTAAACAAATTTTTATTGGATATTCTGATGATGGAGGAAGCTGGACAGCTTATGATCTTGGTAATATCAGTTTCAGTAATCTTTGGATTGAAAAAACCGTTAATGTCTCAAGTTTAAATCAGAATTTAAAAGACAAAACAGGATCTTTTTATCTTGGAGTTGGAATAAGGGCTTATGAGAATAATATAAAATATTATATGGACAACGTAAAACTGACTGCCATTCCTGAAAATTGTATTTCTACTACTGAAATTACTGCCAAATTAAGTGCTCTTGCTGTTTCTTATTCGGATGGTACGGCATTGTCTTTAACACCATCGTTTAATGCTGATTCGTTCTCTTATTCGGCAAATGTAGAAAGTACTGTTAAAAACGTTACGATAGCAGCCACGCCTGCGGATGGTTATATTGTTAGCGGCGATACCGGCGTACAAAGTTTGAGTGAGGGTGAAAACATTTTGAAAATAACGGCAACAAAAGAGGATGACCCAAAAGACAAACGCAACTATACCGTTACAATTACCAGAGCAGAGGGATATAAATGCGATATTTTGTTTGATTTTGAAAGTGGTGAAACTTATCCGGGACGTAACGTAACCATAACTCCAAATATTACAAATCCTTATACGAGTGGAACGAATTATTATATGGATAATGTAAAACTGACTGCCGTTCCTGAAAACTGTACTTTTATACCTGAAATTCCCGCTAAATTAACTACTCTTTCTGTTTCCTGTTTGAACGGCGAAGTACCTTTAACACCATCGTTTAACGCCGACTCGCTATATTATTCGGCAAGTGTGGAAAACGCTGTTGAAAGCATTACAATAACAGCCGCAGCAGAGAGCGGTTATACCGTCACCGGCGACACAGGCACAAGAAGTTTAAATGAAGGAGCAAATATTTTCAAGATAAAGGTAACAAAAGACGGAAACGAAACAAATAAGTGCGAATATACTGTTACAA
>JAIRNR010000027.1 GCA_031257915.1 Bacteroidales bacterium
CTGCAGAATCGGTAGCACTGCAGCTACAGTAGCTCTGCATCATCTGCAACTCCAGCACGTAAGGTAGACAGGCAGCAACGTCAGCACGGCAGCAACAGTAACACCAACGGTAGCACGGCAGCAACGGTAACACCACCATCAACGGCAACACCAACGGCAACACCACCACCACCGGTAGCACGGCAGCAACGGCAGCACGGCAGCAACAGTAGCACGGCAGCAACAGTAACACCACCATCAACGGCAACACCAACGGCAACACCACCACCAACGGTAGCACGGCAGCAACGGCAGCACGGCAGCAACAGTAGCACCAACGGTAGCACGGCAGCAACGGCAACACCAACGGCAACACCACCACCAACGGTAGCACGGCAGCAACAGTAGCACGGCAGCAACGGCACCACCAACGGCAACACCACCACCAACGGCAACACCAACGGCAGCACGGCAGCAACGGCAGCACGGCAGCAACAGTAACACCAACGGTAGCACGGCAGCAACAGTAGCACGGCAGCAACGGCAGCACGGCAGCAACACCAACACCAACACCAACACCAACACCAACCAACAGCATCATCAACCCAACAGCACCAACACCGCCGTCAACCCACCATCAACAAAGCAACACGTTATGCAATAATCTTCGTTCCGGCATTAGAGTCTGATAAACGGTCGGCAGTCGTTATTACTGATTTTTCGCCGCCATTTTCTACAAACTTTATTGCAGCACGAATTTTCGGTGCCATTGATCCCTCTTTAAAATGTCCGTCCGTAAGATATTTTTTTGCTTCTTCAGCAGTTATCTTATCAAGTGCTTTTTCGTTCGGTTGACGAAAATTGATATATGCCTGCGGAACATCCGTAAGAATATAAAGTTCGTTTGCACCTGTTTTGCTGCCAAGCAATGCACTTGCCAAATCTTTATCTATAACAGCCTCTACAGGTTTATATATGCCCTCTTTTATCACAACAGGTATGCCGCCGCCGCCGACTGCGGTAACAATTGTGCCTTTTTCGGCTTGCTCTTTTATAAGCGCACTGTGCATAACATCCTGCGGGGCAGGTGAGGCAACAACTTTACGCCATCCGTTACCTTTCGCATCTATCATATATGTTTCACCTGTCAGAACGGATACAATGCCTTCACTGATTTCACATGATTCCTTTGTTTTCTGATTAAGGGAAGCACCTCTAAAAGCCATAATTTCCCGTATCTGCTTACTGGTATAGTAAGGTCCGACAGGCTTTGTGGGATTTTGAAAAGCACTGTCGCTGGCATTTACAATGACAGGCGAAAGAAGTGTAATAACACTGCGGTTAATGCCTGCCGCACGCAATTCGTTCGTCAATGCAATCTCTATCATATAACCTATTGACCCCTGCGTTTCGGCAACGCAAAAATCCATCGGCATTTCAGGAAGTTCATACCGCTCCTTACCCGCGCTTTGCCGTAAAAGTTCATTACCCACCTGCGGACCATTGCCATGTCCGATAACAATATTATGCCCCTGTTTAATAAGTGGAATAAGTGCCTTACATGTGCGGGAAACATTGTCCCACTGTTCGCGTGCCGTACCTTTTTGCCCAGCCTGCAACAACGCATTCCCTCCGAATGCTACAACTACTGTTTTATTCATAAATATTTCGGTTCTCCATTAACAAAATCTATGCAAATTTAAAGATTTTAAACTTACGTTAGAATATTTTTGCTCACCGCCCGCCCACCAAATAACAATTAAGCATTGAAAAACCGTTTAAATTATAATAACTTCTGCAGTTGAAGTCATATATCAAACGGCAGGGAAAAAATATTCTTAATTTTTAATAAATTTTAACGATTTTTTACTTTTATTAACCTTCTTTTCCGTTTGCTTTACATATCTTTGCGATATAAAACAAATAAATAAAGATTATGAATCCAACTCTTCGACAAAGTGGTGAGCCGCCATTGAACGCTGAAATAATTTGGAGCTTGTTCAAGGAAACCGACAGACAGATTAAAGACGCTTTTTTGGAAACCGACAGACGGTTTAAAGAAACCGACAGAAAAATTAAAGAAACAAGCGAACAGATGAAAGAATCCGACAGGAAGTTTCAGGAAATGCGCGAAAATCAGGAAAAAGAAGCACAGCGGTTATCCCGCGAATTAGAAAAATCAAGCAAGAAATTAGACAAAAAACTCGGCGAATTAACAAACCGTATGGGTGAGGTCATAGAAAATATGATGACCCCCGGTTTACACAAAAAATTTGCAAAGCTCGGCTACAACTTTACACGTTTTTCACGAGAACATCAATTAGAAGCAAGCGACGGACGGTTTATAGCAGAGATAGATGTCTTCGTTGAAAATGGCGACTACGCCCTTGCAGTGGAAGTAAAGACAAAAGTAACGACGGAAGATGTGAAAGAGCATATAGCACGTATGAACGTTTTACGCAAATACGCCGACGAACATAACGACAAACGCAAATATCTCGGTGCCATCGCTTCTCCGATAATAACTAAAAATGCAGAGAAATTTATCCACAAAGCAGGCTTCTTTGCAATAGAGGTAAGTGATGAAGCCGTAAATATAACCGTACCCCAAAATAATGATGTACGGAAATGGTAAGGTAAAAACATGAAATATCTTCAGAAGAAATTAACAAGTCAAATAATAGCACATTTGATAGTAGAATTTATAGATACACTAACTACAAAATTTTCAAATCATGCCCCATCCGATCCTGTTTAGTACGCAAATACCGTTCATTGTAGGGGTTTGGCGGAATAATATCGGGGACGGTTTCCACTATCTCTATTCCGAAGCCTTCCAAGCCGATACGCTTAACAGGATTGTTAGTTATTAAACGGATTTTTCGCGCATTTAAATAGCGCAGAATTTGCGCACCGATACCATAATCGCGCTCATCTGCTTTAAAGCCGAGCAGTAAATTTGCTTCTACGGTATCTTTGCCCTGCTCTTGCAAATGGTATGCCTTTAATTTGTTGATAAGCCCAATACCGCGCCCTTCCTGACTTAAATAAAGCACAATTCCTTTGCCCTCTTTTTCCACCATTTCCATTGCGCGGTGAAGTTGACTGCCGCAGTCGCATTTGCATGAACCGAAAATATCACCGGTAACACAGGACGAATGTACACGTACTAATATCGGTTCGTCGGGCAACCATTCGCCTTTTACAAGTGCAAGATGTACATCCTGCGAATTTTTTACGGAAAAAGCATGCAGTTTAAAATTGCCCCGGCATGTAGGCAAATTTACAATCTGTTCTTCCCGAATTACCGTGCCGCCGCTATTACCGCCGTAACTGCTATCGCCGCCGCTATTACCTGCACCGCTTGCAGTCGGTTGCAGAAATGCCGGCTCAATAGAACTTTCGCCCCGCAATCTGTACGCAATCAAATCCTTTACGCTAATTACTTTGAGACCGAACTTTGCGGAAATATCCATAAGTTGCGGTAATCGCGCCATTGTGCCGTCCTCATTCATAATCTCAACGAGCGCACCTGCTTCGCGCAATCCGCACAGGCGGCATAAATCAACAACGGCTTCAGTATGTCCCGCACGGCGCAGTACACCTTCCTTTTGCGCCCGCAAAGGAAATATATGACCCGGGCGGCCAAAATCGGAAGCACGTGTTAGAGGATCTGCGAATGCTTTTACGGTTGCTGCTCTGTCGTGCGCCGAAATACCGGTTGTACAGCCGTTTCCGAGCAAATCAACAGAAACGGTAAAAGGAGTTTCGTGCAGAGAAGTATTGCTCGAAACCATAAGTTGCAGATTAAGTTCATCGCAACGTTCGGCAGTAAGCGGTGCGCAAATAAGTCCGCGTCCGTGGCGTGCCATAAAGTTAATTTTCTCGTCCGTAATAAACTCGGCAGCGCAAACGAAATCCCCCTCATTCTCTCTATCCTCATCATCAACAACTATAAGCAATTTACCATGCTTAAAATCGTCAAGTGCTTCCTCTATTGTATTTAATTTTATTTTCATTGTGTAATTTCCCCCCTTAACGAACACGAAAGCATTTTAACAGTTTCTTCCTGCGGTAATTTCTTGCCAAGTACATACATCATTTTTGTAAGTGCGGCTTCGCTCGTAATATCGCCGCTGCCGATAACTCCCGCCTGCTGCAAAAATAATCCGCTTTCGTATTTTTCCTGTTCAACACAGCCCTGTAAACACTGCGTTACATTCATGATGTAAATACCGCGTTGAACGGCATTTTGCAACAATGCTAAAAAAGACGGACGCGTAATTGCATTGCCGGAACCGTATGTTTCAAGAATAACACCCTGCAAATGCGGCATACTTAAAAGCATTTCTATTGTTTTGTCATTGACGCCGGGGTGCATTCTTATTATGGTAATATTGGTTGCAAGATTTTTTTCTGCGCGAAACTTTCCGTCCGAATTAAATACACCGCTCGCACCGTTCGCACCGTTCGCACCACTCGCACCACTCGCACCGCTCACACCGTTCACACCGTTCGCACCGTTCACACCGTTCACACCGTTCACACCGTTCACACCGTTCACACCGTTCGCACCACTCACACCGCTCACACCACTCGCACCGCTACGGTAAGCAATATGTACTCCGACTTTTGCAAGTGCAGGTTCATTTGCCGACACAAATGCGTCAAAATTTTCAGCACTGTATTTTGTGGTGCGGCATCCGCGAAAAAGTTTTCTGCCGAAAAACACACACACATCACTGATACGCGGCAAACCGCTTTCCGACACAGCAGCGGCAATTTCTATTGAATTTATAAGATTATCCTTTCCATCGCTGCGCAACACTCCTATAGGAAGTTGCGACCCTGTGAAAATAACAGGCTTCTGTAAATTCTCAAGCATAAACGATAATGCAGATGCGGAATACGACATCGTATCGGTGCCGTGCAGAACAATAAAACCATCACTGTAATCGTAATGTTCCTCTATCATGGAAGCAATTTTCACCCAGTCGGCAGGCGTTATATTGGACGAATCAAGCAGATCGTCAAAAGCCGCAACGGAAAGTTCCACATTTAAAGCGGAAAGTCCGGGTATCATCTCATTCGTTTTTGAAAAATTAAAAGGACGTAAAGCACCTGATTTTTCATCTTGTATCATGCCGATTGTACCGCCTGTATAAATAATGCAAATACGCTTTTTGTTGATATTCATCTGTTAAGTTCCTTTTGTGTCATGCCGATTGCACCGCCTGTATAAATAATGCAAATACGATTTTTGTTGATATTCATCTGTTAAGTTCCTTTTGTATCATGCCGATTGTACCGCTTGTATAGATAATGCAAATACATTTTTTGTTGATATTCGTCTGTTAAGTTCCTTTCACAAATATAAGGAATATTGATTGATTTATTAGTAAATTTGCCGAACAATTTTAATTTCCGAATATTAACCATATTAAACCTTTATTAACAACATGAGCCTACCTTTTTCCGAGTCGTTCCGTATTAAAATGGTCGAACCGATTCACCGCAGCACACGCATTGAGCGTGAAAAATGGATTAAAGAAGCGCATTATAATCTTTTTGCACTAAAATCCGATTATGTTTTTATTGACTTGCTTACCGATTCGGGTACAGGAGCCATGAGCGACCGTCAATGGGCGGAAATTATGACGGGGGATGAAAGTTACGCCGGCGCACGTTCATTTCAAAAAATGCACGGCGTCATTGAAACACTCACGGGATTTAAGTACGTGTTGCCGACACATCAGGGACGTGCTGCAGAAAACGTTTTCTTTTCTCATCTCGTTAAAGAAGGCAATGTTATTCCGGGAAATTCTCATTTTGACACAACAAAAGGGCATATAGAATTTCGCAGAGCGATAGCCCTTGACTGCACTGTCAGCGAGGCAGCCGACACACAGAAAGAACTGCCGTTTAAAGGCAATGTCGATCCTTTGAAATTAGATAAAGCACTTACCGAACATAAGGGTAATGTGCCGTTTGTTATAGTCACAATCACGAATAATACCGCAGGCGGACAGCCGGTTTCAATGGAAAATTTGCACGAAGTCCGCACTGTATGCAATAAACACAGTATTCCTGTTTTATTCGATTCCGCACGTTTTGCCGAAAATGCGTATTTTATCAAGACACGCGAAAAGGGTTACGAAAATAAAACGATTAAGGAAATTGTGCGCGAAATGTTTTCATTTGCCGATGGGATGACAATGAGTGCAAAGAAAGATGCTATTGTAAATATAGGTGGATTTTTTGCAACAAATAAAGAAGACTGGTATGAGGGTGCCGCCACTTTTGGAATTATGAATGAGGGATTTCTGACTTATGGCGGAATGGCGGGGCGCGATATGGCTGCTCTTGCGCAGGGACTGCTTGAAAGTACCGAGTTGTCTTACCTTACCGACAGAATACATCAGGTAGAATTGCTTGGCTCGCTGCTTGATGAGTACGGTATTCCGTATCAGCGTCCTGCGGGCGGACATGCAATTTTTGTTGATGCAAAAAAAGCATTGCCGAACGTACCGAAAGAACAGTGTATTGCGCAAACACTCGGAATTGAACTTTATCTTGAAGCAGGTGTACGCGGTGTTGAAATAGGTACTCTGCTTGCCGACCGCGACCCTGTTACACGCGAAAACCGCTATCCCGAATTGGAACTTCTGCGCCTCGCAATCCCACGCCGTACTTACACCGACAATCATATTCGCGTAGTTGCTGCTGCCCTTAAAAATGTGTTCGACCGTCGGAGTGAAATCAACAGCGGGTATCGTATTGTAAAAGAAAAGCCCATAATGCGCCACTTCACAGTAGAGTTAGAGAAGTTTTAAAGTTATTATCGTAACTTTGTAGAAGTATGAAACTAACATGTAAAAAACCAACACCCGGGATAATGATTATCTAAAACAACTAAACTCGGCTGTGGGTGCGGTTTTTCAACTGTGAGTTCCGTATGACCTTGATGTAACAATTTATAGTCGTATGAATATATGCATTATTCAGCCCGATATTATTTCTGACGAAGTAGAGAAGAATTTACAACATTGCGGAGAGTTAATACGCTCTCTTGAAAATGGCAACGGAAATATTCAAATTCTTTTTTTGCCCGAAATGTTTGCAACAGGTTTTCCTGCAAAGAAAGAACAGGCTGAGCCGCCGCTGACAGACGAAAACGGCAACGAAAATCCACAGGCAAAAATTCAACAGTGGATGAAACATATTGCCGGCGAATTAAATGTTGTTGTTGTCGGAACTCTTGCAGTAAAAGAAGCAGGTATTTATAATCGTCTTGTTTGGATGCGCCCGACAGGTGAGTATTTCACTTACGACAAAAAACATCTTTTCGGCGCGGAAAAAGAAATATATGAAGAGGGCGGGCAGATTGTAACTGTTCAGGAGCAGGGATGGAATTTCCGCCTTAATATTTGCTATGATTTGCGATTCCCCGTATGGTGTAAAAATCGCCGGTTATACAACGATACACTTGACTATGATGTTGCAGTTTTCCCATCAAGCTGGCCAAGACCGCGCATTGATGTATGGAAAACATTGATACCTGCGCGTGCGGTAGAAAATCTCGCTTATTCGATAGGTATTAACCGCAGTGGAAAAGATATTAACGGAACACGTTATAACGGTCAGTCAACAGTCTGCGATTCATTAGGAAATATAGTAATGCAGCTTGACGAAAAGCCGCAAGCATCTGTAATAACGCTCAACAAAAATCATCTTGAAAAATTACGCAGGCAGACAACCGTTTCTCACGATTGGGATATGTTTGAGATTAAGAATTAAAAAGAGAGATGATGTGTAACAGATTTTTTAAAAAAGAACGTTGCTTTATTTTTTTTATTATTTTGCTTCCGATGTTAACTTCCTGTTCCGGATTAAAGAAAATGTCCCCGAATGAATCTTTGTTGGTACGCAATAATATAAAAATAGAAAAATCAACCGACCGGATAACGAAGACGTATGTAAATAGCCGTGTTGTGCAGGATCCGAATACAACATTTCTTGGAATACGCTGGAAACTTATGTGCTATAATGCGGCAAAAGACAGCAGTAATAACTGGTGGAACCGAAATCTGCGCGAACTTGGCGAACCGCCGGTTATTTTTGACAGTTCGACAATTGATGAGTCCGTGCATCGTATTAGCAGATTTCTTAATGATAAAGGGTATTTTGAACCGAATGTATCTGCAAAAGTACAAAGGCTGCGGCGCAATAATCGTAAAGTAAAAGTTTCCTATTTTCTTGTTTTGAATAAACCGTATTTGATAAATAAAGCATCATTGACGGTTAATGACGACAGTGTTGCTCCGTATTTGAAAAATTTTGAAAAAGAAACGCTGTTAAAACACGGAACAATTTATGATGTGGATGTTTTTGATAGTGAGCGTGAGCGCATAGCATCAAAATTGCAGTCGGAAGGATTTTTATATTTCGGAAAAAACAGCGTATCGTTTATTGTTGATTCTTCGCTCGGCAACCATTCAATGAATGTTAAAGTTATTATTTCACCTGATAAAGCAGAAGACAGCGCAGGCAATACCGTATTGATTCCACATCAGCAATATTACATACGAAATATCTCATTTCTTTCCGAAAATCGCCGCTTTGAAGATGCAAACAGTGCCGGTATAAGAAACCGAAACCGCCGTCTGAATTACGATACTCTTTTTTATGATGACAGAACAAAAAAAGAAAAAAGAAAAGGAAAACCTGCAGAGTCATATACTTTTATTTATCACGAAAAGCAAACAATAAATCCGTCAATACTTGTCCAAAAAACATTTTTAAACAGTGGTGAAAAATATTCATCTGATAATGTCCGCAAATCGTATGAAAATCTCGCCGACCTGCGGATTCTCGGATATTCAAATATTACGTTTACCAAAGTTTATAATGATAATGCCGCCGGCGGCAGTACGAAGCCGATTAGTGATATAAAGCAAGCCGACTGTCAAATAATTCTTACGCAAAACTCTCGTTACGGTCTTACTGCCGATGTGGAATATACAACGTCTTCCGGTTTACAGGGACCTGCGCTGAATTTAAGTTTTCTTGACCGCAATCTTTTTCACGGAGGAGAAGTATTTTCTTTCAGATTAAGCACAAAGTACGAATTTCAGTTATCAAACAAAAGTAATTCAAACAAAAATGTTACAAACGTTTTTGAAATAGCATTAAATGCAAGTATTGATTTTCCAAAATTCCTTATTCCTTTTGGAACAAATCGCGTTTATAAATCATTCCGTCCCAAAAGTACCGTTTCTATCGGATATGGTTTTCAAATGCGGCAATACTATACGCGGGGCATACTCAATACGGCATGGGGTTACTCATGGCGCAGTAATAAAATGAGTCATATTTTTAATCCGGTAGAAATAAATATTGTAAAAATGTTTCGCGAAAGCGATGAGTTTGAAAGTTTTTTAAACAGTAGCGGCCGGCAGCGGTTGCGCTCACAGTATGAGGATCACTTTGTACTCAATATGAATTATACGTTTATTTATAATGAGCAGACACAAAACAATGTTCGTGATTTTAATTATTTTAAAATTCGTGCCGAAACAGCGGGCATACTTTTATATTTAATTTCAGAGGCTGCGAATGCAGAGAAAAACGACTACGGACAATATAAAATATTGGGAACATCTTTTTCACAGTACATTAAATTAGAAACAGAATATAAACATTATTTTGTTTTTTCAAAAAATTCATCACTCGTTTTCAGGGCACTTATCGGAGCGGGTTATGCTTACGGCAACTCGGAAATAATGCCTTATGAAAAAAGTTTTTTTGCGGGCGGTTCAAGTTCCTTGCGTGCATGGACGCTCTACCATGTGGGACCCGGCAGTTGGAGTGATTCCCGGTATAAAGATGTGGAACGACTTGGAGATATGACAATTCTTTTCAATCTTGAAGGGCGTTTCCCGATACATTCTTTTTTAAAGGGTGCGGTATTTGTAGATGCAGGAAATATATGGACGTTGAGCAAGACGGCTCCGTACGAGGGAGGAAATTTTTCAAAAGATTTTTACAAGGAGTTTGCGGTGAACACAGGAGTTGGGTTGCGGCTTGATTTTAATTATTTCCTGATAAGAGTAGATTTGGGTATTCCCATGCTTGACCCGTGGGAAAAAAATATGAAAAGATGGTTATGGAGAAAAGATGGGGTCACCTGGAACAAACTTGTTATAAACTTTGGTATCGGTTATCCGTTTTAGAAAATTAAACGAACATGTAAAGAGCCGCTTTTACCGCGCTTTTGCAAAAGAAGTTATCCGTTTTAGAAAATTAAACGAACATGTAAAGAGCCAAACTCGGCTTTGGGCGTAAAAATTATAAACACATGAAAAAATTTGCACATTTACTCTTGAAGATGGGCGGGTGGAAAGTTCTGCCGTTTACGCCGACAGATAAAAAATACATAGTTATAGTTGCGCCTCATACATCCTTTTGGGACTTTGTTGTAGGCAAACTTGTCTGTGTGCAAAAAGGTATTTTTGCGAAATTTTTTATTAAGAAAGAATTTTTCTTTTTCCCGATAAAATATGCCCTTAAAGCATTCGGAGGTATTCCGATAGATAGAAAACATGCTCAAAATATTGTATCATATACGACCGAACTTTTTGAAAAATCGGAAAATCTCGTGATTATCATTACTCCCGAAGGCACTCGTAAACGTGTGGAAAAATGGAAGAAAGGATATTATCTCCTTGCTCAACGTGCAAATGTGCCGATATACACCGGCTTTATGGATTTTAAAACAAGGGACTGCGGCATAATAAAGCAAGTTCCTGTTACGGGAAATTACGAAGAAGATTTTAAAGAAATAGAAAAAATCTACAGAGGCATGCACGGAAAACACCCCGAAAGATTTAATCTTTATCCTTGATTTTTTCACTTTTTAGAAAAGTGGTAAATTATATCTCAAAAAATCTTTCATTTTTGTATTGTTAATTCAAAAATTATTTGTATTTTTGTGGTCAAATAAAAACAGTGTTAAACATAACAACACCCGTTGGCAACCCATAAGAACTGCCAGCGGGTTATATTTTTATAAAATGCCTGTAAATCAAGATTCAAGAACAATCGCCGAATAAATCGCCCTGCTCAAACAGCGGCGACATTTGGTTATATCACGTTTGTCATTTCCATAATTAGTAAAAATCTCGTTTCTATCCAGGGTCAACGCATTAAAAATCATATAATAGTGTTAATCAGCAAGTTATACATAGAAATATTTCATAATTTGGCAAAAATCAGATTTATAAACACCTGTAAATAAGGGAATTAAAATTTTAATGCGTTGACCCTGCGTTTCTATCCTGTCGGGCGAATAAAATATAGAGTTTTTACTAACTTTGTATAAAATCAGAAAGAATAAATTTATGGCGACAGTTCATAAAAATCCTATTAAAGAGGCGCAGCGTTATTTGAACAATGCTCGCGAAATTTTATCAACGAAAGCAGAAAAAGAAGGCAGTTATTATAGCGACCCTAAATATGTAAAAATGGCGGGTAATACTGCGTGGAACGGTGTGCTTGTTGCGCTTGACGGCTGTTTAGGCATAAAAGAAAAACTAAAAAAAGGGCAACGTCCCGATTTTAAGCATTATCTTGCAGCCATAAGCAAAAAGGATAAGAAAATGTCAAGACCGCTTTTAACTGCGTATGACACTTTACACAAATCACTTGGCTACGATGGTGTCTTGGGATATAAATCAGTTCAAGCTGCAATGGCTGAGGGGGAAAATGTGATTTCATGGGCAGCCAAACACTACAAAGAAGCATAAAATAAATTATAATATCATCCTCTTTGCTACCGCAGGCAACGCAACGTTTGCTTGCGGTTATAAAAACCAAATTTTTCAAGTCCGGTATTAGTCTTTAGGTTGCATCTATGAGTTCTCTATTTTAGATTATCCGCAGTACATCCCACACTGGGGACATCCTCATTTCGGGCGAGCGCATTTATGGCGAGGGGTTTGCGCAGAACGAAAAATGGCGAACAGAAAAGTCGCATTGAGTACGAAAAAAGACTCGGCAAGTCTGCGCAAAATGAAAAAATGGCGAACTGAAAAGTCCGCCACTTCTTCGGAAATCATGAAAAGGAAAAAACACCGGAATCCTACAAACCCCAGCTATTTCACCAATGCCCGCTTTGCAACTCTTCTGCCGGAGTTGTCAATAATGTTCAGCATATAAAGACCCTTGCCTTTCAAAAATATTTCCCTGCTGCCATCAACAGTGAAACGGTCTGTTACAACGCCTTTCGCGTCTATAACCTCAACGGTAGAGCGTGACGACACTGTTACTGTGATAACGCCATTGGACGGGTTAGGATAAACTGCCGCCTTTAAGCCGGACTTTATTGCTTCGCTGCCAACAGCAGGACGTTCAACAATCAGGACTGTCGCAACAACAGTGTCGTTGTGCAGGTTAAAGTGGTTGTCCGGCATATTTACGAAACTTGCCCATGCCTTTACTGTGTAACTTCCTGCGAGGGTTAATACGGCACTTTCCGTAAAGGTGTATGTCAGTTCCTCACTTTCGGCTATTACGCTGCCGTAAGTCTCCGACACTTCCTTTACCTGTTCCTTACTTTCGTCTGTTACCGTGTAATGGAACTTCACGTTTCCACTGCCTGTTTCCACCGAGTCGTTGCGGATTGACAGTTTTACTGTTATTTCAGAACTTCCGTCTGTCAGGGTGTCCGTTTCAGGCAGATCTACGTAGTCGAGCACTCGCAGGTCCGTAAGGTAAAGTTCTATGGCGCGGACAGCGAAGTTATCTATGCGGATTCCCGATGCGTCATTTGTCTGTTCTTCAAAAACAAAAATAATATTATTTGATGTTTTGGCTTCGATAGGAAGTTCTATAACTGCATGTACCAGTTCTTCCGAGCAGTTTTGAAAGCTGTCAAGTTTTATAAGATTGCCATTCTCACCTGTTTTGTAGTATATTACAAGTTTCTCTGACTTGATTTTGCCCTCGTCCTCTTCTATCCCTTCCTCAGCGTGGTCAAACTCTACGATTACTTTATATAAAGGTGAAGCCACTGCTGTAAGGTCAAGAGCGGGAACGGTAACGCGGGATATTTCCGCATAGTCTGCATTTCCGAGTGGAATATAAAGCTCGTTGTTATTCGTTTTCCACACCTGATTGCCCGTTACAATATGGTTTTCCCACCCGTCAGGAAGGGCATTGTTTTGGAGTCCGTTAAAATTTTCCGTATATGGACTTTCAAACGTAACAGGAGTTGGCGCAATGCCGTAAACCTTTACATTATCTATTCTTATACCGGCGTCGCGGCCGCTGTGATTCGACTGCATTTCAAAAGCAAGATAAAGATTTGACACCTTTGCTTCGTTTGGAAGAGTTATAATCGTATGCTGAAAAGCAGTACTGCTACTGCTTGTCAAGCCATTCTGAAAGCTGTCAAGTTTTACAAGTTCGCCCTCATCCCCTATTTTATAATATACTACGAGTTTATCTATGCCATTACCAGTCATGTACAAGCTTTCCTTATGGTCAAATTCCAAAGCAACCTTATATGGAGCTAAAGCCGAAAGGTCGAGTGATGATGTAACATAACTTTTTTCCGCGTAGTTAGCACTGGCAGTACCTTTATTTGTAATACAAAGTACGTCGTCCTGCGTCCGCCACCTTTTATTGCCCGCTGTAATATGGTTTTCCCAACCGGCAGGAAGCACCATTCCGGACAGACCGTCAAAACTTTCCGTGTAAGGACTTTCTAATGTAACGGCAACAGGCACAAACGGCTTCGGCTCGGCGCAGTAAACTGTTACATTGTCCACATATACTGCCTGAGAACCCTGTCTTACAGCTTCAAAAATAAGAGTAAGGTTCGATACTTTCGCTCCTTCCGGAAGTTCTATAATTGTATGTTCATAAGGATTAGAAGAACCTAACGTATTCTGAAATTCGCCAAGTTTTACACTGTTATTATCCCCTGTCTTATAATATACTGTAAGTATGTTCGGAATATCCGTGTTATCACTGGGAGTTATTTCCTGATGGTCAAATGCCACGAATACTTTATATGAAGATGTTACTTTCGAAAGGTCGAGAACGGGCGTTGTAACATAAGCCGATTGACCGTTGGCACCGGAAGAATTGAAATAACTAAGAACACTGCTGCTTAATGCAAACGCCACACTGCCGTTTACAACAGTGCTTGTCCAGCAGGGTAGAAGCGTAAGGCTTTTATTGAAATCTTCTATGTACGGGCTTTCGGGAGTTACCACAACCGTATCCCCGCATACAATCAGAGAAAGTTCTACTGTATCGTCGCCCCTGTTTTCGTCATCAGTAAGGTCAACCCAAACGCGAATTTTATGAGCACCGCCTGCTACTCTGCCGGCAGACAAGTCGGCTTTGGTGTCAAAAGTATAATCGGTGATTCCGTCAGCACTCAAGTTCCAATCGTCGACGCTTTCGGTAGCAAGAATAGTACCGTCCACTTCGAGGGTTAAATTTATGTTGGTTATAGTGTTCGTACCAAAATTACTGACTTTTGCTGTTACAGAGGTTTCTTCGGAAGGGTTTTCTAAAATTGATGACGGAGAAACTATTGTAATAACCTCTGCGTTATTTTCATAGACAGGCCTGGCATAAATAAACAAATCATCCACGTAAATAGTTGAGGCACCATATGAATATTCTTCAAAAACAATGTAAAGGTTGCTTACTTTCGCTTCGTTAGGAAGTTCTATAACTGCCTCCTGATTAGTGCGTGCGCCATTCTGAAAACTGTCGAGTTTTACAAGCTCGCCATCTGTCCCTTTCTTGTAGTATATTCTAAGTATCTCTATAACCCCCCCAGTAGCAGTTGTTTCCCTGTGGTTAAATTTTATAAATACACGACCGTTCGACACTGCCGAAAGGTCAAAAGCCGGAGTTGTAACACGAGCTGTTACCACATTAATCGGAGTTGCTGCTTGTTTACGGAGAACACCGCTATATACCACCCAGCCCGCAGTGCCATTTACAACAGTGTTTACCCATCCTGTCGGAAGCGTATTGTTTGCATATTCGTCAAAATTTTCCGTATATGGGTTATCATACGTTACCGCTATCCTATCCTCACCCTTTAAGGGTATTGTACTTGCTATTATCGCAAGTGCTGCTATTAGTTTAATGATCTTTTTCATAATATTATTTTTTTGATTTATTATTGTTTTACTATTTTTATCGTTTCGCAGTCCTGTCCGGAGCGCAGCGTGGCAAAGTAAATCCCCTTAGGCAACTGCGCAGGAATATTCCACGTTGCTTCCTGTTCGTTCTCTGTTACTGTTCCGCTGAATATTGTTGTTGTTTTCTGTCCCGCTATATTGTATATGGCTATTTCCGCCTTCTTTCCCCGCATGTTACTAATTATAAAAGATGTGCTGTTTGCTGTCGGGTTTGCTGTTATGCTGAAGTTTTTGTTTGATGTTGATTTCAGTAATGCGGGTAATTCTTCGGCTACGCTTATTCCCGAGCCATTGCCGAGAGTGCCGTCTTCACG
>JAIRNR010000053.1 GCA_031257915.1 Bacteroidales bacterium
GGTAATATCCGCGATTACGCCACTATCAACGAGTTAATATGCCTGTCTAATATGGAAAATATCAATGCGGTATTGATAAACGAAAACATTCCGCAAAAGGATAGATTGATAAAACTAAACCAAATAGCCATTCAACAAATGAGCGTGTTGCAGCAAACGGATAATAGAAAATTGCTGCGTTGAAACTATTTCCTTCACTTTTCGTGAAAGACTACAGAACTACGGACAAACGACGAGACGGAAACCGCGGTAGTCGCTCATGCCAGACGGACCGTTGCTGCTGCGGTTGCCCAACGAGATGCTCGCCGCACTATCGCCCCAGTAACCGCCACGAGACACACGGTACGAGCCACTCACAGCACCCGCAGGATCCTTTAAAGAACTACTTGGATAATTGGCGCCGTACCAATCACTGCACCATTCATACACATTACTACTCATATCGTATAAACCAAGTTCGTTTGCTGCTTTTTCCCCTGCTTCATGAGTTTTTGAATTTGAGTTATCCCTATACCAGGCAACATCATCTATCACATTGCTACCACTGTAAGTATAGCCATGTGTCCGCTCTCCGCCACGAGCGGCATATTCCCACTGAGCCTCTGTGGGCAAGCAGAACTTTTTATTTCCACCCAACAGTTGGCTTAATTTATAGCAAAAGCCATCCTGATAATATGTTACACCCGCTACAGTATAACCAGTATTTGAGGAATCCGTACCTACTATATCATTCCAACTTACATAATACGCAGGATAATTATCACCCGCTCCGTAATTGGAACTTGGGGCTCTATGGGGCCAATTACCCATTACGGCAAGCCACAATGCTTGCGTTACCTCGTGTTCGCCTATACTGAAATCGCTTAGAGTTACATTCGGGCTCTTGTCCAATGGATTTGAACTTTTGCCAACGTACAAACTGCCTCCATTTATGCACTTCATTGTGAAACTTACAGTATCGCCACCGACACTGTCTATTACAGTGTATCGCTGCTCACCGCAGCCGGCAGGGAGATAATCAACCCTGAACTCTACAATGCCGTAACCTACTCCGTCGGCTTTGCAATCCCATACAATTGTTTTGCTGCCGGAAGTCTGGACGCCTGTATCGCCGCTTACGGTGGAACAGGGCAGCCAGGTTATGCCGTTATCGCCACTGTACTTCAGGGTGATTTGTGTACCGGAATCTGCTGCAGTCAAGTTAAATCTTACTACAGCCTGACAGTCAATATAACGTGCTATTAAGCCGTTTACGCTTTGAGCCGCTGACATTCCGCAAAATGTGCAAAACAGTAGCGTGATTGCAGAAGATATAATGTGATTTTTGTGATATTGTTCATTGCTAATATCCGTATTTTTGCATTATTCTTATATTGCGCTCATGCTTTTTCTTATAAGATGTTCCGTAAGCGGGGCAATCGCGCATATAGTTTTTGTCTTTCTGTTTTTGCAGCAATACTGTCAGTTTTATACCTGCCATTAAAGGATGTATTTTGCCTGAAGAGGATTGATTTGAAGTAAGAATACTGTTATAGTGAATAGTATTCGGATCGATATTGCCTGTATAAATCGGATCCGTTGCAGGTATATGTATAAAATCGCCATTTGTATTTTCCGTTGAAACGTAATTTTTACCGATATTTAATAAACCATAATCAGCAAAAAAAGCAATACGTGTTTTACCAAGAGTTATACCCAGTTCAAGCGAGGCAGATACATTATAACTTAGTTTGCCGTTAAAATGAGTGTTGCCTCCCGACTTATATTCCGTCACAAGAAAATGGTCGTCCATATCGCCAAAGACATCTATAAACTGCGGATAATATGCCGTAGCAGAATGAGAAGCAGAAGTCCTTGCCATTGCAAAAATATTTATGCCGAATTTTCCGCCGGCAAGAAAATAAAATTTGCCAAACTTACCGCCAAAAAGCAAGGGGATATTTAAGTAACCAATATGGTAAAAGTCCTTATACTTTTTGAACTTGTAAAGCATAACAAACCGGTCGCCCTCCGTATCGTAAAAGCCGCCCTGTGCTATCGGATTCATATCTGCTGTTATGCGTGTGCCGTACTCTATCGAAAGTCCGGTATTTGCATCTACCATCTCCCCTGCCTGAATATTAAAATCTTTGACCTTTGAATACGAACCTTTGTAATCAAATTCCACACCTGCCTGCATAATAAAATTGCCGTATTGATAGCCGTAGCCCAAGCCAAGAATACCGCCAGCACCACCGAACGGAGTTACATTTTTTATTCCGGTATGCATTATATTGGAATATCCTGCACCTGTCCACATATCAAAAGAAAATATGCTGCTGCTCCTGTTTCGGGCAGGCAATACCCCGAAAACAAAAATTACTGCAACCGTAATATATAAAGTAAAAAATTTTTTCATTTTTTATTTCAATAAATTATTACTTTTTCAACAAAGCGTCTGCCGTCCGATTCCAATATCTCTATAAAATAAAGTCCTGTATTTAACGGTACTGTTATTCTGTCGGAAGTACTGTTTTGTACTGCTCCGCCCAGCATTAAACCGCTTGCTGTCCATATTTTCACAGACGCGCCGCTTTTTGCCGGAAAGATTATCACTTTCCTGTCCTCCGTTACAACTGTCGGATATTCCGTTAAAGCGATATGCTCATCAGGTATTAAAGGACAAGTGAAAACACCGTAATTTTCGCCCATTCGCGTTAATAATGCTTTGTATTGCTGCCCAAACTGCAAACTTTCCTTTTCGCCCGTATAGATATAAGAGCCGCGATTTATTGACGAGATTATCTGCTCATCATTCAAATACCATATATAATCGGAAAAGTCGTATCCCCCATTAAAAGACGCATTTTTTACGGCTATAACATTGTTCCATTTCTGCTGCATTACCGAAGCAGAATAGAGTATATTAAATTCAAAAGGAAATTCTTTTATTAAAGAATAATTTTCAAAAATTGCAATGGCGGAATATTTGTCGGGACGGATATTTTTGGGTAACGGAACTGCGATACTGTTACCGTTCGCGCTTTGCTTTATCTGTGCCAAACCCTGCTGCTGCGCTCTTTCATCAAAAATAACAGATACGAATTTTATATTTCCCTCTGTTATATTGTATTCTACTCTCAAACTGTCTTCACCTGCGCATATATCTGCCACCGGCAAAAGTTCCAATTCCAAAGCCGGAAGTATTACTTCCAGATTGAGCGTTACGGTGCTGTCGCAGCCGTTTACGGTGATGTAACGGAAAGTGTATATCCCACTTGCCGTACCTGTATCAAACACCGTATCTTTATATGTATAAGGCAGTTCGGTTTCACTTACGCTTATGCTTTCATTTTGACTGTAAGCAGGATATACCGTCAAATCTAACCTTATTACAGTGTCGCAATTGCTACCGGATATTGTATCCGTATAGATGCCTGATAAGGTCAGTTGTTTTCCGTAAAAATCAAAAATGTCGCCCTGACAGATATTTGCGTTTACATCTCTTTCATTTAATGCTTTTATTTCCAAATGCAGATATATTATTATGCTGTCGTTGCCGTATATATCACTGACGGTATCAATGTAAGTGCCTGCTTCGCTTAACTCCGCACCGTTGAGTAATATTGTTTGACCGGCGCATATTGTATCGTAAAGATTTGTATCAGGTGCTGCCTTTGCAATTACTTTCAGATTAAGAGTTATACTGCTGTCGCAACCATATATGGTTTGCAAATTTTTGTTTGTATATGTCTGCAATCCTGCCGCTGTAAGTATTGTATCAAAACCGTACCGCTGATAATGCTTGCCGAGAGTATCCTCATCGCTTATTATATTTTCTATTTGCGGATTTACGGATAAATAAAGAATTACAGTGCTGTCGCAACCGAAAGTGTTTATTAAAATTCTTGTGAAAGAATATTCGCCCTCTGCATTTTGAGCGGGCAGAGCAAAGCCGTTTTCAGTATATGTCTGTCCCTCGCATACCGTATCGTAAAATACGGTATCCCCCCTCAGGTTTATCTGAATATTCACATAAATAATGCTGTCGCAGCCTGTTGATTTGGACAGATAATGCAAAGTGTCACTAAATAATCCTTCGCCATAGAGAGTATAATTTAAGCCTTCTTCCGTGAAAGTATGACCATCGCAAATGCTGCCTGTTACCGTTCTATACAGAAGTTGCATTAAACTTAAAGTCAGTTCGATTCGCTGAGTGCAACCGTTTTGCGTAATATTTTGTATATGCGTGCCTGCCGTACTCTCATTAAAGCCGTAATCGGTATAAGTCTTGCCTGCACAAATTGAATCATTTATATATAGAGTATCCGCATCCTTTACCACTACAGTTTTGCTTTCCGACGATGAACAGCCGTTTGATGTCGTTATCTTTACGGAGTAGGTCGCTGTCTGCGGCGGATTTACCGTAATTGCCGCAGTCGTATCGCCTGTATTCCAAAGATATTCCAACGAACAGTCGCTTATAAAAATTTTATTGGAATCAAGCACACCTGTATTTGGTATCTGCAATGTATCTCCTGTTGCAAAAAGTGAAACACTATCTCCCGCATTGCATAACAGACCGAGACTGTCTGATAATTGAATATATGCCTGTACCGCAGGTGATACGGTAAGAGCAAGCGTTACGGAACTGTCACAACCGTTAACGGTTTTAAGTTCTTTATTATGCACAAAATATCCTGTCTTATTTTGAATGTCCAAATTAAAACCATGTACGCTGTATTCCTCACCCATACATATATTCTCGGAAAAATAAAAATGATAACTCTGATGCGGAGTAATATGCAGCGTTGTTGTTTCCATGCCGCAACCGTTTTCACTGTTTAAAATAATATCGCAAGGTGTGCTGTCGGTGAAATAAAGCGTTATTGATGATGTGTATTTACCTTGTACCGTAACTGCATTATCTGGCAATTTCCAAGTGTATTCCGTCATTGCATCCGCACCCTCAAAAGAATAGGTAAACTGCTCGCCTGCGCATGGAGATATTTCGCCCTGTATAGCGTTTAATGGTGCTGCATTCGGATTTATTGTAAGTTTCAGTACTTTTTGAATGTCGCCGCAATATTTGTCCTGCTCTATAACCAAAGTGTCATATCTTATTCCTGCTGCGGGCTGAATAATATTAAAGCCATTGTCGGTATAATCGTCTCCCTGACATATACTTTCTTTTATAAGTTGGTATTTTTGCAAAACGGTCAGCATCAATTCATCTGTAATATCGTCATCGCAGGTATTTACATCCAGATAAGTGTTGCGGTAGTACTTTTGACCCGCCTGTTGCGCGGGCAGATGAAAATTGTATTTGCTGTACTGTTCGCCCTCGCAAATGGTGTCTTTGTATATATTGCCGCTTGAAGGTGGTACGGAATTTATATAAGCATAAAGCGGAAAGCTGCAACCTGTGGCAGATGTTACGATACACATAATAGATGTATCGGTATAAGCAGCTATGCTGCGCGTGGTTATGCGGCTTTTGTCGCCGTTGTCCCATAAATAGGACTCAAAATTATCGGGTGCTTCCACTGTAAAATCGCCTCCGTTGCAATTTTGCAATTCAAGTGCAGCCGGAAGGCAATGTGCCGTAAAGTAAGCATAGCCGAAGTGTCCGTGCCATGAGCAGTCGTAGGTTATAAACTGAACCTGTACCTCTTGCCCTACAAATTTCGTCATATCAAGTCCCACACTTGTCCATGGCCGCCAGCGGATACTTGAATAACCATTACTGTAAGTTTGAAAACCGGGTACTCCGGCTCCTGCCGACACATCGTATTCGGCACAATCTTCAAGTAAATTACCCTTTTTGTCGGTTATGCGCACAACAAAACGAGGCTGCGCCGAAAACGGGTGATTCGGGTCTTCCAATACAACGGCAAATTTCAGCAACAGCACAGGATTTTCTGCCTCTACTGTAAAATGATATTTCAGTGCTTCTGCCTGCGCACCCACACGCTTGTTGCCCAAACGTATAACACTTGTTTCGCCCGGCGGCAGCAAGGGTAACAGGCCGCCAATAGTCGAGTCAACGCCCTGTTCCGTTATCAGTATATGCCTGTTATCAACAATACCCTGTTTGGCAAAAGGATTATCTGTTGTACCGGTGAATGCCTCTACATAAGCACCGTTCAAATCCGTAAAGTCGGGACAGGATGGGGCAGGCGTGTAAGCATGCAGAGAATTTTGTTGAAAAAACAGAAAGTGTAAAACACCGCACAAGAACCAAAAAAGGACCAATAAATGCCGCTTCATATTTATAATTTAATATTTGCCCATTATGTAAAAATAGACATTATGCTAATATACGGAATATTTTGCATATAAAATTTATAACAGTACATTACAACAAGGTCAACGCATTAAAAATTATATAATAGTGTTAATCAGTAAGTTACACATAGAAATATTTCATAATTTGGCAAAAATCAGATTTATAAACATCTGTAAATAAGGGAATTAAAATTTTAATGCATTGACCCTGTACATTACAAAGCATTGGCACCGGAGATAATTTCAAGAAGTTCGTTTGTGATAACCTGCTGACGCAGTTTGTTATACGTAAGGTTTAACTTCCTGCCGAGAGTTTGAGCGTTGTCGGTCGCCTGATTCATCGCTGTCATCCGCGCCCCATGTTCGCTGACGGAATTCTCCATCATAAAGAAATACAAAAGTGAGGCAACCATTAAAGGTACTATTGTTCGGGCTACTTCGGCACGAGAGGGAAAAAACAGGATATTGTCAATATTTATGTTTTTAACTGCAACGTTTGCACTCTGCACTGTTTTCCTGCCTGCCGAAAAATCCACTTGTTGCAGCGGCAGCAGCGATACGGTACGCCGCTCGGTGGTCATCGCATTTACAGGGTGTGAGTAAACAACTTCAATCTTATCGTATATGCTTTTGCCGTACCACTCGGATAATGAGCGCGACAAAGCCGCAACTTCGGAATATGTCTTAAATTCCGCGCGGGCGTCATATTCTTTGCATACAGGATATTTACGTGCATTGAAATATTCATAGCCCTTTGAACCGATACAGAGTAATTCCGCATTTATATACTGCCTGTACAGTTTTTCCGCCTCTTTGCATACAGACATGTTAAAAGAGCCGCAAAGCCCCTTGTTTGACGTAAGAACAACGATTAAAACTTTTTTCACAGATTGCCTCCCCACACTCGCTGCAACGGATGTTTGCCCCGCACTTAATTCCCCTCCCGCCCTGCTGTAAACATCGCTGACACTTATGGCAAATGCTTTCGCCTTATAAAGCGCGTTTTGTGCCTTACGCAATTTGGACGCAGATACCATTTTCATTGCCGAAGTCATTACTTCGGTTTGCTTCACGGTTAATAGCCTGTTTTTAAGTTCTTTCAGTCCCGCCATTGTTTTTTAATTACCGGTCCTCTTTTGCGAAAAAAATATCTTTTTCATCTTATTCATTGATACTTATCATTAAATCAACTGTTTCTTTACTTTCTCAGAAACATTGGCAATCACCTCTCCAATCTCATCATTCATTTCCCCTGTTGCTATACGCTCAAGTATGGAAGCGTAATCCTCACGCATTAAACGCAAAAATTTATTTTCAAATTCCTGCACCCTGTCTATCGGAAGCGAGAGCAATAAGCCTTTTACACCGCAGTAGAGTATGGCAACCTGTTCGCCGACAGGCATCGGACTGTATTGCGGCTGCTTTAGAATTTCCACATTGCGCCGCCCTCTGTCAAGAGATGCCTGAGTAGCGGCATCCAAATCCGAACCGAATTTTGAAAATGCTTCAAGTTCGCGAAACTGCGCCTGATCCAACTTCAAAGTACCTGCAACTTTTTTCATGGATGAAATTTGCGCCTTGCCGCCAACGCGCGACACTGATATACCTACGTTGATAGCAGGACGCACGCCGGCATTAAATAAATCACTCTCTAAAAATATCTGCCCGTCCGTGATGGAAATTACATTTGTCGGAATATATGCCGATACATCGCCTTCTTTTGTTTCAATAATCGGCAGTGCCGTTAATGAGCCGCCGCCGCGCACCTTATCCCGCAAAACGGCAGGCAAATCGTTCATTTTTGCAGCAATTTCATCACTCTGAATAATTTTTGCGGCGCGTTCCAACAAGCGTGAATGCAGGTAAAATACGTCGCCCGGATATGCTTCACGCCCCGGCGGACGGCGCAGCAGCAGCGACACTTCACGATAAGAAACCGCCTGTTTTGATAAATCATCATAAATCACAAGCGCATGCCGCCCCGTATCGCGGAAATACTCACCTGTTGCAGCACCTGTAAAAGGCGCGTAAAACTGCATTGCTGCAGGGTCGGACGCTGTTGCAACGACGATAGTTGTGTATGCCATTGCACCAAAGTCTTCAAGCGTTTTAACGATATTTGCCACAGTAGAACCCTTTTGCCCTATGGCAACATAAACGCAGTAAATCGGATTGCCCTGCTCGTAGAATTTTCTTTGATTAACAATCGTATCGACAACAATTGCTGTCTTACCTGTTTGGCGGTCGCCGATAATAAGTTCTCTTTGCCCCCGCCCGACAGGTACCATTGCGTCAATACTCTTTAAACCTGTCTGCAACGGCTCGGAAACAGGCTGTCTGAAAATTACGCCCGGTGCTTTGCGCTCAAGCGGCATTTCATACAACTCTCCGCCGATAGCACCTTTGCCGTCAATCGGCTGTCCAAGCGTATTTACAATGCGCCCCATTAAGCCATCTCCGACTTTAACGGACGCAATTCTATGCGTGCGCTTAACGAGGTCGCCCTCATGAACGTTTTCAGGGTCGCCGAGCATAACAACGCCTACATTATCTTCTTCCAGATTCAGTACTATGCCTTGAATATCTGCCTTTTCAAAATCGACAAGTTCGCCGCTTTCAACGCCCGAAAGTCCGAAAACACGCGCTATGCCGTCCCCTGCTTCAAGAACCGAGCCTGTTTCTTCGGTATTTGTCTGAAAATCAATACCCGAAAGTTGCTCCTTAATGATAGCCGTAACTTCGGAAGGTTTAATCTCTGCCATAATTTATTGCATTTATCAGTTGCCCATTTTTCGCCATAACATGTTAATCCTGCCCGCAACACTGTGGTCGCTGACAAGACCGTCAACATTAAGCACAAAACCGCCAATAATCTGTTTATCGTATTTCACATCTATTTCTACCTGTTTTCCTGTTCGCTCCATAACCGCTTTCCGTACAAGCGAAACGAATGAGTCGTCTTCAATCGCCATCACAAGATCCGCTCTGACAATACCGTATTTCTTTCTGTATAAATTCGCCCATAATTCAAGTATTTGCGATAATCGGTTTTCGCGTCTGAAAGAAATCAGGAGTTTTATCAATTGCATAATCTCGCTATATTCTTTTACAAATATTGCGGAATAGATTTCTCTTTTCTTTTCTTTTGATAAGGACGGACTGTCGAGCCACTCGGCGCACTGCGACATTGCTTTTGCCAATGCCGAAATACGCGGCAATTGTAAATAAATATCCTTACTTACCTGCTTTTGCTCGGTTAAATCAAAAAATGCCCGCGCGTAGCGTATATCAGAACGAATATACATTTAATTCTTTTTCTACAAGTTTTTTTTGTTTTTCACGGTCGGACAGTTCACTTTGTAAAATTTTCTCCGCCATCTCTATGGATATGGATGATATTTGCGAACGAAGTTCCTGCAATGCCTGCTGTTTTTCCCGCTCTATTTCAGTTCGGGCGTCCGACAGCATTTTGTCGTACTGCTTTTGGGCATTTTCCTTACTTTCAAGGGCAAAACGCGCCTGCTCTTCCTTCGCTTTGCGCATGGTTGTTTCTCTCTCCTCTGCCGCCTCGCGCAACATTGCCGCATTGGTAACACTTATTTCTTCCATTTTTTTGCGTGCCTGCTCTGCCTGTTGCAAGGCATCGGTAATACCCTGTTCACGTTTTGCAAGCATTTTTGATATTGCGGGAAAAGCAAACTTGCTTAAAAGCAAAAGCAATATAAGGAAGATTATAACTGTCCAAAAGATCAGTCCCAACCCCGGTGTAACGAGTTCCATACGATTACAAAACTACTGCAAGCAGTGAAACAACAACTGCAAAAAGCGCAACACCCTCTACGAATGCAGCAGTTAAAATCATATTCGTACGTATGTCGCCGCTCGCTTCGGGCTGACGTGCAATTGCTTCAACGGCATTTTTGCCGATAGCACCAATGCCGAGACCTGCACCTATTGCTGCAAGACCTGCACCTATTGCGCCGCCCATTTTTGCAAGTGAACTAAAATCGGAAACAACTGGCGTTAAATTTTCCGCCGCTTGAAGTAAAGTTGATAGTAACATAATTTATCTATGGTTTAATGTTTATCTTGTTTTTTTCTATATTTTATTAACAAATTTAGTGCTTTTTGAGGAATATTTAACGCGGCTTACCCGGCTCATACCCAACCGCTCCCGCAATATAAATTGATGACAGCATTGTAAATATAAACGCTTGAATAAATGCAACAATTATTTCCAGCAAATCAATAAACAGTCCAAAAATAAGCGTTAACGGCGATACTCCGTAGCCTATTCCAATGCCGATTTCGCCGAAAATAAAAACGAGACAAACAAACCCAAGTACTACAATATGCCCTGCGACAATATTCGCAAAAAGCCGTATCATAAGTACAAACGGTTTTGTAAAAATTTCCATCGCCTCAATAAGCGGCATAAGCGGCAGCGGAAATTTCATCCACCACGGCACACCGGGCGCATTTACAATATGTTTCCAATAATGTTTGTTTGTTGAAAAAAGCGTAACAATAAAGGTAAAAAGTGCGAGCGTAAGCGCAACTGCAATATTACCCATAGTATTACCGCCAAGAGGAAAAATCGGTACAAGTCCAATAACATTATTTATGAGAATAAAAAAGAAAAGCGTCATCAGGTATGGCATATATCTGTCGCCGTATTTTTTGCCCATATTACTGTAAATAACATCGTTGCGAATAAAAAGATATATCGGTTCTATTAGTGCCGCAACGCCTTTCGGTGCATTTATGCCGTGCTTTTTATAGTTACGTGCGACAAGCATAAAAATCAAAAATAATAATGCAGCCGCTATAAAAAGTCCCAAAACATTTTTTGTAATTGAAAAATCAAGCGGTAATTTCGGCAAAATTTCACTTTCGCCGTTTTCACCGACGGATACGACAACTATTCTGCCCTTGTGCGGTGCCTCGTTTTGCAAGCGAAACCATCCTGCTGCAAGTCCGTCGGGTTTATAAACTTCTCCATGCGCCAAACGCGAGGAACTGAAACAATAAAGATGTCCTTCATGAAAAAGAATTATCGGAAGCGGAACTGTGATATGGTGATGTCCAATCGTTGCAATATGCCATTCGTGCGCATCAAGAACATGCTCTATAATTGTACTTCCCGCATCAAACGACTTATCGGTCTTTTCGTTATTGTGCTGCGCAGACAGCAAACCTTGCACAAGGAGCAAACATGATAACAGGACGGATTTTATGTGCATGGGTATCTATTCTATTGTTTACACAAATGTTTACACAAATATACGAATTTTCACTGACAAGACGGAAATTTTTGTTGGTTATATCTGGGTCAACGCATTAAAAATTATACAATAGTGTTAATCAGCAGGTTACACATAGAAATATTTCATAATTCGGCAAAAATCAGATTTATAAACATCTATAAATAAGGGAATTAAAATTTTAATGCGTTGACCCTGCATTGACCCTGTAAATAATTATGATTTTCCGAATTTTTGTAAAATAATTCATAAATTTGCAGACTTTCACGATTTAAGATAAGCACAGACAGTGATATTTTCATTTTTACATATCAAACAAAAAATTAACGGTTCGCACAGTGCGTCAAAATCGCATAAAGTGCTAACTATCAATCTTTTACCCCCCCCCCCCCCAACAATCTGATTTTAAACAACTTACGTGTACAAACGTATTACGTCGTAAAGATGGGCTAAAGCCTCATCGTTGCGGGCTACGCACGTCATTACGGACAAAGCCCCGTCGTTGCGGGCAATGCGCGTCATTGCGGGCAATGCCCCGTCGTTGCGGGCAATGCGCGTCATTGCGGGCTACGACCCGCAAACAACAGCCGACGCAAAAAAAACGTCGGACAACCTCCACCCACCATTACGGACAACAACCCACCATTGCGGGCATTGCGCGTCATTGCGGGCTACGACCCGCAAACAACAGCAGCAGCAAGAAAAAACGTCGGACAACAACGCCCACCATTACGGACAAAGCCCCGTCGTTGCGGGCTACGCGCGTCATTGCGGGCTACGACCCGCAAACAACAGCCGACGAAAAAAAAACGTCGGACAACAACGCCCACCATTACGGACAAAGCCCCGTCGTTGCGGGCAATGCGCGTCATTGCGGGCTACGACCCGCAACCCAGCAACCGACGCAAAAAAAACGTCGGACAACAACGCCCACCATTACGGACAACGCCCCGTCGTTGCGGGCTACGACCCGCAAACCAGCAACCGACGCAAAAAAAAGCGTCAAACAACAACGCCCACCATTACGGACAAAGCCCCGTCGTTGCGGGATACGACCCGCAACCCCCCAATTAACAACAGCCGACGCAAAAAAAACGTCGGACAAAAAAAAACAAAAAAACAAAAATAAAATGAAAAAACAAACAAAAACCCTGCTCGCTACACTAATAGCAACAGCAGCACTAACAGCCGCTCTAACAACACCGGCAACAGCAAAAAACTACTTCGTAGGCATAACGACCACTTGGGGAACAGTAGAACCAGGTGATCACTACCCTGCAGCCACAGCAGCAAACCTGATAGCCGCAGTAGA
>JAIRNR010000061.1 GCA_031257915.1 Bacteroidales bacterium
AATCCTTTTATTTCATTTTCCGACAATTCAATGATACTCTTGTATGCCTTAAATAATTCGTATTGCGTTTTATTTCCGTCAATGTCATTGAAATTCATATCAAATTCCTGCAAATCCAACAATGTAAGAATTTGATTTTTTGATAATTTTTCTCGTATTGACAATTCCGCAAACAATAATTCTTTTTCGTCTTGTTCTAATCTTCTTGCATTTGGCTTCTGCTTTTTATTTTTCTCATTCGCAGGAAAAACTTCAATATCATTCAACCGTTGCCAAATCTTAAACTCTTGAAACAGCGGTGAACTTCGCGGAATAACGCGACTGCCAACCGTTTTGGTTTTCTTTTTACCGTCAATTTCTACCTCAATCTGTCTGCTCTCAAATTCGCAAAAACTAATCAAACCTTTCTGTGATTTCAGGCGGCGTTGATAGAAAATAATCACATCGCGGATTTCGGTTTTCAATTCATCGGTAAGTTCGAGGTGAAATTGTTTTTGCGTTTCCCAAAGCGCATTAAACTCGTCTAAATAATCCTGACGGTAAAACACCATATTGCGCAAACTTGCATTGGGATTGTCTGCCAAAATTGCCATTTGATATTGTCCGACGGTTTGTTTGTTGAAATACAATTCTTTGCTGCGGTCGGAAATCGCGCCGAGATAGCCGCTTGAACCGTTGATTTGTCCATTGATTTTTTGCAACACCACAATCAACTCTTCAGGGTGCATTTTTTCGGAAAGTGCTTTTGTTCGCCAAACAAAGTTTTCAACTTTTTGTTCGGCGGTATTCCCTTCTCGTTTTCTGCCCACAAGCGTTTTTTCTTTTTCAACATTACCATAAGAATAACCGTTTTCGTTCAAAACTTTTTCCGTTTCAGTCCATTTCCAAACAAACGCCTCATTCTTTTTCTCTACATTTTTTGATGGAGCGCAGATAACCCAAGTTGCTTTTTCGTTTTTGCCCCGCAATTTTTTTTTCAACTCATTGGTCAAAAACGGATAAAACTGTTTTTGAAAGTTACATACTTTATCAAACTCCGCTTGCAAATCGGAACGGTAGAAATCAGGTAAATATTTTTTGCCTGCCTGTAAAAGTCCCAAACAATATTGTCCGGGCGTAAGATTATCCTTGTAAAGTTTTTTTGCAACTTCCATTCCGTCAATCAGCGTGCCGTCTTCCGTGCCTTTTGCTTTGCGAGAACTCTTGTAACCGCGTTTTTTGTTAATCATCAACAACACACGGGCAAACTCTTCCAACGAAATTTTGTCAGTTGCCGCTTTTGCCCGCAGACGACAGGTTTCAAAAGTGGTATGGTTGCCGTTTTCCGACAAAATTGTTTCATCGGTAATAAAACCGTGCATTTTCAAGATTTCAATCAGGTTTGCACGGCGAAGTTTATAACGCTGAAGATTTCTTCGCATACTGCGTTTGAGCGTGCGATCGGCATTGGTTGTGATTGCCTTGCCTTTTTCAAAATTTTGCTGTTCATCGACAGTCAGGGGATTAACCCTCACGCCAAGTTTAACGATTGACGATTTCTCATTCTCTTCGGTGGCTTCGTTCACCAATGCCCAGCCGATGCTGTTCGTTCCTAAATCCAATCCGACAACTTTTTTCATAAATGATCAATTTATTTAATTAAAAAAATAATGTTCTGTAAAGTTATAAAAATTATCCCTATAACTCGATCAAAATAAATTTGCAATTAACTAAAAAAAACAATATCTTTGCACAAATACATTTTTAGCGATTCACAATAAGGATTATTCCGTTGTGAAAACATTCAAGGCGGCGGGGCATTAGCTCCGTCTTCTTTTTATATCGGTGAAATAACCTGCCGAAACTTAGTATCAACAGGTATTTCCGTATAACGCTCAAACTCTGCATTGCTGTCAAACAAACAACGATACGTATAATGGCGTTGGTAAAAATCGGCTCCCACGCCCTCATGAATTGCACGCATTTTCGGATTAAAATCACCGACCCACGACAGTTCTATTGCCTCTATCCACGGACGTTTTTTCATCACCTGTTCAAGTTTGACAAATATCGCACTCTCAACACCGTACCGCTGATATTCGGGAATTACTCCCATAATTGTAATGCGGGCACGTTTCATATAGTGCATGCGTTTCATAAATAAAAAGCGCAACTTATTCCATAGAGAGAGTTTACCGTTAAAGTGTTTGAAGATGTAGCCCGCATCGGGAAACATTATGAAAAATGCTATGGGATTACCATTATGATAAGCAAACCAAATCATTTCCGGATCTATAATACTGCGGGCTTCGTGCAATTCTTTTTCAAGAGTGCGCACGTCAATCGGAGTGAAATTTTCGTGAAATCGCCACGCCTTGTCGTAAACGGTTTTAAGGTCATGCAAAAATTTGGTAACATCGGCGTAATTGAAATGTTTATATTCAAATCCCTGCTTTGATAAAGTCCATTGCGCGATACGATAAATCCTTTCAGGCAAAAAAGGTGTTTTATTTAAGAGCAGTAAGTTTGTTACCTGCTCAAAATACATTTTAAAACCGTATTTTTCAAAAAATTCTTTATAATACGGCGGATTATAAGGCATGCCGAAAGGCGGCTTCTGTCCGAAACCCTCTACTAAAAGTCCCCAGTAATTATCATTCTCACCGAAATTTATGGGTCCGTCCATTGCCTGCATTCCGCGCTCCGACAGCCATTTTTTACATGCATCAAAAAGCATAAATGCCGCGTTCATATCATTCACACATTCAAAAAAGCCCATTCCGCCTGTCGGCTGTCGGTACGTGTATGCCTTGTTGCTATTTATAAATGCGGCAACGCGCCCTGTTGCGGCACCATTATCATCTAACAGTAGAAATCTTACCGCTTCTCCATGTGAAAAAAATTCGTTGCGGGAAGGTGTAAAAATATTTTCAATAATCACCTCAAGAGGTGCGACAAAATCTTTATCGCCGCGGTAAAGTTCACGCTGAACACGATGAAATGTTGCTTTCTGCAGCTTGGTTACGACTTCTATTATTTGCATAACTTAAACCACAACGCAGGCGTTAATTTTCCCATGCTGTAAATATCACACAACTTTTTAAAAAATTCACTTAAATCGGTGTCATCGTTAGAAGCTTTAGCGGAGGCATTTAAAATAACATCCCTGACACGCATTTCCGTTATATTCCCTGTTACCGCAGCCGGAAGCATAAGCGGATACATCAACATTGCATCATTTGACGCAAATAAAGGATTATCTTTTGAACCGAAATATCCGTAAAAATATTTATTCCATACTTCCTTTGCAATTCTTTGTACTTCGTCTTTCAAAACGGAAGCAGTCATTGAAGTATTACCGTACCATGCCTCCCAAATGTAAATTTCCGTAAGTGCCATTCCTGCTTTTAGCATCATGTTTAAATAGCGTAAATCAGATAGGCTGTTGTTTTTTTCAAGAATATAAATACCAAGACCACCCGCAAAATATTCATTCGGAACATCATCCATAAAATAACCGCCGCGCCTTACATTGAAATCGTTTTCAAAAAGTGTTTTATTTGCAATCATAACCGAAACAAGTGCTCCGAAATCATAGATTGCTTTGCGGAATGAAGCAGGTGAAACACCGGTATCGTCTATATTCACAAGCAAATATCCTTTACCGTTTTTAAGAATATCGCTGTAATAAGTTCCCATATTTGTAGTTGATTCTATTTTTATGTTTTGCAACATAGTTTGTATATCCGCTTCGAAAAACCCTGCATTTTCCAAGATACGCGGCATATCAAGCGTAAAAGCGGCGACACTTTTGTACTGGTATTTTATCTCATCATCTTCTTCCGTATAAATATCTTCCTCAGTTAAATTTCTGCCAAGTTCATTTTTCAGCAATTTACATGTTTGTTTTATCTCCTCGCTTTTTAAAAAATCGCCAATCATATTTTTTATATCATCAACAGATATTTCATATCTCCTGTCAAGAGTTCTGACAAGAAAATTATTTTTCAAATAACTGTCGGGCTTCATCTGCGCCTGCATAAATGCAAGCAAGTAATTAAATCTGTCCGGCTTTTGGAATCCGTTTTCCAATACATATTGTCTCATCGCGTATTCTGCGTCGATAACATCTTCGCCGATTTCGTGCGGCTGACGCGAGACAAACATATCACCCAAACGATAATATTTCCACTGCTGATAATTATTCTTCGCTTTTTCTTTGTCTGTCCGATTAACGTAAGGAAAATTTAACGCAATTGCAAAAGCAAGTTTGCTTTCATAGAAATTATCAGCGTAATAGCGTATGGGGTTATATTGCGCATACGCGTTGTCGAACCAGTTTTGTCTCCTTCCGCCTTTATCACGCATTGTTGCGAGTTCGTACTCCATCATTCTTTGATGACCGAAAATAGAACGGGAATACTCCGATACTGCATTGCATAAAGACAGCCGTATAGCAGTATCAACTACAAAATTATCAACACAAAATTTTTCATAAACAGATTCATCACCGTCTATTTTGGGATTCCACAACGCCGCCACATGCAGACACCCTGAATATGCAAGCACACTGTCCGCACCTTTTTCTTCTACTATTTTTTTTGCCGTTTTGCGGGCAATTTGTGAAATTATTTTGGTGAGATTTTTATCAAGTGTTGATTGCGCATTTAAAGCATCCGGAAAAAGTAATGATGCGCAGCAAAGCAGGACTGTTACATATTGTTTCATGATGCAAATTTAGTGAAAAGTCAAAAACATTCATAGATAAACTTAATCCCCACACTCTGAAAAAAAATCAATACCTTTACGCAAAATAATCAGTTTCTAAATTTTAGAGTTATAAATCATAAAAACAACAAGATAAGTATAATTTTACGATGTCAATAATTAAAAATATGATAAATATATGAAACAAAACAGAAAATTTTTCCTTATCGTCATGAACTTTTTACAGTTCTTTGTGTGGGGTGCGTGGATGATGACCCTCGGCTCGTATGGCTTCGGTGAAAAAGGCTGGAGCGGCTCCGAATTTGGACTTGTTTTTTCCACTATGGGGTTTGCTTCGCTAATTATGCCTACTTTATTTGGTATTTTGGCAGATAAATGGAATGCAAAGTATGTTTATGCTATTTCGCATTTACTGTTTGGTGCAACTATGTGTTTCTTGCCGTTTATTTCTACTGCTGCGGCATTTTTTTGGATTTTATTGATGGCAATGTGTTTCTACATGCCGACATTAGCATTAAATAATTCTATCGGCTTTGAAGTGCTTAAAATGGATGGCAAAATACCATCACAGGATTTTCCTCCTATAAGAGTATTTGGCACTATTGGCTTTATTGCCGCTATGTGGCTCACAAATTTTGTTACAAAAAAGGGGTTGATATTTGAAAATCCAAGCATATCCTATTCGTTTTATATAGCCGCAATCGGCGCAATTTGTTTAGCACTTTTTTCTTTTGTAACATTACCCTCAATAAACAAAAAAGAAAGTATTTCCGCTAAAAATACATCTTTAATAGACAGGCTCGGATTAAGGGCATTTGTACTTTTTAAGCAAAAGAAAATGGCGATATTTTTTATTTTCAGTTTGCTGCTCGGCGGTGCGTTGCAACTCACAAATGCTTACGGTGACAGTTTTTTACAAGATGGCAACGTTTTTCCGCAAGGAGGGCTTATAAATAAATTTTCAACAATAATTTTGTCAATATCCCAAATATCCGAAACACTTTTTATTCTTGCGATACCTTTCTTTTTAAAAAGATTCGGAATAAAGAAAGTAATGCTTATAAGTATGTTTGCATGGGTGCTGAGATTCGGTCTGTTCGGAATAAGTGAAAATTCAATGTTTGGTTTCGGACTTGTTATTTTATCCTGCATTGTTTACGGCATGGCATTTGACTTTTTCAATATTTCCGGTGCACTGTTCGTAGAGCAAAATACCGATTCAAAAATTCAATCTTCCGCACAGGGTGTTTTTATGCTTATGACAAATGGTATCGGTGCCGTTATGGGCAACCTTATTGCCGGATGGGTTATAGCACGATGGTTCACCCTTGCAGATAATACTTTACAGTGGCAAAATATATGGTTTGCTTTTTCCGTATATGCGCTTGTTATTACCGTACTGTTTGCAGTATTCTTCAGGTATAAGCACGTTAGGACTTAATAAAAGTTCGGCATACTGTTTTCCACTCGCTTTTGTTTGCTGTAAGTATGTGAGGAATCAGTGAAGATTTGACTGAACAGTGTGCCAAGCCCGCTGAAATGCTGTAAACATTTGAGAGATTATTAAAGATTTGACCGAACAGTGTGCCAAGCCCGCTGAAATGCTGTAAACACGTGAGAAATCAGTAAAAATTTGACACCAATACAGGCGTAACTTCCGACTGTAAGTTATTAGTGTAAAAAGATTAATATGACAGTAATACCCATAACTACCGACACATCTGTTTCGGACGAACACTCCGCTGTTATTATGCTTTTGGAGCGGTGCGGCGTGGAACGGTTGCACGTGCGAAAACCAAACTTTACATTGCAACAAATGCGGCAATGGCTCGCACAGATACCCGCCCATCTCCACCGCTGTCTGCGGTTGCATGACCATTTTGTTCTTGCTGACGAATTTGCCGTTGGCGGATTGCATTTAAACACCCGCAATCCTTTACCACCCAAAGGATACGGCGGCTTGCTTTCGGTTTCATGTCATTCATTTGCCCAAATTGCTAACTGCACTGCCGGCATCGTATCTTCATCAACCACACCTGCCCGCACTGCAACAGTTTCCACAGTTTCTACTTTAATGCCTGCAGACGTTTTCCTGTCCCCGATTTTCGACAGTGTTTCAAAAGCAGGCTACAAAAGCGGTTTTACGATGCAGGAACTTACCACTCAAATGGAAATGATACCCGCAGCCGGCAAAAGGCGTATTATTGCACTCGGCGGCATTACACCGCAGAATATAGCACAGGTGCGCGACCTTGGCTTCGGCGGTGCCGCCGTTATCGGCTCATTGTGGAAACGCTACACCGAAAGTAAAAATCTCAATCATCTGATTGACGACTATGCTGCCCTTAGTAACGCTGCAAATGCCGCCGAGTGCGTTTCCGCCGATACCCTGCCGAAAGTAATATTTATTACTCACGCTACTGAAAAGTACAACTATATTCAATCGGCAGAACTTGCGTTAAAGGGTGGTATAAAATGGGTGCAATATCGTCATAAACTACCTGTAACCGAACAGGAACAACAGGCAGAAATATCCGCCATAACAACACTGTGCAAACGATACGGCGCACTGCTGACGGTTAATGACCATCCGTCACTTGCCGTAAACGCTGACGGATTGCATGTCGGCTTGCAGGATACAACAGTAGCTGAAGCGCGTTTACTTTTCGGCGCAGACAAAATTATCGGCGGTACTGCAAATACTTTTGAACATATTAAACAACATGCCGAACAGGGTGCGAATTATGTTGGTGTCGGTCCATTCCGCTTTACCGAAACTAAAGAAAATTTAAGTTCTCTGCTTGGACTTAACGGATATATACATATTGTGAATCAATGCCGATTAAATAATATCAACATTCCGATTTATGCTATAGGCGGTATCCGTATGGGAGATATTAAACTTATTTTTGAAACAGGCGTTTATGGTGTTGCGGTGAGTTCACTTATCCTGCAAGCTGAAAACCCTGTTGAAGCCGCTGCAAAAATTGTAAGTATTACGTAACTTTGCATGAAGCGTGGTAACATTATTATCTGCGAAAACGCCGATTATACAACATTAAATCATCATGCAAAAACTGATTATAGCAAACAGGGAATTTACCTCACGTCTTTTTATCGGCACCGGAAAATTTCCAAACAACGAAATAATGCAGCAGGCAATTATTGCAAGCGGCACGGAAATGGTTACGGCATCTCTCAGACGTGTAAATTCGGGTGATAAAAACGATGATATGCTTGCACATATCCGTATGCCGAATATCACTTTTTTGCCCAACACTTCGGGCGCACGTACAGCCAAAGAAGCAGTATTTGCAGCAGAACTCGCTCGTGAAGCACTCGGCACAGACTGGGTGAAGTTAGAAATACATCCGGATCCCCGCTATCTCCTGCCCGATCCTGTTGAGACTCTTAAAGCAGTTGAGATGCTTGCGCAAAAGGGTTTTAAGGTTATGCCGTATATGCAGGCAGATCCCGTACTTTGCAAACTTGTTGAACAGGCCGGTGCTGTGTCTGTAATGCCGCTTGCCGCGCCCATAGGCACAAACAAGGGTATTACGAACAGGGAAATGCTGAAAATAATTATCGAACAGAGCAACGTTCCTGTTGTTATTGATGCGGGACTTGGCGCACCGTCTCATGCCGCCGCTGCTATGGAAATGGGTGCCGACTCCGTACTTGTAAATACTGCCATAGCCATTGCTGCTGACCCTGTGGAGATGGCTATTGCGTTTAAACTCGCTGTTGAGGCTGGCCGCCGTGCTTATGAAGCGGGTATTCCTGCTGTAAGTGAGAATGCCGCCGCAAGCAGCCCCTTGACTGCATTTTTGAATTTGTGATTTTTCTTTGTGATGGGGACGAATACCACTCCTACCACTCTTTAGCTTTGAAATCGGCTTCCTCAGGATATACCTTTACATCGTTCTCATACGGAATTATTGCATAAAGCCCCCTTTTACGTATTGTCGCGAGTTGCGACTCATTAATTTTGGGACTTGCTATTGAGCCGAGAAGTTTCCTTTTGTCGCCGCGTTTATCAAATATCTCTCTTATCGTTTGCAACCGTTCTATCTGCTCAGTTATGTCTTCGGAACGAAGTCTTGACTTTATCTCTACAAGCATTACATAATCGCCATTTTCAAGAAAAGCATCTACTTCAGCAAGAAATCTGTTGTCCTTATCTCTGAAAACTTTGTTCTGACTTGTTATGTTAAAACTGTAGCCGTATTTTTTGAACAGAAGATGTATGTCGGAACTCATAAAGCCCTCCACTACATCGCCAAGTGTGTTTGTTACTCTGCCTACTGTTTTCCGCAATTCTTCCATCCCTTTGGCGTTTTCCCTGATTATACGGTCGAGATTTTCTTTAATCTGCCTGCCCGATTCTTTAATTTCATAGTCGGTATCCTTCATCATCTGCTCTCTTGTTTCCTGAAATTTGCGGTCGGTTTCTTGAAATTTGCGGTCGGTTTCCTGAAATTTGCGGTCGGTTTCCTGAAACATACGCCAAACGGTTTCAAAATTTAATGGTTGCCTGTTGTTTTGCATTGGGTTCAATTCCTGCATTGTCTTTTATCTTTAAGTTTATGCTGCAAATATATACAAAGTTAAACAGAATAAACGTTAATAAATCATAAAAAAGTTAAAAATTATTAAAGCGAATGCCTTGATATAAAATGATATTGTGAATCAAGCCTGCAATGACGACCAAGTTTAACGTATTTGTCCTGAATTTACGTATATTTGCGATTACAACTCTAAACTATGGAAACACAACGTTATCAGGGTAATATGCCCAAAATAGGCATTCGTCCCGCAATAGACGGCAGAATGGGCGGGGTGCGCGAATCGCTCGAAGAACAAACGATGAATATGGCAAAAAGCGTAGCCAAACTGATTTCATCGGTATTAAAATATCCTGACGGCACGCCGTTTGAGTGCGTAATAGCCGATTCTACTATTGGGCGTGTGGCTGAAAGTGCTGCATGTGCAGCGAAATTTGCGCGTGAAAATGTCGGCGTTACAATTACCGTAACTCCCTGTTGGTGCTATGGCAGCGAAACAATGGATATGGATTCGCATACTGTTAAGGCAGTGTATGGATTTAACGGCACGGAGCGTCCGGGTGCCGTATATCTTGCAGCCGTACTCGCCGCCCATGCGCAGAAAGGATTACCCGCATTTGGGATTTACGGACACGACGTAAAAGATGCCGCAGATACCGAAATACCTGATGACGTAAAGGAAAAATTGCTGCTTTTCTCTCGTGCTGCAATGGCAGCCGCAATAATGAAGGGCAAATCGTACCTCTCTATTGGTGCGGTTTGTATGGGTATAGCAGGATCAATTGTCAATACCGACTTCTTTGAAGATTATCTCGGAATGCGCTGTGAGGGGATAGATGAGGTTGAAATTATCCGTAGAATGACAGAAGGTATTTACGATAAGAATGAATACGAAAAAGCACTTGCATGGACGAAGAAAAACTGTCGGCAAGGTGAGGATACCATTAACCGTAAGGATTTGGTACGCTCGCCGCAACAGAGTGAGGAAGACTGGGAATTTATCGTTAAAATGACGCTTATTGTCCGCGATTTGCTTATAGGTAATCCGAAACTTAAAGAAATGGGTTTTGGTGAAGAAGCACTTGGACATAATGCCATTGCCGGAGGTTTTCAGGGACAGCGGCAGTGGACCGATTTTTATCCCAATGGCGACTTCACGGAAGCAATTCTTAACTCGTCTTTTGACTGGAACGGTATTCGCGCTCCGTTTGTACTTGCTACCGAAAACGATTCTCTAAACGGAGTTGCAATGCTTTTCGGCAATCTGCTTACAAATACACCCTCTATTTTTGCAGACGTGCGTACATACTGGAGTCCCGAAGCGATAGAAAGAGTTACCGGTAAAAAGCCCGCAGGACTTATTGAGAATGGAATGATTCATCTTATCAATTCAGGTGCCGCATCGCTTGACGGCAGCGGTTATCAGAACGATGTCAATGGCAATCCGACAATGAAACCGTTTTGGGAAATTACGGAAAAAGAGGCACAGGCATGTCTTGATGCAACAACGTGGATGCCTGCCAATCGCGAATATTTTCGCGGCGGCGGCTATTCGTCAAAATTTCTTACACGTGGAGGAATGCCCTGTACAATGGTGCGGCTTAATATTGTTAAAGGACTGGGACCGGTACTGCAACTTGCCGAAGGGTGGACCGCATCTATAGATGAGGATGCATTTAAAATTATTGACGAACGCACCGACAAAGGGTGGCCTACAACGTGGTTTGTGCCTCGTTTGGATAAGAATAAAGATGCCTTTAAAGATGTTTATTCCGTAATGAATAATTGGGGCGCAAATCATGGCTCAATCAATTGCGGACATATTGGTGCGGAACTTATTACGTTATGCTCAATTCTGCGGATTCCCGTATGTATGCACAATCTGCCGGAAGACCGCATATATCGTCCTGCGGTTTGGAGCGCATTCGGAATGGACAAAGAGGGAGCGGACTATCGCGCCTGCCGCGCTTATGGTGCGCTTTATAAGAAGTAAATGAATTTTATGAAAAATATTCTTTTGCCGTTTATTCTTATTACTTCATTATTTGCATTATGGGGTTTTGCTAACGATATTACAAACCCTATGGTGGCAGCGTTTAAGAATATTCTGCTTATTGATAATGCCGAAAGTGCGCTTGTGCAGATGGCTTTTTACGGCGGCTATTGTATTATGGCTATTCCTGCCGCTCTTTTTATCCGGCGGTTTAATTACAAAAATGGAATTTTGATTGGACTTGCCTTGTATGCTATTGGTTGTTTGTTATTTATACCTGCAGGAAATGCCCTGTCATTTGGGGCTTTTCTTGTTGCCTATTTTGTAATGACTTGCGGATTGTCGTTTTTGGAAACAACTTCAAATCCGTATATTCTTGCTCTTGGCGATAAGGAAAATGCAACTCGCCGGCTTAATCTTGCCCAGGCGTTTAATCCGTTGGGATCTATTATGGGGATGTTTGTTGCAAGTCAAGTTATTTTGACAAAAATTGAAGCCAATGACTATAATGCTTTGTCGGTGCTTGAGAATAAGAATGCAGAGGCAGCAGCGGCAATAGACACAACAAAACCATTTGCAGAAGAAGTTCGCGCGGCATTACAGCAGGTTGATGTTCAATCGCTTGTTGAAATCAGAAAAGCCGATTTGGATATTATAAGCGGTCCGTATCTTATTCTTGGAATAGTTGTTATTGCTTTTTTTCTTCTGTTTCTTTTTGCAAGACTACCCAAAATAGCCGCAAACGGAGATAAATCGCTTTCTCTTGGAGAAACGTTTGGGCTTCTTTTTAAAAACAAACGCTATTTGCGGGCTGTTGTAACGCAGGTGTTTTACGTCGGTGTGCAAATAATGGTATGGACTTTTATTATTCAGTATGCCGGTTCGGAACTCGGAATGCCAAAGTCCGTAGCGCAGAAGTTTAATATAGCGGCAATGGCTATGTTTGTTGTAAGCAGGTTTATCTGTACTTTTCTGCTTAAATTTTTTAAACCGAGTGCATTACTTACAATTCTCGGTATTAGCGGGGCCATTCTTACACTCGGAGCAATATTTCTGCCCAATGCTCAATATGTTGATGGACAGTATGGTGCATATTGGGGATTATACTGTTTAGTACTTATTTCAGCTTGTATGTCGTTGATGTTTCCTACAATTTACGGCATAGCACTTAAAGATATGGGCGACGAAGCAAAATTAGCGTCATCAGGACTTATTCTTGCTATTGGAGGCGGAAGCATAATGCCTTATTTGCAGGGCAAAATAATTGATAATGCCCACTGGTTTGGAGAAACACTTTCATCGGTAAGACTTTCGTTTTTCCTGCCTTTACTGTGCTTTGTTGTTATTGTGCTTTTCGGATTTTGGGTTAAAAGGGCAGATAAGCCTAAATCTTACATTCAATAACAGTATTGATTTCGTCTAATTTTTCAGGTAATGCAAAATGTACATTTCCACTTTTCTTATCTTTTTTCCAGACGAGTTTGTCAGGCAGATTTAGAAATTTTGCCGATTTGATATTCGGAATTTTAATGTTTAATTCTTTCGTATTTACATCCAAAATATGAATATACACCGTATTGCCTTTTTGAGTGGAGACACCCCACGATTGCGGTGTTACGACGCCTTGCTTCGTTGCATAAATGCTTTGTCCGTATTTTTCCAACCATTGCCCGACCGTTTTTAAACGCGTTACACATTCGGGCGGGATTACACCGTTCGGCATTGGTCCTACATTCATAAGCAGATTTGCACCTGTTGCCGCTGTTTTTACTAATAACCGGATAATTTCGGCAGGCGATTTCCAGTCATCGTCCGTAATATACCACCCCCACGATTTATTCATTGTATTGCATGTTTCGAGCGGCAGGCGTGAAATTTCCTGTCCGCTTAAACCCGATTCGTTTGTTCCCGGCACATCGCGTTCAAATACCTGATAGTCCTCACCCTTGATTGGAGGCAGGTGATGGTTGTTTGCCACAAGACAGTTCGGCTGCAATGTATGAATCAATCCGTAAATTTCGTCGTAATGCCAATCGGCTTTTGTGGCGTACGAAGTACGGTTATCCTCCTCTGTTTGATCCCAGTGTCCGTCGAACCAGATAATCGCCACATCTCCATAATTTATCAGCAGTTCGGTAAGTTGCGTTTTCATGAAAGATATATAAGAATCCCAGTTTATTTTTGTGCTGTCGCGCCCTGCTTTATGTCCTGTGCGCCCTGTTGTCCATTGGTAATCATCTCTGTTCCAATCTAATAGAGAATAGTAGAAGCCAAGTTTTATATCCTGTTTTTTACATTCGTCGGCAAGCTGTTTTAAAATATCCTTGCCGTAGGGCGTATTTGTAATTTTCCATTCCGACTGCTTTGTATCCCACATACTGAAACCGTCATGGTGGCGGCTTGTAACAACAATGTATTTCATTCCGCCGTCTTTTGCCGTCTTTACCCACGCTGCGGGATCGAACGCCTGAGGATTAAAAATTTGCTGCAAAGGAGCGTATTCGCTTTTTGTTATGGGCCACGTGTCCATATTCCATTCGCCCGCACCCAGAACCGAATATGGTCCGAAGTGAATAAACATACCAAAGCGGGCATCTTCAAACCATTCCGTATTGGGCTTTTGCGCCGAAATGCCGAATATGTTTAATAATGTTGCAAAAATTAACAGCAGGATTTTTTTCATATCATTATAAATTTTACATTATCCTATTTAGCTAATCCGAAAGCGTCGCGCAGTTCGTTCATCTGCTCTGTGCTTAACCCTTTCGGCTCGAAGCCCATTGATTTAGCGGTAAGGTAGATTTGTGCGGACTTTGACAGTACGTCTATCTGATCAAATGCTTCCATTACATTTTGAGCGACCGACAGAACGCCATGCTTTTCCCACATTACTACGTCGTAGGCGTCCAACTCTTTCAATGTTGCATCTGCCAAATCGAACGAACTCGGCAATTGATAGGGAATAATGCCAAGCCCCCGCGGACAGAAAGCACGTGTTTCGGGTATCATACTCCATAACAGATAAGTCAATTTGTCCTTTTCCAAAAATGCGGAGTTATGACTCATTGCAATCAGGTCAATCGGGTGAGTGTGTACGACCGCTTTATAATCAGATCCTTTTTTGATAAGATGATTATGTATGGACAGATGCGAGGCGATTTCCGAAGTGGGCTTTACAGGCTCGTCGGCAATAATTTCGTATGCCTGACAGTCGTCTGTAATGCGTACAATAGAGCCGTTTTGCATTGGATAGCGGGCGAGATCTCTCATTCGGCGGTTAGTTCCCTTGCAGAAAAAATAACATCCTTTCAGGTGAGGCATTGTACGTCCCGCAGGAACAGGATTTTCTATTGCTTTCAGAGTACGGATTTCATCATCAACAATATCTGTAATGTTAACGGTAATATTGCCGCCGTTACGCTCCGCCCAACCCTTTTGCCACAGGTAACCTGCTACTTCGGCTATTTCCCGAATTATTTTTTCAAGTTCCGGACGATTTTCTAAAATTGATTTCATAATTTCAAATATTATATCATCTCAGTAATTGTGGAAATGCAATAGAGAATACCAGAATAATCAGACCAAGTATCAAAACTAATATTGTTTTGCCGCCTGCACCGCGCCATTCTTTGAGGATAATGCCCCACACATTGCTGAAAATTACATTAAGCGACATCAGTATTGTCCATGAGAATGCAAGCAGTATGGGACTGTCGGTCAGGAAACTTTTGCCTGCTTCTAATCCGAAAAATTGCGAATACCACAGCAGCCCTGCCAATGCGCAAAAAAGTAAATTATTTGCAAAGATATTTCCTTTTACGGAAAAATAGTCTTTGCCTGTTTTGTTTTTGATATTTTGCTGAATACAGTATGCCGCATTAGTTAAAAATCCGCCGAAAGTTATAAGCAAAATTACAGGAAGTCCTGCAAAAAGCGGTTTTACTCCGCTGTCGAGCGCTGTCTGCTTTACCGCTTCTCCACTGTCAATTCCGAGTGCGAAGCATGCACTCATTACTCCTGCAAGAAGCGCGATAAGCAAGCCTTTTTTTAACGCAAAATCCTTTACTGCTTTTTTCCGTTCTTCCTCGCTCATATTTTTTGACTTTAGCGCACCTGCGTAACCGATTACGGCAATGCCTGCAATAGCAATACAAACGCCTGTGAGCAGTATAAGTCCGTTGCCGGTAAACAGATTTTCACCTTTAAGCAGAGCGGGAATAATTGTGCCGAAAGCTGAGCATGTGCCCAGCGCAAGCGACTGTCCGAGTGCTACTCCGAGATAGCGCATACTTAACCCGAATGTCAATCCGCCAACGCCCCAAAGTGCGCCGAACATAACGGCTTTCCATGCACCGTCCGCCGCCCAGAATGCGCCGCCTGCCGTCCAAAGTGCAAACAGGTTGCTTCCTTCGGGTATTGCCAAAAGTGCGCCCATAAACGGAAACACAAGCCATGCAAAAATGCCCTGCGTAAGCCAGAATGATTCCCATGCCCACGACTTTACTTTTTTAATAGGCACGTATGAACTTGATTGTCCGAAACTGCCGATGGCTATAATTAAAAGTCCTAAAAGTGCTTTCATATTATTGTTTTATTTTGTTGATCATCATAAATTTTGCATGCTTGTTTTAATTTACATGTTCGTTTCAATTTACATGTTCTTAAAACGCCTTGCGATAAAGGGCTTCAATATCGGCAACCGAAGTCGGACGAGGGTTGCCGCCTGTGCAAACATCATTAAAAGCTGCAACGGCAAGAGCAGGAATATCCTGTTCTTTTACGCCGATTTCACCGAGTTTTTGCGGAATGCCGATACTTAAGGATAACTGTTTAACAGCGTCTATAGCGGCTTTTACGGCTTCTGCTTCGCTGATTGTTTCCACTTCCTTAACGCCCATTGCGCACGCAATACTGCGGTATTTAGGTGCTGCGGGGCTTTCGGCGTTATATTCCATTACGTATGGTAATAACAGTGCGTTTGCAACTCCATGCGGAGTGTCGTAAAACGCGCCGAGCGGATGAGCCATTGAATGAACAATGCCCAAACCAACGTTTGAAAATCCCATTCCTGCAAGGTATTGTGCTAATGCCATTCCCTCACGGGCTGTACGGTTATCGGGCATCTGAACGGCATTTTTCAAATGCGTATGTATAAGTTCCATCGCCCTGTATTCAAACATATCACTCATTTCCCATGCGCCGGGGGTAATGTACGACTCAATCGCGTGCGTCAGTGCGTCCATGCCTGTTGCGGCAGTTAAGCCTTTTGGCATTGAGTACATAAGTTCGGGATCGACAATAGCAACAATGGGGATGTCGTTAGGATCGACACAAACCATTTTTTTCTTATTATTTTCGTCTGTGATAACGTAGTTGATTGTAACTTCGGCTGCTGTACCTGCTGTTGTGGGCAGTGCAATAACGGGTACCGACGGATGATGTGTGTCGGCAACTCCTTCGAGCGATACTACATCGGCAAATTCGGGGTTGGCAGTTATAATGCCTATACCTTTTGCGGTGTCAATAGCCGAGCCGCCGCCAAGTGCGAGAATAAAATCCGCATCTGCTTTTTTAAATGCTTCTACACCGTCCTGCACGTTTTTTACTGTTGGGTTTGCTTTAAATTCGCTGAAAATTTCGTAAGATGTGCCGGATGTTTTAAGCACGTCCTCAATTTTTGCGACGACTCCGAATTTTATCAAGTCTTTGTCTGTTACAAACAGTGCTTTTTTAAATCCTCGGCGTTTCACTTCTGTTGCTATTTCAGTGCGTGAACCTGCGCCGTGATATGATGTCTGGTTTAAAATAATTCTGTGTGCCATATATGTTTTATTTTTTATCTTTTGGATGTTACTTCCTTTTCGTATTTTTGAATTTCGGTGATGTAGTCTTCTGCGACCGGTATGTTGTTTTTGAGGCAGAAGTAGTCCCAGACGGCGTTCCAGGGCAGTCCTTTTGCTTCTTCAAGCAGTGCTAAACGTTCAAAATATTGTCCGTTTTCTTCGTAGCGGCGCAGGGTATCGATTGGTTCGAGAAGCCCTTGTAAAAAGGCTTTTTGCGTTGAACGGATGCCTATTACGTACGCGCCTATGCGGTTGATTGAGGCGTCGAAATAGTCCAAGCCGATATGAACTTTGTCAAGTGCGTCGGCGCGTACGATTTCTTTTGCCAAATCAGCAGTGTCGTCGTTCAAGATGGTAACGTGATCGCTGTCCCAGCGTACCGGACGGCTGACGTGCAGCATGATTTCGGGGGTGAAAAGCAGCAGTGAGGAAATTTTGTCGGCGATGCTTTCCGTAAGGTGGAAATGTCCTGTGTCGAGTGTTACGATTTTCTGTTTTTTTGCGCCGTAGCCGAGATAGAAATCGTACGAACCGACAGTATAACTTTCAAGTGCAATACCAAAGAGTTTTGCCTCAATGCAGTCTTTCATGTTTTTGTATTCGGTCGCAAAAATTTCGTCGAGCGACTGTTCCAGAATCTGCCGGTATTTAAGACGATTTACTGTTATATCTTTTGATCCGTCGTGTATCCAGAGATTCATAATGCAGGGGTCGTTTTGCGCCTTTCCCATCTCTTCCGAAACCAAACGGCAGCGTTTGGTATGTTCTATCCAAAAATCACGAATTGCCTTATCGGGGTTGGCAAGCGTCAGGTCGCCGCTTTTGGGGTGTCCGAAACTTGTTGAGTTGAAGTCAAGTTTTATCCCTTTTTCTTTTGCCCATTCTATCCACGAAGTAAAATGTTCCGGAGCAACAGCGTCTCTGTCCACTGCTTTTCCCTGAAAATCGCCGTAAATTTCGTGTAAATTAAGGCGGTGGCTTCCTGCTACGAGTGTTAATACTTTTTCAATATCGGCGCGGACTTCACCTATATTGCGTGCTTTACCCGGGTAGTTTCCTGTTGCCTGTATTCCTCCTCCACCCAGATTTCCGAGATTTTCAAATCCGTTAACATCGTCTGCCTGCCAGCAATGAATGGAAATAGCAATCTTTTGTAATTTTGCCAATGCTTCGTCTGTGTTGACGCCTACTGCCGCGTAACGTTCGCGGGCAATCTCGTAGGATTTTTGAATGTTGCCTGTGTTCATAACTTTTTGATTATATTATTGTTTGTATTTTGTATTCCTGTGTGTTTTTGCGTATTCCTTTGTGTTTCTGTGTGTTCCTGTGTATTCATAGAAATCTTATAAAGATAATTTTTTTATCTTTAATAAAATGATATAAATGGTTTGAATTTTGATAAATCTGCTTACTTCACTTCGCTAATTTCAAATTGCGTGCTGCCAAGAAAGATAACCGTAAGATACCTGACGTCCGTTCTATCCTTAAACATTACGGATTCTTTGTATCGGGTTATTTGCGATAATGCCGCCTCTTTCTTACTTTTTATCAGTGCAGAATTGCCTTTGTCTTTTTCCTTGATGTATTTTAATTCCCAAACCCATTCGTATTCTGTGTTGGGAAAACGGTTGCCGCGCTTTAAATAGATGTCGCTATACCCACCGTCGTTTTCCATTTCAGATATTGGAAAATAGTAATTGCTTTGAAATAATATGCCGAGCATTAATATCTTTAAATCCTTTTCGTCAAATTTTATGAAATCTCGATTTGATAAACGGCTTAAAAATCCATCGCAAATATATTGCATAAAGGGGTTCGGATCGTTTTCACGTATTAACAGATGAAGTGCTTTGTTTATTTCAGACGAATCGTACAATGCTTCCCGCACTTCGTCTTTGAAAATTCGTTCTATAAAATTCCAATACATCGTTTGTACGGAATAATTTGGAATGCGCATTGTTTCGTAACCATCTTTATTTCTGCCAAGAGTGAGCAAACCCAGGAAATAAAGCATTGATGGAAAATTATTTTCATCGTGAATAAAATCTATTGAAAATTTTGGATTTAACTGTGCATTTATATACCCATTTAAGATTACCTCGTTTAACTTATCTATATTCGATGGCTTGTTTAATAAGTTTCTTATTCGTCCATAGTCGGTTTTCAGGTTGTCGTCTATTAGATAGCGCACGTTTTTACCCTCGTCTAAAACACATCCTAAATAATAATTTATCATCGCCGAGTTGTAAAGTTTGTTTTTGCTGTCGGGATGAAATAGATAACCATCGTAAAAATATTCTGTATCTATGTTTATATCGTCTTTATTTACGCCTGCCTGTTCTATAATATAGTTGACTTCCTGTTTTGTAAAGCCGAGTATTTCATTATATTTTTCTTTTATGGATATATTGTTTGAAATGTTAAAGCCGCTTGTAATGTCGTCAAGCATAATAGGCGTTACTCCTGTTATAAAAATTTTATCTATTATTGTTTGGGTTGCATCTTTCAACGTTTCGTAAAAGTCGCGCACAACGCCATTTGCCCATATTGCGTTCTTGTATTGTTCGTTGCTTAAACGTTTACCAATAGCAATTAAATCATTGGCGTAGTGGTCGTATTCGTCTATTATAATATATATTTTACAGGCACTTCTTTTCGCTATATCAAATGCAATATCTACGCTGCTTACGCCTATTGTTCCTAATTCATCTATGAACTTTAAATTTAATTTTGAATATTCTTCAGGATTGATATATGTTTTATAGTGTGCGCAAAAATTTCTTACACTAGCCTCAATGGAACGGTTAAATGATGTTTTAAAATCATTTTCATTTGAAGTATCAATTCCGGCAAAACTAAAATGCAAAACAAACATGGAATTTTGTTTTCCTGTAGGATGTTTGCCAATATAGAGATTGCCGAAAAGTTGCTCGAAATTATCTTTTTGAACAATATCATAGTAGTTCCAAAGCATTGACAAAAATAAACTTTTGCCGAATTTACGCGGACGAATCAGGAAAGTATATTTTGCCGGTTCATTTTCCAACATTTCTACAAATGGGGTTTTATCGACATAAATATAATTTTCGAGCATTATACTCTCAAAATTAGAAATTCCATAAGGGATTTTTTTCGACATGACACGAAGTTACGGATTTTTTGATTTTTTACTCAAGTTGATTACAAATTTATAATACGTTGACCCACCACTTGCAAATTAAAAAAAAATCCATACCTTTGCGCCGTGTTTCCCCGATTTAGATTTCCAAACGTCCGAAGTTTAATGTGAAACAAAAATGAAAATTGCCAAACAAACAACGAGCCGAAGC
>JAIRNR010000036.1 GCA_031257915.1 Bacteroidales bacterium
ACCGTACGATAAAGCAAGTGCGTACGATGGGCAGTGATACCGGGAAAACCGACGACAGTACAAACCGTACGATAAAGCAAGTGCGTACGATGGGCAGTGATACCGGGAAAACCGACGACGGTAATATCGGGGAATTACGCACCGTATTACTTCAAAATCCTGCGGAAAATCTACAAAATATAAAGCCCGAATGGTTTAAAAATATTGCTGTTTTTGCCGTTCCGCATAAGGATATTTTAACGATAGATGACGTTATTGATATTTCGGAATACTGTAAAAACGGTGTTCTGAAATGGAATGTGCCTGCGGGCAAATGGAAAGTTTACCTGCTCGGCTATCTGCCCACAATGCAACTTTCGCACCCTACACCCGAAGATGTTGAACATACGGCGTTTGAAGTAGATAAAATGAGCAGAGAATTAACGGTTTTTCACTGGAATAATGTATTAAATCCTTTAACGGAACGTTTTAATGATTTTATCGGCTCAACTTTTAATATTATCTGGACAGACAGTTACGAGAGTTGGGGGCAGAGCTGGAGTAAAAATTTTCGCACCGACTTTATCCGTATAAAAGGTTACGACCCAGCGCGGCAAATTATTCTGGCACTTGCACGGGGTGAGGAAATTTTTGATAATGCAAGTTTTCATCTGAAAGATATTTCGGAATTAAAATACGAAGAAACAAAGCGTTTTGCAGCAGACTATGCCGAAGTTATCAGTCATTTATATCTTGACTGTTTCCGTATCGGCAAGGAAATGATAAATGCCGCAGGCTTTAAATATTACTGGGAACCTTACGGTAGCATTATTGACGCTCCTTTTGATATGGAACAGGGTGAAACAATTGCCGATGTGCCGACAACGGAGTTTTGGGTACACAGTTGGGAAATTGCAGGCGGGGACAGATTTGCAACTGCTGCTGCAGCAGCCGACAAGCGTATTGTTGCTGCCGAAGCGTTTACAGGAATGGAAGCAACCTGTACTTTTAATGAAACGCCTGCAATGCTTAAACGCCCTGCCGATATGGCTTTTAACTATGGAGTAAATCAACTTTTCCTGCACTCATGGGCGCATAATCCGCTGCCTGATAAATATCAACCCGGGTGGGCTTTTGCGCATTACGGAACGCATTTCAGCCGTAATCAAACATGGATTGAGCCGTCAAAGGCATTTTTCACTTACCTGACACGCTGTCAAATGCTTTTGCAACAGGGAGTATTTATCTCCCGCAACGACAGTGTTCTGCACCGTTCTTTCCCTGAAGCGGAAATATTCTTTGTCAGAAATACGGAAGATAATTTTGAAAATAAGATATTTAATTTCAACGTTAAAAATCGCAAACCGCAAATTTGGAATTGCTATACAGGTAAAATTTATGATGCTTCCAAATATGATACGAACGGTAATGTGGAATTATCTTTGAAGAAGAACGAGTCTTTGTTTGTTGTTTTCCCTTTGTATGATGTTGTTGGGGTGAACGTTGCTGCGGAAGTAAACGTTGCTACAGGAGCGGACGCTGCCGCAGGAGCGAACGCTGCCGCAGGAGCGAACGTTGCCGCAGGAGTGGGCGTTGCCGCAGGAGCGGACGCTGCCGCAGGAGCGGACGCCGCCGCAGGAGCGGACGCCGCCGCAGGAGCGGACGCCGCCACAGAAGCGAACGCTGCCGCAGGAGCGAACGCTGCCGCAGGAGCGAACGCCGCCGCAGGAGCGGACGCCGCCACAGAAGCAGACGCCGCCGCAGAAGCGAACGCCGCCGCAGAGAGGAAAAACTTCTTACCCCTGCAACAGGATATTAAAGGTGCTTGGCGCGTAACTTTTATTCCGAAAACAAACGAAAAATCATTTACAAAAACGTTTGACAGATTAGTTGATTTCAGCAAAGAAACCGATTTTAAGGTTAAGTATTTTTCGGGAACGGCTGTGTATGAAAACACTTTTATTATTCAGCCGCCGGCAGATAAAGCAAGAACAGTGCTTGATTTGGGCAAAGTATGCGATATTGCCGAAGTAGAAATAAACGGTGTTTCGGCAGGCGTATTATGGATTGCACCATTTGAAATTGATATTACCGATTATGTAAAAACAGGCAGCAATACTCTTAAAATAAAAGTAACAAACACATGGCAAAACAGGCTTATCGGCGACGAACAGTTCCCTGCCGATTTTGAATCAGTTACATTGGAAAACAGCGGAGAACCTTCGCACAATGGTTTGCCGCGTATGAAAGGTTTGCCCGAATGGGTGCATGACAATACACTCCGCCCATCTAAAAATCGCAAAACATTTATTCCATGGAATTATTTTAGTAAAAATTCTGCCCTTGCGCCTGCGGGCTTGCTTGGGAAAGTGAGATTGACGCATGAGTGATTCTTATTAAATGTACAATTATGAAAGACCGCATCATGGATACCGAAATATGGGGAGAAAATATTACGCTATTGCAAATTGTTCAACGAAAATATCATTTATTGCACTATCACTGGAATTGTTACGATATAGCGTTTTGATTTTTTCTTTGCAATTTTTTGATAAATTTCTCAAATCCAACATCATTCCCTTATTTAAATCATTTGGCTCAAATTTTTGTAAGCCATTGCCATATTCACGACTGTTGTCGCTGAACATTTGTCGAGCAGTATCAGTTAGAAGGTAGGCAAAAAGCAAATCAATACTTACATCGGAAAACACATTTTGTTGAGAATAAATACAGTGAAATGTAGTGAGGTTTGCAATATTAGCTTTATTTTGCACAAACCTCAATCCTGTACGATTGAAAACAGATACCCAAATTGGTGCAGGAGGGCGTTTTTCCAATGAATACCAAGGGTTACGACTTGCTGTAAGAAATTTTTTGTTTATGTTTTGTTCTTCGCCTTTTCGTAAATAATTGATTACATCTTTATCCTTTGAATTGACTGCGTTTAGCAAATATACATTTTTACCTTGCTGTTTCAAATTTTCAAAATCATCAGAAGTAAAGTTATTTCCTTTTACATCAACACAATGGCAAATGCAAGGTAATAAATATTTTTCGCTAATTTTATGTTTTTCCGCTTTTGCAAAATTGAAAGTGAAATAATCATTAGCACCTGTTGCGATACCACGGACAACCTTCGCATAAGTTGAAAATGGTACTGTATTTTTGAATTTACGCCCGTTTTGTGGTTGATAGTAAGTTTTCCACTTGATTTCAGGGTTGAGTTCCGATAATGAATATATCTGCGCATTGTTTGAAAATGTCGGATAACTATCAATTAATTTTTCAATTCTATGTAGTTCTTTATTTGATTGAATGTTTGTGAATTGTACTTTATCTGTCGTATTGTCGCCGGCACAAAGTACGATACAGGCTGTTGTTAAAGCATCATCAAAAACATTTTCCTCAAAATTGAAAACGATTATATGTCGTAAAGTACCTGTCTCAATTAAGTGCTGTTTCACTAACTTACCATAGTCGGAATTTAAAAATTCAGATGGAATAATGTAGGCGCATCGTCCGTTTGGTTTCAGTTGGTAAATTGATTTTAGAAGAAATAATGTATAAAGATTCGTGAAACCGTTTAATTTACAGTTTAAGTGCTTTTTTATCTCTTTCAAAATATTTTTGTTGTCATAGTCGTGAAACTTAAAATATGGAGGATTACATATAATTCCGTCATATTTAAAGTCCCAATCGTTGTACATATAATCTTCCAACAATAAATTCACTTTGTCGCCGAGTTCATTTTTTGCCTGCCTGAATATAACATCATCAACTTCAAAACCTTTTATTCTCAATTCATTTTTCTTTGATAATAAAATTCTTGCGAAAACACCCAATCCCAAAGCGGGTTCTAAAACAGTTTGTAAATTTTTGTTGCCTAATAGCCATTTCGTAAGTAGTTCGGCAATGGGAACAGGCGTAAAAAATTGTGCAAATTTTTTACGATGTTCCAGCGAAACTTGCTTTGTATAAGTCGCTTCAGGCGAGTTGTTTATATTATAACTGTTTGAAGTTCCCATTTCAAAAATCGCCTTTAATTCCCAGAATGCCGGTCAAATTGTCAATATCAAGATAAGCCGTGCCGCCTTTGAAAGTAACATAAAACAGCAATCTGCCCCGATCCATTTCTTTGCGGGCACTTTCGTGATTTGGCTCATCAACTTTGTATGCAATTTCTGTTCCCGATTTGGAATTAATTTTAACAGTAGTTTTATTCTGATTTTTCGTGTCTGATTCTACGGAAAAAATCACGCCGTCATTGTCAGGATTGGAAATAATTTGCAGAATTTGCTCAAACGAAATGCCATATACTTTGTCAAAAAATACCTGAAAATAAAAATGAGGTACATTAAAAGTCTCAATCCATTTATAAACTACTTTTATATCTTCTACTTTTGGGGTAATTGAAAGATAATCACGCTTTTGAATCTCTTTGATTGACGATTTCAGTTGTTTAAAAAGTTCATTGAGTTGAATTAATCGTTCTGTTGAACGCCACCCCGGAACTTTAAAATCGGTAACGTTTAATGTTTTCTCAGTTATTCCATTCAATAAATCAATATAATTTTCTCGTGATTGATGTTGCAAAATATCCTGATATTCAGACAATATTTTGACCTTTGTGTCCAAAGCAATTTTAGCAAATTTTTTTGTGCGAATTTGCATTGCCTCTTCGTAATGGTCAATCAAAAAAGCACTTGAACGAACCTCAATACCTGCAACTGCATTCTTTACATATTCGATAATCCGATTGTGAGAAATATGGCTTATGTCAAAGCCCAATTCTTTTTGAAAATCAGATTTCTTGAAAATCAGCAAATCCGGGCGTTTTCCTATTGTATCCAATTCATTTTGAAATTCTTGATAAAAGGCATCAAATCCTTTTTCGCCGGCAATCAAATCATCGGATTTTCCGTATTTTACAGCAACATAATTCCTTGAATTTTCATTGATTGCCCTCGTAATAAGGTTTTCAGCCCAATCACCTTGCTCTTTATTGGTAATAAAGTTTGAACTCGCCTGTGTTGGTGTGCGGGCAAAGTCTCTCGGTTGCGAGAAATCGATCAATTCAATCGGAATGTTTTTTGTTAATTCTCTGATTTTCTCAAAATATTGCATTGTGTTATAAAATATTCAATTAGCTATACTTGCTTTCTAATATTTTGTAAAGTTAATCTAATTTTTGTTTTCATCTATGTAATTTTATTTTTTTGATAGTATTTTTCTTTTGGCGGTTGGTAAAATATTTACCGTTTTGGATGTTCCGTTTTTGTTTTTTGGCTAATTTTGTACTGTGTTTGTCGGAAGAAGTAAAATAAAGAATGATTTAATAAAAATTTATAATCATAATGAAACAAATAATACTCCTGATTCTTAGTTCCGCACTCCTGTTGCCTGCCTGCACAAGAAATGCAAAAATTGATATTAAACAGGCGAACGAAAAATATCTTGCAATGCAGCACCGTACCGCGCAGGGCTGGAACACTTTAAAGAATGTAATAATATTTGTAATTTTATATCTTAATAATAGAAAATAAACTATATGGGAACAGATATTGTAGCGACACAGGAATTTCAGCAAGTGCACGGAATAATTTCAGTACATCGCATTCGTGCTTTGCAAACCGTTAATAACGAAAATTTGCTCTCTGCATGGGAAGTCGGGGCATATGTTTCAATGCGGCTCAAAAATTCAACGTGGGGCAGTAAAACCGTTATGCAACTTTCGGAATATTTGCAGGCACAAGACCCAACTTTACGCGGTTACAGTCGAAGAACAATTTACAAAATGGTTTCCTTTTACGAAACATATTCTTCGCCTGAATTTATACATTTATCCGAACGATTGAAACTTGAAAGGTTTTACACTCCGAAAGCTGAAATTGTGCAACTTCAAACAGGACTAATAGAACGCCCATCTGAATTTGTGCCATTTCAAATGGCACAAATGCCTAACTTTCTAAATATAACCACATTAACTAATCATTTTGAAATAATAAATGCTTGTAAAACAATTGAAGAACGGATATTTTATGTATTGTATTCTTTCAAAGAACGGTTAAATATTAACGAATTGCGCCGCTGTCTCAAAAATCATACTTTTGCTTCGCTGATGGGTAACAAACATAATCTTTCAAAAGGATTAAAAGAAATTTATCCACAAGTAATGCCTATGCTGAAAGATACTGTTTTTGTTGATTTTCTCGGATTACCGCAAAAACATTCCGAAAAGCAATTAAAACGCGGCATTTTAGATAATTTGAAAGATTTTATACTTGAGTTGGGAAAAGATTTTCTTTTCTACGATAAAGAAATCCCACTTAAAGTAGGCAATTCAATTTTCAAACTTGATTTACTCTTTTTTCACAGAGGATTGCAGTGTTTGGTTGCTATTGAATTGAAAAAAGGTAAATTCAAACCCGAAGATATAGGACAACTTGAATTTTATCTTGAAGCACTTGACAGAGATGTACGCCGCAGCAATGAAAATCCGAGTATTGGTATTCTGCTTTGTCAGGAAGCAGACCACAATGTTGTTGAATATGCGATGAGCCGTAGTTTAAGCCCAACAATGATTACCGAATATGAACGACAACTTATTCCAAAAGAAGTTTTGCAACGCTCTTTGGACGAATTTACAAATTTTTTAACATCAAAAAAATAATCCCTCCGAAAAATATGTAAACGACACAAACCTGTCTAATTATAGTCATAGACGATCACCTAAGGCTCTTAAACTCGGCAGTGGATGCGAAAAATATAATCATAATGAAACAAATAATACTCCTAATTCTTAGTTCCGCACTCCTGTTGCCTGCCTGCACAAGAAATACAAAAATTGATATTAAACAGGCGAACGAAAAATATCTTGCAATGCAACACCGGACCGCACAGGGCTGGAACACTTGGGATACACGTTCAGTCTTACGGCATGTTTTGCTGCCTCATGGTGCGGCTATTGATATAAACTTTCTTTCTGAAGACGGCAAAAGAGCCGAAAGTTTTTTTATCGGCAACCGCGAAAAATTCTCACCGCAAATGCGCCCCGGAGCGCACAGTTACGATGGCTATTACACCGATATTGCCGCCTCGTGGAATGGACTTAACTTGCGTATTGAAAGTGCCGCAGACAGTTTGCAAAACGTTATCTTAATTACTCCGCAGGCGGACAGCAAAAAAGGCAGCAAAATAATCATCTCTCTTAAATCGCTCTGGCAACGTGAAAATTGGTTTACCGTCCAAAAAGACAGTTTTACAATTCAAACTCTTTGGCAAATGCTTAAATTGCGGGGTTATATTGCGGGAAAATTTATTTCAAGCAATGAAAATGAAATAATAATGTCGGCAGATGAGCCGGTAGCAATTTTTATCGGTGATTTTACATCCGGCACTATCTCCGCTGCACGCACCCGTCTTGACGAACATTACAGTAATTTTGTTACTAAAAACAGACAAAAATACGGCGGCTGCTACGATGAATACAATGCAATGCAAAATGTTCTCGGCTGGGATAATATCTACGACCCTACTATTAACCGCGTAATTACGCCTGTATCGCGAATTTGGAATGTGGGATGGAGCAATAATCCTGCACTCGGAGGCTTTGTACTTTTCTGCTGGGATACTTATTTTGCAGCAATGATGCTTTCACTTGACAATAAGGAACTCGCCTGCGCAAACGCGGCGGAAATAACTCGCGGAATTACGGAAGAGGGCTTCGTACCTAATTTTTACACCGAAAACAATTATAAAAGCCGCGACCGCTCACAGCCGCCTGTCGGCTCGCTTGCAATATGGACAATTTATCGGAAATATGGTGAGAAATGGTTTTTGGAATTGCTGTACAACGATTTGTTGCGCTGGAACAGATGGTGGGATAAAAGTCGCCGGACAGACGGTTTACTGTGTTGGGGCAGTTCGCCGTACGAGCCTGTAACGTACCGTTACTGGGAACTTGTCGGAGTAAATGAAACGTATGGCGGCGCACTTGAATCGGGGCTTGACAATTCGCCAATGTACGACAATGTGCCGTTTGATACTTTTTCACATCAACAAAAACAAAACGATGTCGGCTTAAACAGTTTATACGTAATGGACTGCCGAATTTTAGCAAAAATTGCCGACGAACTCGGACAGAAAAAAGACGCAAAAGAATTACGTGAACGCGGCGAAAGATATGCAAAAAACATACAAACACTTTGGGATAATGAAAATTCTTTTTATTACAATAAACGAACAGATACAAAAGAGTTTAACCGCCGCACATCGCCGACGAACTTTTATCCTTTACTCGCACACGTTCCGACAAATGAGCAGGCAGAGGCAATGCTTGAAAAACATCTGCTCAACCCTGATGAGTTTTGGGGAGAATGGGTAATTCCTGCCGCACCGCGCAACGACAGTGCTTTTAGCGATAACACCTATTGGCGCGGACGGATTTGGGCACCGCTAAACTTTCTTGTCTATATGGGTTTGCGTGACTACAACACACCAAAAATAAACGATATTCGGAAACAGCTTGCCTTAAAATCCCGCGCCCTGCTTATTAAATCGTGGAATGCAAACGGATACGTATTTGAGAATTACAACACCGTAACAGGCGCAGGAGACGACAAGCAGAACAGTGATAAGTTCTACCATTGGGGGGCTTTGCTTGGCTTTATTGATTTAATTGAACAGGGGTATTATTAGAGTTATATAAGCGCGTCTTACGACAGATGGCTTTATTGACTTAATGGAACAGGGGTATTATTAAAATTATAAAAATATGAAAAAATTTATTGCAATTACGGCAATGGCACTGACGCTCTGCGCGTGCGGCAATCGTTCTGCAGAAAACACGCTGATTATCTCCGAAAAACAAATCAACGAAGTCGCGAATGAACTCAAAACAAAAGTAAACAATCCTGCAAGCAATTCCAAAATAGAAAAAGGCGTGAAGCAGGTTGCTTCTCTTTGGCAAAGTAAAGACGGCACTGCTGCCGATTTTCGCCTGTACTGCCTTGAAAATTTTATTGCCGACTCAGCCGAACTCTACAGCGCATTTAAAGTTATTGAGAGCAATTTTGAAATTATCGGCGGATATAATAATGCTATGACTGTACGTCTTTTAGAACCGCTGCATTTAGACAAAGGGGATATTCACCCATTAAATGAAATTTTTGGCGCATATTCGCCTGCGGCGCATTTTACAGACGATATGTTTAATAACAGGATTGCGTTTTTTGTGTTGCTTAATTTTCCCGCCTGTACTTTGCGGGAAAAAATGGATAATATGAACGTTTGGACACGCCGCGATTGGGCTTATGCGCGTCTTGCCGATATGTTTGTTTCACGCACTCCCGCACTCCTGCTCGCCAACGAGACAAAAGCATTCACAGATGCAGATACATACATATCCGAATATAATATCTATCTTGGAAATTTAATAGATAAAAACGGCAAAACATTTTTTGATAAAGGGTTAAAATTAAACAGTCACTGGGGTTTGAGAGATGAACTTAAATCGGACTATCCGCGCGAAAATGCACTTGAAAAGCAAAGACTGATTTACAATGTTATGAAACGCATTATCGACCAGACAATTCCCGAATGTGTAATAAATTCCGATAAATATTTGTGGAATCCTGAAACAAATCAGGTTTTTGACGGCGAAAAAGAAATCACCAATTTCGCAAGTGAGCCATATACACGTTACGAATACTGGCTAAATAATTTCCGCACCGAGCAGGCAATCGACAAATATAATCCGCTTTATCCGACTTTTATCGAACGTTCTTACGACTGCGCAATGGAACTTTCGCAGCAGGAGATTGAAACACTTTTTACAGACTTTCTTTCCGCCCCTGAAATAAAACAGGTTGCCGAATTTATCAGCAAGCGTCTTGGGCGCGATTTAGAGCCGTTTGATATTTGGTACGACGGTTTCAAATCGCGTTCCACTTTTAATGAAGATGTACTTACCGCAATTATCTCCAAACGTTATCCTGATGCTGCTGCCTTTAAGTCCGATATGCCCCGCATTATTGAAGATATGGGCTGGACAAAAGAAAAAGCGGCGTATATTGCCGATAAAATTGTTGTAGATCCTGCGCGTGGCTCCGGGCATGCGTGGCAGAGTGAAATGAAAGGCGACGTGGCGCACCTGCGCACTCGAATACAGCCTGCAGGTATGGACTACAAAGGTTATAATATAGCAATACATGAACTTGGGCATAATGTAGAACAGACAATTACGCTTTACGATATTGATTATTATTTTCTGCGCGGAATACCAAACACTGCCTTTACCGAAGCAGTTGCATTTATGTTTCAAAATAACGACCTGCGTTTGCTTGGGCAGAAGCTGCCTGCCGATAAAGAGCAGGAATACGCACTCGCCACGCTGGATAACTGTTGGGGGGCTTACGAGATAATGGGTGTTGCGCTTGTTGATATGTATTCGTGGCAGTGGCTCTACGCTCATCCCGACTGCACGGCAAAAGAATTATGCGCCGCAGTAGAGAATATCGCAAAAGATGTATGGAACAAATATTACGCTCCTGTTCTGGGCGGAAAAGATGAAACATTACTTGCGATATATTCGCATCTTATCTGCGTACCTATGTATATGGCAAATTATCCTGTCGGACATCTTATAGAATTTCAGGTTGAGGAATATTGTAAGGACAAAAATTTTGCAGATGAGATTACACGCATGTTACTTTCGGGCAGAGTAATACCTCAAAAATGGATGTACGATGCCGTTGGCTCCGAAATTTCCGGAACGCCAATGCTTAACGCTACACGCAGGGCTTTGGAAAATCTAAAATAACTGTGTGTAACTTGAAAAGTTTTATGTACATTTTTTGTATATAAGCATTAGGGTACATTGTATTTTAAACTTTTTATCGTAAATTAGCATTCTCAAAGCGAGGATAATATGAGATATTTAGACCCTAAAAACGACCTTATTTTCAAGAGGATTTTCGGACATCACAAAGACTTGTGTATAAGCCTGCTTAACAGCATGTTGCCTTTACAGAATCCGATAGTACATATAGAATACGAGGCAAGCGAACTTGTTCCTGATATTGCCTTTCTAAAAAACTCTATTGTTGATGTCAAGTGTACAGACGAAGACGGTCGTATTTTTATAGTGGAAATGCAAATGGAATGGAGCGACAGTTTTCAGAGCCGGGTATTGTTTAACGCTTCAAAAGCATATATACGTCAGGTCAGGAGGGGCGAAGACTACAAATTGCTGTACCCTGTATATGCTTTATCTCTTGTAGATGACATTTTCGACCCTGACCCTAAAACGTATTATCATCACTATCAAATGGTGAATATTGCCAATACCCGCAGGCAAATAAAAGGTTTGGAGCTTGTTTTTATAGAATTGCCGAAATTCAAACCGGATAAAAAGAATGAAAAGAAACTGCATAATCTGTGGCTTCGTTTTTTAACTGAAATAAATGAGGGAACCCGCGATATTCCCAAGCAACTCGGTTCCGACCCAAAAATTCGCAAGGCATTATCGTTGGTAGAAGAGAGTGCATACAGTGAGCAGGATATGATTTACTACGAAAAAGTTGAGGATGCCATTCGCACACACCGCACTTATATTAACGATGCTTTTGCGGAAGGCGAGGCGAAAGGCGAAGCGAAAGGCGAGGCAAAAGGCAGAATTGAGGGCGAACGCAATAAAACAATAGAGATTGTGAAAAACAGTTTCGCAGCAGGTATAAACATAGAGCAGATAGCAAGCATAACAGGTTTGCCTGCCAATGAGATAGTGCTAATCCTGAACGATAAAAGCGACAACTATACTTCTAACAGTCCAAATAACGGAAAGGCATTAACAATAAGCGAACCGCGTGCAAAATACACTGCGAGCCGAAAGGTGGTTACGGCGGCAAATCGACGCAAACACAAACGATGAAGTCAGGAATTTCCGGAACGCCAATGCTTAACGCTACACGCAGGGCGTCGGAAAATCAAAAATAAGAACATAAAAATCAAAATATGAAAAAAAGAGATTACAACATCGGCTATATTATCTGTATAACGCTTGTAGCAACGCTCGGCGGACTGCTGTTTGGTTACGATACCGCCGTTATCTCAGGCGCGGAAAAGAGTTTGGAAGCATTTTTCCTGCAAGGAGATTTCGGATACAATAAAATCTGGCATGGCATTACCTCATCAAGTGCGCTTATCGGCTGTGTTATCGGCGGACTTATTTCGGGCTTTTTTGCCAACCGCTACGGACGGCGTAATTCCCTGCGTTTTGCCTCTGTGCTGTTTTTCCTTTCTGCACTCGGTTCGTGGCAACCCGATTTTCTGTTTTTCGACTATGGAGTTCCTACCTCCGACTTAATGATTGCTTTCAACATGTACCGTATTCTCGGCGGTATAGGCGTTGGTTTGGCTTCAGCGATTGTGCCGATGTATATTGCCGAAATTGCTCCGTCTAAAATTCGCGGAACACTTATTTCATGCAATCAGTTCGCAATTATTTTCGGTATGCTTGTCGTATATTTCGTTAATTTTTTGATACTTGGTGATAACGAAAATCCGATAGTAAAAGACGGAATTATTACAAATCCCGATGTGTCGGCATGGGCAACTTCTACCGGCTGGCGGCTAATGTTCGGCAGCGAAGCATTTGTTGCAGCGGTGTTCGGCTGTTTACTTTTCTTTGTACCTAAAACGCCGCGCTATTTAGTAATGATTGGACAGGAACAGCGTGCACTGTCAATTTTGGAACGTATAAACGGTGCTTTCCGCGCAAAGACAATCCTTTCCGAAATAAAAGAAGCATCTAAAGAAAAGACAGAGAAACTTTTTGCTTACGGCGGTTTGGTAGTGTTTATCGGCATTATGCTGTCGGTATTTCAACAGGCAATAGGAATAAACGCCGTACTTTATTTTTCACCGCGCATTTTTGAAAGTGCGGGCGCGGGAGATGGAATGTTGCAAACCGTAATTATGGGAATTGTAAATATTACTTTTACCGTTGTGGCAATAGTTACTGTGGACAGATTCGGGCGCAAACCGTTACTTATTATCGGCTCAATCGGTATGGCAATCGGCGCATTTGCCGTTGCACTCTGCGATAATTTCGCCATAAAGGGCATTATTCCTGTTTTATCGGTAATTGTTTACGCCGCTTTCTTTATGATGTCATGGGGACCGATTTGCTGGGTGCTTATTGCAGAAATTTTCCCGAACACAATACGCGGAAAAGCCGTTGCTATTGCTGTTACGGCGCAATGGGTATTCAACTATATCGTATCCTCAACTTTTCCGTCGCTTTACGATTTCAGCCCAATGGTAGCATACGGAATTTACGGTACAGTATGCCTGTTTGCAGCCCTTTTTGTCTGGCGGCTTGTGCCGGAAACAAAAGGCAAAACGCTTGAGGATATGAATAAAATTTGGAAAAAATAATATTTTTTGTATATTTGTGGTACGATTTAAGTGTTAAGATATTAAAACAATCAAATCTTAAAAAAAGCGTGAGTATTTTTTTTCATAATTCGCATTGTACAGGTATTTGCAGAGCAAATAAGTATGTGGAATTATATGAGAATATCTTATATAACTCGCTAATATACAGCGTTTTACCCCCCCCCCCCC
>JAIRNR010000054.1 GCA_031257915.1 Bacteroidales bacterium
CGGTGAAGTAGCTCTTTTAAGATTTTTCCTTCAATTGTGGGAGTTTCTTTCTTTCTCATTAAAGTGTGTTTTTGTTGTTGCAAAGATATGTTTACTTACACACTTTTTCGGACACTACCAAAAATAAACTTGCGACAGGAATGTTTACGATTGCTCTTATCGTGTGGGGGAGCGTGTCGCTTTGGCAATTGCCTGTTGACGCAACGCCTGACATTACAAATAATCAAGTACAGGTTGTTGCTCTTGCGCCGACACTCGGCACGCAGGAAATTGAGCAGCAGATAACTTCACCTGTTGAAATGGCACTCGCCAATATTCCGCGCACAGTTGAACGCCGCAGTTTAAGCCGTAACGGAATGGCAGTATTTACAATTGTTTTTGAAGACAATGTTGATATTTACTGGGCGCGTACACAAGTATCGGAACGTATTGCGGAAGCAGGTGAAAATATTCCTTCAGATATTGCAAATATTTCGTTAAGTCCTGTTACCACAGGTTTGGGTGAGATTTATCATTACGTTATTCATCCTGCCAAAGGTTACGAAGATAAATATTCCGATATGGATTTGCGCACCATTCAGGACTGGATTGTCAAACGGCGGCTTGAAGGTACAAAAGGCGTTGCCGAAGTCAGCGGATGGGGCGGACATGTTAAGCAATATGAAATCGCGCTAAACCCTGAAAAAATGTCGTCGTTGCACGTTACTTTGCCCGAAATCTACAAAGCATTGGAAAACAATAATGAAAATACAGGAGGCAGTTATATGGAACATGGTGCGGGCTATAACGTTATTCGCGGACTTGGGTTAGTGAAAACACTTGACGATATTCGCCGGATTGCAATAAGAGATAATGGCGGCGTTCCGCTTCTTATCGGCGATGTAGCAACTGTCGGTTATGGCTCTGCCATACGCTACGGTGCAGTTACACGCAACGGCGAGGGTGAATCGGTTGCAGGCATTACTCTAATGCTTAAAGGCGAAAACTTTTCGGAGGTAATAGCTAATGTAAAAGAGAAAATGGATGACATACAAAAGTCATTACCGGAGGGTGTCGTAATTGAGCCGTTTATTGACAGGACGGAACTTGTGAGCCGTACCACACGCACTATCGCAACAAATCTTATTGAGGGCGGACTTATAGTAATTTTCGTCCTCGTATTGTTGCTTGGACACTGGCGTGCAGGATTGCTTGTTGCATCCGTAATTCCGCTTTCCATGTTGTTTGCATTTGGAATGATGAATTTATTCGGCGTAAGCGGAAACTTAATGTCGCTCGGCGCAATTGATTTCGGACTTATTGTCGATGGCTCGGTAATTATGGTTGAAGCGATTGTTTCGGCATTAGTGGGGAACAGGGCAATTACAAGCGGCGGAAGTTACGGCAAGAGCAGTTTTAGCGGGAAGTTCGGCAATATTGTATGTACATACGGGGCGGATATAAAGCCGTTAAATTATTTTCGTAATAAGTTTGATAATGCCGTATATAATGCGGCTTCAAATATACGTACAAGTGCAGCATTCGGTGAGATAATTATTTTAATAGTTTATATCCCCATATTTGCATTGACAGGTATTGAAGGTAAGATGTTTCGTCCAATGGCGCAAACAGTGGCGTTTGCAATACTTGGCGCATTTATCCTTTCACTCACTTATATCCCCATGATGAGCAGTATTGTTTTGCGCAAAAATATTGACAACAGATTTGCAATTTCCGATAAAATTATTGCGTTTGTAAAAAGTGTTTATGAGCCATGTTTGCGATATATCTTACGCAAAAAACGTGTTGTTATTTTAACTTCGTTCGCGCTTTTTGCTGCTGCAATTTTCGGATTTACTCAACTTGGCGGAGAATTTCTGCCAACGCTCGAAGAGGGTGATTTAACAGCGGAAATATCTATGGCGCAAGGTACGTCATTATCACAGGTTATAGAAACATTCGGCAAAGCGGAAAAAATTCTGAAAGAAAATTTTCCCGAAGTAAGACAGGCGGTAACACGTATCGGCAGTGCGGAAATTCCTACCGACCCAATGCCTGTTGAACGCGGTGATATGATGATTGCAATGAAGCCTAAAAAGCAGTGGGTAACCGCACATTCACGCGCGGAAATGTCTGAAAAAATGGAAGAAGCATTGAGTGTATTGCCGGGTGTAAATGTAGAAATTACCCAGCCTATGCAAATGCGTTTCAACGAACTTATAACAGGTATTCGGCAAGATGTTGCCATAAAAATTTACGGTGCCGATTTGGACATACTCTCGGAAGAGGCAAACAAAGTTGCCGCGTTGATAAAAAATGTTAAGGGAGTTGGCGAACCGTTTGTCGAAACCGTTGTCGGAATGTTGCAGATACAGGTTATTTACGACAGAGACAAACTCGTACGTTACGGACTTTCGGTAAAGGAAGTAAACGATATTCTTTCCGCTGCATTTGCAGGGAAAAAGGCGGGTGTGGTATATGAAGGAGAAAAACGTTTTGATTTGGTTGTACGGTTAGAAAAAGATTTACGAAATGATATTGAAAGTATCCGCAATCTTTATATTCCGTTGCCAAATGGAAGTGTACACCGTTCGGGTGACGAAATTCCATTGCATCAAATTGCGACGGTAGAATATCGGAGCGCACCTGCACAAATAAGTCGTGATAACGCAAGCCGCAGGATATATGTGGGATTTAATGTGCGCGGACGCGATGTGCAGAGTACTGTTAATGAAATTGAGAAAATTTTGGATGCGAAACTGAAATTGCCTGCGGGTTATTACTATACTTACGGCGGACAGTTTCAAAATCTTTTGCAGGCTGAAAAACGCTTGGCAATAGCCGTTCCCGTTGCATTGCTGTTGATATTTTTTCTGCTGTATATCACGTTTCATAACATGCGGAATGCGTTATTGGTTTTCAGCGCGGTGCCTTTATCGGCAATAGGTGGAATTGTCGCATTGCTGTTGCGGGGTATGCCGTTCAGTATTTCGGCAGGTGTCGGGTTTATTGCACTTTTCGGCGTTGCGGTTTTAAATGGTATTGTACTTGTGGCACAATTTGAAAAATTAAAGAATAATAATGATTTTTGTGATAACGACAGTAGAACTTTAAACAGTGAAGATGAGTTGAATGCTCGTGTAATAAAAGGTACGCTTTTGCGAATACGTCCGGTACTGATGACTGCGCTTGTGGCGTCGCTCGGCTTTTTACCTATGGCACTTTCAACGGGAGATGGCAGCGAAGTTCAAAAGCCGCTTGCGTCCGTAGTTATCGGCGGACTTGTTACTTCAACACTGCTCACGCTTTTTGTACTGCCTGTGCTGTATATTCTTATGCAGAGAAAAATAAAATGGCGGCTTGGCAGCCTGATGTGTTTTTTACTGTGCGGCGTTTTTACTGTCGCCGGTGCGCAAACAAAATCATTGCAGGAATGTATTGATATTGCATTACGGCAAAGTCCGCAAATAGTACTTGCGCAAATAGAAGCAAGCAAAAGCAGAGCAGAGGCGGCAGCCGTATTCAATCCCGAAAAAACATCTTTTTCATACAGTCAGGACCCGCTTCGTCCTGACTGGATTGACAGGAAAATTTCCATATCGCAAACATTTGCCTTTCCAAGTGTTTATGTAGCGCAGGGCATAGCATATAAAAAGGAAAAACAAGCATCGGAAATAACGGTAGAAATCGCAAGAAAAGAAATTGTAAAGGAAGTATCTGCTCGCTATTACGCCATAATGCAAAAAGCGGAAGATGCCGCACTTTTGGAAAAAGTAAATCTGCTTTACGACAGTATTGTTGCAATATCTCAAATCCGTTACGGCAGTGGCGAAATATCACTGTCGGAAAATCTTTTCTCAAAAGCAAAAAAGCAAGACGCACTTTTAAAAATGCAGACAGCGCAAAAAGAATTGAGAGAGGAAATTTTTGCCTTAAAACAAATTCTCGGTACCGACAGTTCTATAATACCCGATAAAAACGAGTTTTATAAAATAGTTGATATGCGCCGCAGTAACGATAGTGAAAGCATTTTTTCCAACTTGTGGGATAAGAAATTTGAAGCGGCAAAAGCACGCGCAGCAGTGGAAAAAAACAAACTGTTGCCCGATATTTTCGGCACATATTCCTATACTGACGCACGCATGAGCGGCTTTGAAGCGGGTATCAGTATTCCGATATTTCCGGGTGAACAAATATCACGCATTAAAAATGCAAACCTTACAAAAAAACAGATTGCAATTGAACGCAGCGTTGCACTTCAACAGATTCAAAACGCGCTTGTAAAAGCAGAAACAGAACTGTTACAGGCGGAGCAACAATGCCGTTATTATATGGAGAGTGGATTAAACGATATTGATACTTTGCAAAATGCGGCATTTTTATCATTCCGTAAAGGCGATACTTCACCTGTGGATTATATTCGTTCATTGCAGGAAATTTTATTACTCAGACAAATAGCATTTAACGCAATATTACGATACCATAACGCAAGAATACAGATTGAATATTTAAAATAATTACAATATGCCGCCGCAGCTAAACTGCAATACGGCGGGAAAAATAAACAAAAAAAATTATAATCTTATGAAAAAATACATTTTACTGTTAGCATCACTCGCAGTCGTATCCTGCAAAACAGGTACGACATCCGAGCAGGACACACATCAGCACGATTCGGAACGAACTGTTGAAATTACAGATATACAAATGCTTTCGGCAGGAATTGAAATTGCCGATATTGAAATGCGCAATATTGCAGCAACCGTACATGCAAACGGACAACTTGCACTGTCGCCGCAAAATGAGGCGGAAGTAAATCCGCTTATTACAGGCAGAATCAGCGAAATTACAATACAGGAAGGATATTCCGTTAAGAAAGGGCAAGTTGTGGCATACATTGAAAATCTTGATGTGATTACAATGCAGGAAGATTATCTGTCACTAAAAAAACAGGCAATATTTTCGGAACAGGAATATGAACGGCAAAAAGACCTGCATGCGAACAAGGCAACTTCCGAAAAAACGTTTCAGCAAGTATCGGCTGCGTACAACGCCGATAAGGCAAGGCTCGCGGGGCTTGAAATGCGGCTTAAACAGCTTGGCATTATCCCCGATGAGGTGGCAAACGGAAATTTTTCATCGCGTGTTCCGATAACTGCGCCGATTAACGGTGTAGTCGGCAAAGTGTTTGTAAAGACAGGCAGTTATGTGGAAATGCAAACACCTTTAATGGAACTTGCCGACCATAATTCCATGCATTGCGATTTAAACGTTTACGAAAAGGATATTGCATCCGTGAAAGTGGGGCAGAACGTACATCTGCACTTAACGAACAGTGATGAGGAAATTCACGGTAAGGTATATCGCATAAACCGCTCATTTGAGAACGAAAGCAAGAGTATTATTGTTCATGTGGAGATTGACCGGAGCAGCAAAAATGGCAACGGCACGGGTAAGGTTACATTGTTGCCTGAAATGTATGTGTCCGCCGAAATTGAAATTGAAAATGCACTTGTACCGGCTGTTCCCGAAAGTGCTGTTGTGCGCAGCGAGGGTAAAAAATTTATTTTTGCAGTAGCAGAGCAGCACACTCACGAGGAAAAGGACGGACATAAAGAGGGGGAGAGTGGAAAACATACGAAGTTTAAGAAAGTAGAAGTGGTAACAGGTAGCCGGCAGGACGGCTATATTGCCGTTACACCCGTCACAGATGCCGGTAAAGCACAGTCGGTTGTTTTTACGCCCGACACCCGCATTGCCGCAAAGGGCGCAATATATTTGCTGTCCGCAACGCTGGGTGAGCCGAGCCATGAGCATTGATGACGGCGGTTTTTTCATTGACTTCTGAAAAAAATGTATCTTTGCACTCAATAAATTCAGGTATCAATGAACTATACGAATTTTGACAATATAAAAGTAAATTCTGACAGGAGTTCTAGTGGAACTCGTTCAAACAGACAATGGACACACGGTTATCATCGGTATCCTGCCGAATTTTTGCCTGATGTTGTTAAAAAATTGATTGAGCAGTATGCATACAAGAATGGAAAGATAGCCGATGTATTCGCAGAATGAATTTTCCAATTATCTTGGTAGCAAGTCTTGTGAAATTTTAGAATGATTTATTCAACAGCAGAAAAGATATGTCAGAAACTCAAAACATAGAATATAAATCCTTATGGCACGACGAATATCTGAAATGGATATGCGGCTTTGCCAATGCGCAGGGAGGGAAACTTTACATTGGTAAAGACGACAACGGAAAAGTTGTAGGCGTGAAGAATTTTAAAAAATTAATGGAAGATTTGCCAAACAAAATAACAACTGTTTTGGGAATTGTCTGTGATGTAAATTTGCATGAAACCTCCGAAGGCAAATTCATAGAAATCGCCGTTGAGTCGCAACCTACACCTGTAAATTATAAAGGTGAGTATCATTACCGCAGTGGCAATACAAAACAGGAATTGAAGGGCGTGGCGTTGGATAAATTTCTGTTGCAAAAATACGGCAAGAAATGGGACAGCGTACCTGTTCCAAGTGTTACGGTATCGGAACTCAAACTCAAAACTATTGACTTTTTCAAAGAAAAAGGAATTGAGGCAAAACGTCTCGACGAAAGTTGCCTCAAAGACACTCCCGAAAAGTTGCTTGACAACTTGAAACTGACCAACAACGGCTACTTGAAACGAGCTGCTTTACTGCTTTTCCACCCCGACCCCGAACGATTTGTAACAGGTGCGTTTATCAAAATAGGCTTTTTTCGCAGTGAAAGCGATTTGCAGTTTCAGGACGACATTTACGGCAATCTGTTTGAACAGGTTGAGAAAACGATGGAGCTTTTACTGACTAAATACACACGAGCACTGGTAAGTTACAAAGGTTTGTCGCGTATTGAAACCTGTGAATACCCGAAAGAAGCATTGCGAGAGGCACTTTTGAACGCTGTTGCACACAAGGATTATGCCGGTTGTATTCCTATTCAAATTCGCGTTTATCCCGACCGAATAAAAATTTGGAATGAAGGGAAACTGCCCGAAAACTGGACGGTAAACAATCTGTTTAACGAACATTCTTCTCGACCGTACAACCCCGATATTGCAAACGCCCTTTTCCGTAGCGGTTATATTGAGGCATGGGGGCGCGGCATTGATAAAATGGGTGAAATGTGCACTGCAGCAGGTTTACCTGTACCTCAAATTACAAACGAGGGCAGTGATTTTTGGATTACATTCAGAAAAGACATTTACAACAGAGAGGAATTAAGCAACAGAGGACTGAGTGAAAGACAGATTGATGCTTTGCTGTTTTTTAAAGTAAAGGGCGAAATGACAACTTCGGAATATGCGGAGAGATACAAAGTAACCGACCGTACAGCAAGAAATGACTTGAATGAATTGGCTGAAAATAAGATACTTACGAAAAAGGGGGAGACTAATCTTGCAAAATATGTGTATATCTGACAATGTGCCGTTTCCGAAGTTTTTCCGAATAATTTCCGAAGTTTCCGAAGTTATCAACAACATAATTTGATTTCCTCAATATCTTCTAAATCTTATTTACATTTATGGGTAGTGTCCGAAAAAGTGTGTAAGCGAATGCCTTTAGGCATTCAAATTTAAGTATTTTTTTCATCATTTTTCCATTTAAATTTTTTATCATATTCAAACGCTCCAATTTTTCTTTTAT
>JAIRNR010000065.1 GCA_031257915.1 Bacteroidales bacterium
CGGTGAAGTAGCTCTTTTAAGATTTTTCCTTCAATTGTGGGAGTTTCTTTCTTTCTCATTAAAGTGTGTTTTTGTTGTTGCAAAGATATGTTTACTTACACACTTTTTCGGACACTACCCATTTATGTTCACTTATCTGTACTTGATAACTATGATTTTCTAATATTTTTTCCAAACACTTTGCATTAAACCCTGACTTTTCCGCAAAATACGTAATATATTTTTGTATTTTATTATAAATAAGCATATTATAAGTTTTGAAAAATTATCACATATTGCGTATTTTTATATTTTACGTAATTGGAAGATGATTTTGTAAATCATTGTTTTTTACGATTTTATGTAACCTATTACGTGAAAAGTAGAAAAATTAGGGATTAAAGTGTGTGTGTTTGTTGCAAAGATATGTTTACTTACACTTTTCGGAAACTACCGTAATTCTGCAATGTTGTCGGCAGATGAAACACAAGCGAAAATAGCGAAATATTTGAACAAATCACAGGCGGCAACAAGCAAAGAATTGAAGCGTAATAGTACAGTAATATATGGTAAGCGTAAAAAACATGTAATATATCAGAGCCCCGTAAGGCACAATTATTTAAGGTGAGCCGAGCCATGAGCATTGATGACGGCGGTGAAAACGAACTGAAGTAATTTACGATTACTGCTGCAACTTATTCCTGACAGGCTTTCGGGTGGGCTGCTTCGGATTGGGATTGCGGGCTATTACATTAAGGGTTAGTTGCCATTTGCCGCCAACAGGGCGGAAACAGTCGTAAACACCGCCTGCAGGTACATAGTTTGACGCCTGACCGTCGAGAGAAGCATCACGTGGTAAAATACGGTCAAAGACAATCATATTTTCTTTGCGCTGTTTGGGTTTTCTGCCGCTTTTGTCGGTATATGTCTGGTAGTCATAACGTAGAATTATATCGTGCTTGCGGCTGAATTTGAACACTATGCGGCGGACCGGCTTCTGACTTGTTTTCTTTCCGGCTCCATATATCGTATTTTCCGCCTGTTCGCCGTTGGTAAAATCGGAGTTTTCGGAGGGAAGGGACTTCACTTTACGTTCTATTGCGTAGTAATCGGTTGAAGCGGCATCTACATTGAATTTGCGAAGAGTTGCGCCCGAAGTTGATGTAAAGACAGGTAGCCCGAATTCAACTGAGCCGTCGGATTTAATCCGCATTGTTTCTATAACTTTTTGTGAGTACAGCGGCTGTGATGAATTCCAACCGAGAAAAGTATAAAAGCCGCTCGTGTTGCCGTCGGAAGCAATACAATCGTAATAATATGCACCCCACCAGTTTTCGGGTGTATAAATTTCTTTTTCGGGAAACGGCTGGTACGACGAAACATCGTTTAATACCTGTAACCGGTAATTTTTCTGCGATGAATCCCATCCCCATAAAAGTCCTCGATAAGATACGGTACCGTCTTCCTCCGGAACGCCCCAGTTTAAAAGTATAAACTGTTTATCGAAACGATAGCAGTTTAATCCGTCTCTACCCGAGAAATCAAAAGCAGCATCACTGTTAAATGCAGCGATAGCAGCAGTAGAAAAAATATTGCTGTTTTCTGCCGCAGCAATAATTCTGTCTTCATATATGCGTCCGAAAAGAGAGTCAATTTGCGATTTTGTTTGTGAATAAGAAAAATTCTGTGTGGCAAACAATGTAAATAAAACATAAACAATGCGTTTCATACTGCAAAATTATTTTATTAAAACACAAATTTACAACATTATTTTGCAGACCTGACAACAATTTGATTTTTTATCGCGGAAACATTAACTTTGCAACCTTTGTGGTTAAACCGCATCGTCATTCTTATAACATAAAATATGAACAAACAGAGTATTACAGGTCTTGTAGTTATTTTCCTGTTATTAGTGGGCTACTCATGGTGGGCAGCACCGTCAAAAGAGGAAGTTGCAAAGATTGAAAAGGAAAAGTATGAAGCGTGGATTGCACAGCAAAGAGAGGATTCGGCAACACGTGCAAAAATGGCAGTTGCCGACAGCGTTGCCTTAACAGTTGCGAATACCGCAACCGGCGGAAAAAACATAGACCCCAACAATCCGTTTTCCGCAGCACTCATCGGAGAAACTAAAGAACTTACAGTCAATAACGGCGTTTTTGAAATCACATTCGGCAATAAAGGCGGAAGGATAAAACAGATAAAGTTACTTAAATACAGCACTTACGATTCGTTGCCTGTGCTGCTTTTTGACGAAGCAAATACACAATTTTCGGCAGAATTTTTTGCGCAAAACCGCAGAATAGAAACTGCCGATTGTTATTTTAGCAGTAGCGTAAATTCAGGGGAAGTTGCATTAAAATACGGTAGTGGTACTTACGATTTGCAAATAGCGGACGGCGACTCCCTCACCGTATCAATGCGCTTGTATCCGAACAATATAACCGACAAATATTTTGAATTTCTTTATACCATTTACGGCGGCGAATATATGCTGGATTTTAAAATCAATATTGTCGGATTGCAGGATATTATTGCGGCAAACACGACATTTATAGACCTGATTTGGAAAGAGAAAATGCAGCAAATGGAAAAGGCAATTCAGGTAGAACGCCAAAATACCGCACTTTTCTATAAGCCCGTAAATGACAATGCAGATAATCTTTCCGAGACACGTACATCGGAAGAAAAAATCACAACATCCTTGAAATGGATTTCATTTAAACAGCAGTTTTTCAATGTCACACTTATCGCGAACGACGATTTTTTAAATGCAGATTTAAGAAGTGTGGAGCCGGATAAGCAGGCAGCACATTTGAAAGACTTATCCGCAACTGTTGGTATTCCGTATCAGGCGGCGCAGGAACAAAATGTGGACATGCGCATTTATGCGGGACCCAATAAATACAGTATCCTAAAAAATTACGATCTTAATCTGGAGCGCGTTATTCCGCTCGGCTGGGGTTTCTTTTTAATGCAGTGGATTAACCGTTTTGCAGTAATTCCCGTATTTGATTTGCTTGAAAGCTGGGCCATCAACTACGGCATAATTATTCTTATCCTTACAATTCTGCTTAAACTCGTATTATCACCAATAACGTATAGATCATATTTATCAAGTGCTAAAATGCGTGTCCTCGCGCCTGAAGTAGAACAAATCGGCAAAAAATTTCCAAAGAAAGAACAGGCAATGGAAAAGCAGAAAGCAGTAATGGCACTTTACAAAAAAGCGGGCGCAAGCCCTATGTCGGGCTGTATTCCAATGTTGTTGCAATTTCCGATTTTAATTGCAATGTTCCGATTTTTTCCCGCGTCAATAGAATTACGGCAAAAAAGTTTCTTATGGGCAACCGACCTGTCAAGTTATGATTCCATTGCACAATTACCTTTTAATATTCCGTTTTACGGCGACCATGTAAGTTTATTCGCGCTTTTGATGGCTATTTCAAACTTGCTTTATACACGAATGACAATGAAGCAGCAGGCATCGACAAACTCAATACCCGGAATGAAATTTATGATGTATTTAATGCCGATAATGTTTCTTGGTTTCCTTAACAGTTATTCGTCTGCACTTAACTATTATTACTGCATATCTACATTATTTACATTTTTCCAGATGTGGCTTATCCGTCAATTTGTAGATGATAAGAAAGTGCATGCAAGAATAGAGGAAAATAAAAAGAAACCGGTCAAAACATCGTCATTCCAAAAACGCCTTGAAGCAATGGCAAAACGTCAGCAGGAATTGGCAAAACAGGCAAATAGAAGAAAATAAATATACTATGGGACGCGCATTTGAATACAGAAAAGCACGTAAATTTAAACGTTGGGGTAATATGGCTCGCGTATTTACACGTATAGGCAAGGAAATCACAATGGCTGCAAAAAGCGGTGCAGACCCCGACACTAATCCGCGCCTGCGTGCAGTTATCCAAACGGCAAAAAGTGAAAATATGCCGAAAGATAATATTGACAGGGCAATCAAGCGTGCTGTTGAAAAAGATACAAAAGATTATAAAGAAATTGTTTATGAAGGATATGGTCCTTACGGTATTGGCGTACTGATTGAAACCGCTACCGACAACCATACGCGCACTGTTGCAAATATACGCTCGTATTTTAGCAAAGCGGGCGGCTCGCTCGGTGTCAGCGGCTCTCTGTCGTTTATGTTTGAGCATAAATGCGTTTTTAAGGTTAAGCAAAAGCAGGGCGTTAATATGGACGACCTTGAGCTTGAACTTATTGATGTTGGCGTTGATGATATTTATATTGATGAGGAAACGGAAAATATCGTTATTTATGCACCGTTTGAGGCGTATGGCGAAGTTCAAAAATACATTGAGGACAATAACTTTGAACTTGTATCTGCAGGCTTTGACAGAATTCCTACAGATACAAAAGAAATTTCACCGGAACAGCAGGATGAAATTCAGAAGTTGATTGATAAGATAGAAGAGGACGACGACGTGCAGAATGTTTATACTACTATGAAGTAGCAGGAATAATGCGGGACATCTCTTCCTTCACCATTTTCCAACCCTCGCTTCCGAGTTTCGGTCCTATGATGGAAATTACCTTTGAAGATATGAGAGAGGCTATTTCGCCTGTTGTTTGCAGAGGGTAGTTTTTGCTTAAACCGTAGAGAAAACCCGACACATAACTGTCGCCCGCACCGTTTGTATCTATGCGTTCGGCGGGAAACGGCGGAATCATATAAACGATATTCTTATTTATCAGCATTGAGCCGTTTCCACCTGTTTTCATTGCTACAAGCGGACATGTTTTGCCCGCTTCACGCAGTGCGCTGTTTCCTGTTTTACCTGTAAACGTCTGTGCTTCCCGCTCATTGCAAAAAAGAACATCCACATACTTCGGAATAATATTGCGTAAAAAATCAAGATTTTCTTCTACGATATTGTAACTGCCCATATCAAACGACACTTTGGCACCTGCTTCATGCGCCATTTTCATAGACGTTTCCAAAAGTTCGTAATTCTGCACAAGGTATCCTTCAATGTGAAAATAATCATATCCCTCAAAATATTCCTTTTTCAGAAATAATGTTGTGAGTTGATACGCCGCACCAAGATGTGTTGCAAACGTGCGCTCGCCCTCAGGACTTACAAGCGTAATTGCCGTTCCGGACGGCGTATTTTGCATTGTTTGAAAATACGGCGTCATTCCGCGCTCGGTAAGGTCGTTAACGTAAAATTTACCATACTCGTCCTCGCCCGCACTGCCTATAAAGCCGCACTTCAAACCGAGAGCCGCGCAGCCTGTTACGGCATTGGACGCAGACCCCCCTGTTGAAAAAGTGAAAGGACGATTGCCGCTCGCTCCGATTTTCATGTCGTTTTGGCGGAAATAATCAAGGATTTCTTTTGAACGTTTTTCATCGACAAGTTGCATGCTGCCCCTCGGCAAACCAAGATGGTCAAGGTGTTCATCGTTATCCAAACGAATAATAATGTCAGTAAGGGCATTGCCCATTCCGAGAACTCTCATACCGTATTGCTTTTATTATATCATCATCTATTGTTGAATATATGGAGTAAAATCCCTTATCGTCGTACAAATTACGAGCGACAGCCGCTTTAATCAGTATCTTTAAATGTGAATCATAACGCTGCAAACAGGCATTATTTTGTTTTATTCCCTTTTGTTTTCCCTGTGCAACAATTTGAGCAATCATATCGTTTGATACGTTAAATCCTTTTTTGAAACTTTCCAAAGTCGGATAACGCTTTTGCAGTGCGGTACTGTTTTGTGCCGCATAATTAAACGCATAATCGTAGAGGATACCGCTGTTTGAGAGATGGTTTATGTATGCGTACAGAGTATCGCTCGTATATGGAACGTTCAAATCGGGTTCAATGCCTCCTCCGCCGTAAACAACACGCCCTTTAACGGTATAGTACTTTACTGTGTCGGTGTGAAAGGTAGTATCAACACCGAAAAGTTCGCCGTTAAGGTATCGCTGCAAAAGGTCTTCTTCATAGTTCGCACCTGTGTATGGCTTCTGTATTGAACGTCCGCTCGGCGTATAATATTTTGCAATGGTAAGACGCAGTACGCTGCCGTCTTTTAAATCCATCTGTTCCTGTACAAGCCCTTTGCCGAAAGTGCGCCGCCCCACAATGGCGGCACGGTCGTTATCCTGCATTGCGCCGGCAATAATTTCCGATGCCGAAGCAGAGAACTGATCCACAAGAACGGTCAGCGGCAACTTTTGATATTTACCGTTGCCTGACGCTCTTATTTCCGTTTTGGGGCGGCGCAACCCGCTTGTGTAAAGCACAAGAGCGTTACGCGGCAAAAACATATCACATATTGCAAGACATTCCGTTAGCAGTCCGCCTCCGTTACCGCGTAAATCAAGTATAAGCGATTTCATTCCCTGACGCTGCAATACGGCGAGTGCGTTTGCAACTTCGCGCGATGTCGTACTGCTGAACTTTGAAAGTTTTATGTAGCCGACATTGTCACTTTCATTGTCAAGAATAAATGCCGCATCAACGCTGTATGTCGGAATAACGTCACGCACAACGTCCACATAACGGATATGTGTACTGCCGTAAGGCAATATACCAAGCCGTACAATACTGCCGCGCTTGCCGCGCAGATATTTCATGATTTTTTCCGTAGGGAGATTTTTGCCCGAAAGTATAACTTCCTTGTTATCATTGACATTACCGCCGGAGCCACCGTTCACAATCTCCATTGCCGAAATAATCCTGTCCCCTTGCCTTATCCCCACTTTTTCAGACGGGCCGCCGGCAACAGGCATAATAATAAGAACAGTATCGCGCACAAGCCGAAACTGAACGCCGATACCGTCAAAATCACCTGTAATATCTTCATTTACTATAGACACTTCAGAAGCGGGAATATAAACGGAATGAGGGTCTAACTGCTCTAACATCCCCTTTATCGCCGCATTCTCAAGATTGTCGTACGAAAAAGTATCTACATAGTTAGCCTCAATTAAGTCAAGAATACCATCCATACGGCTTTGCTGCTGCAATATATGCAGATTTATACCTTTTTGAGGCGTATGCATTACGGTTTGGCGTTTCGGAATCCGTGTACCGAGAAACAGTCCGATAACAAAGAGCAACAAAAAATATACCCAGGATATTTTATTCACTGTCCGAGAGCGTTTATTTTGTTTGTTAATTCTGCGGCTTTATTTTCATCTTGCATGAAATTGTACAAATCACGCAGGGTTTTCATAACAGCAATATTTTCAGGCGAGAGTGCCAGAGCTTTTTCCAAGTGCGGAATTGCTTTTGTAAAAATATTTTTTGCCCGCTCCTGTTCGGCTCTGTACTGCTCCATTGCATCAAGGGGTAGATTTTCGGCGGCTGTTTTCACTTTATTACCTTTTTCTACGTAAAATGCACCCATGCGGAAATTTGATTCGTATTCTTCGGGAGCCTGTTCGTATGCTTTACGGTAATTGATTTCGGCATTATCCATATCGCCCGAATTTTGATAGGACGCGCCCAAAATAACGTACATAAGGGGGAACACCGGAAACTTTGCTGCCGACATATTGCATATTGAAACAACTTTATTATGGTTTTCCATAACAAGATTTTCGTTTGCTGCTATAAGATATGCTATTGAATCGTCGGGAAACATTTCTATTGAAACATCAAACATCCTTGACGCATCATCCTTTCTGCCTGTCTTTTCGTACAGAGATGCCAAATGTTGATATACGACAAGATTATTATATCTCATATCTGCAAGTTTTTCGTAGTTGCTTCGCGCACGGTTGGTATCATCTGCTTTTTCGGCACAAAGTGCAACATTGAAAAGCGCACCTGTATCAATTTGCTTTAATAACAGTACGGTATTGTATGCTTTTTCGTAGAAGTCAGCCGCCTTGCCGTAATTGTTCTCTCCGTATTCGGCACTTCCTTTCTCATAAAAAATAGCGGAAAGTTTAACAATTTCCGATTCCGCAAGAAAAAAATTTGTTTCCGAGCTGTCTAACAAAAGTGTTTTTTGTAACGCAATAAGTGCGGTATCTTCAGCCTTTGGAAAGTTTTTTGAATAAGGCGGATTTGACGCTGCCACATAAATACGCGCCTGAACGAGATAAGTTGCAGCGTCGGGCAAAGTTTCCGGATTAAGCATTGCTGCCCGTATTGCTTCTACTGCAGCGGGAATTTTCTTTTTTGTATAGTTTTTTTGCGCTGATTTAACCATTGTTGACTGTTGTGCTATCGCACCTGCAACAAACGCCAAAAACAAGACGGTAGTGATAATACGTTTCATAATATTCTTTATTTTGGGGGACTTTTAAAATTTTAATTTTAAAAAATCCTGTTAATGTTCTACTTCTTCAACATTTCCATCAACACTGTTCTCAATATCTTCAATATTTCCATCAGCACTGTTCTCAATATCTTCACCATTTTCTTCAAGCACTTCTTCCTTTTCAACTTTTGCTACCGAAGCAATTGAGTCTTTGCCTTTCAAATCGATCAGTTTAACGCCTTGCGTATTACGTCCCTGAACGCGAAGTTCGGAAACAGGAGTACGAATAATAACGCCGTTTTTGTTGATAATCATCAGATCGTCATTATCCGTTACTTCTTCTATTGCTATAAGATCGCCTGTTTTTTCCGTTATGTTGATTGTCTTCACTCCCTTACCTCCGCGGTTTGTTTCGCGATATTCCGATACGTGCGTACGCTTTCCGAAACCGTTTTCGGACACCACAAGAACATTTGCTTCTTCATTATTTACACAAATCATTCCAACGACTTCGTCATTATCGCCGGCAAGCCGTATGCCCCTGACACCTGCTGCCGTACGTCCCATAGGGCGTGTTTTGGCTTCCGGGAAACGGATAGCCTTACCCGAACGAAGCGCAATCATAACAATACTGTTACCGTTAGTAAGGCGGGCTTCCAATAAGCGGTCGCCGTCACGCACCGTTATTGCATTCACGCCTTTTACGCGCACGTTTGAATATGCTTCGAGAGTTGTCTTTTTTACAATACCTTTTTTGGTACATAGTATAACGTAATGATTTTTGACATACTCTTCGTTTTTAAGGTCGCCTGTATTAAGATATGCTCTGATATTATCGTCCTGTGCAATATTTATAAGATTACTTATTTGCCGTCCCTTGCTCGCGCGGTCGCCCTCGGGAATATCAAAAACTCTCTGCCAGTAGCATTTTCCCTGTTCCGTAAACAAAAGCAGATAATTGTGCATAGTGGCAACGAACAGATGATCAATTTCATCTTCCAGACGAAGATTGCTGCCCTTGCTTCCCTTACCGCCGCGGCCCTGCGCACGATATTGTGCAAGCGGAGTCCGTTTAATGTAGCCTTTATTGGAGATAGTGATAACCATAGTATCGTCCGAAATCATATCTTCAATTTTGAAGTCGTACGAATCCATTATTATTTGACTGCGGCGGCTATCACCATATTTTTCCTTTATTTCAAGAGTCTCTTTTCTGATAATTTCAAACTGCATATTCTCGTCCGCAAGGACTTTCCTGCACCATTCAATAAATTTACTCTTTTCCTCAAATTCCTGCTGCAATTTTTCTCTTTGCAGACCTGTGAGTTGTCCGAGCCGCATTTCTACGATTGCCTGCGCTTGAATATCGCTGAACTTGAATTTCTCTATAAGTCCGTTTTTTGCTTCCTCAATTGTTTTTGAAGCACGAATAATGGCGATAACTTCGTCAATATGGTCCTGCGCTATAAGCAATCCCTCTAAAATATGCGCACGGCGTTCGGCTTCCGCCATCTCAAAACGTGTGCGGCGTAATATTACTTCGTGACGGTGTTCAACGAAATTTACAATAATATCCTTTAAGTTCAGCAATCGCGGTCTGCCGTGAACAAGTGCTATATTATTTATTGAAAAATTTGATTGCAGCGGCGTTAATTTGTAAAGTTTGTTAAGAACAACATTCGCTACGGCATCACGTTTAAGGTCAAAAACAATACGGATACCCTCGCGGCTCGATTCATCCCGAATATCGCTGATACCTGAAATTTTTCCGTCATTCACCGAAGCAGCAATGCTTTTAATCATTTCCGCCTTGTTCAGCATATAGGGGATAGATGTAAAGATAATTTGCGACTTGTCCGTCTTTTCGTCTGTTTCAATGGTTGCTTCGCCGCGCATAATAACACGTCCGTTACCGGTACGATACGCTTCACGAATACCGTCGTAGCCGTAAATCATACCGCCTCCGGGAAAGTCGGGAGCCTTAATATACTGCATCAGTTCGTCAACGGTAATATCTCTTTTATCAAGATATGCAACAACGCCGTCACACGCTTCCGAAAGATTGTGCGGAGCCATATTTGTAGCCATACCCACTGCAATACCGCTTGTGCCGTTTACAAGGAGTACCGGAAAACGACACGGCAGAACTGTCGGCTCCTGTAATGAGTCGTCGTAGTTATTCTGCATATTAACCGTATCTTTCTCAATATCGGCAACGAGTTCATCGGAAATTCGCTTTAAGCGGGCTTCGGTATAACGTTGCGCCGCGGGAGGGTCGCCATCTTCCGAACCAAAATTACCCTGTCCGTCAACGAGCATATAACGCATACTCCACGGTTGGGCTAAATGAACCATTGCACCATACACAGAAGAATCTCCGTGCGGGTGATATTTACCCATAACTTCACCTACAATTCTCGCGGATTTTTTAAATGGTGTACCGGCTGTAATGCCCATTTCGTTCATCGTATATATAATACGCCGTTGAACCGGCTTCATTCCGTCTCTTACATCGGGCAACGCTCTTGATACTATTACGGACATTGAATAGTCGAGAAATGCTGTTTGCATGTGTCTTTCAATATTCACCGGAACTATATGCCCTGTTAAAAGTGTTTTATCAGGAGTTTCCTCCTGCCCCTTCGCTTCTTCTTTTTCCATGCTTAATCGATTGATTTTCTTTTATTTAGTTTATAGAAATAATATGTACAAAGATACGATTTTCATACGAAAAAAACAAGCGCAGACAAATAACTGTCCTGCAATAAAATTATTCAATGTGATTTTCAATAAAATTTGAAGTACTGTTTCGGAAATTGGTACTTGATAAACCAAATATGATTACCTTCGTAATTTATGTGTTGATGCTTTTATGTCAAAATGGCGTAAATTTAATGATGATAATAAAAATATAGCGCAGTGGGAACGCTTTTTGCAGAGAATGGCAAATGGCAATCTCACTCATAATATTTTAACCGTTTAATTATTTTACTGATTATGACCCCACAATTTGAAATGACCCCGCAATTATCTGCGGGTTTCAAATATGCTCCCGAAGAAGCCCGCCGCCTGCAAAATAACTATGTTGGTGTGGAACATCTGCTTTTAGCACTTTTTAGAATTGAAAATAACCCCGCAATAGACGCATTAGTTGAATTAAATGCGGATGTAAAGCAAATAAAGCAGGATATTGAGCGGAATATACGTTCAAAAGATATTGTAACGACAGGGTACGGACTACCCGAAAACGATCAGCTTTACCGTATGAAACGCCTTATGTGCCTCGAGAGTCAGGCACTGAAAAATCCGGTCGTGGCACCCGAACACGCTATTATGGCAATACTGAAAGACGCGGAAACGACCGCAACAGGAATTATGAACACATATAATATAACTTACGACATTTACCGTCGTAAATTTACGCAGGCAACATCTGCATCGCAAACTCCTCAAAACGTTTTTGAAGATAACGACCTTCTTGATTCCGACGAAGATGCACCAAATGAAAAGCAGTCATTTACCACAAGCAAAAAAAATGACAAAAACAGTCAAACGCCTGCACTTGATAAATACGGACATGACCTGACAAAATCTGCTCTTGACGGATTGCTTGACCCTATAGTCGGGCGCGAGGAGGAACTCAACCGTATTGCGCAAATTCTATCACGCCGCAAAAAGAACAATCCCGTGCTTATAGGTGAGCCGGGAGTTGGCAAAAGTGCTATTGCAGAAGGGCTTGCGACTAAAATTGTAGAGCGTAACGTGCCGCGTGTGCTTTTAGGCAAAAGAGTTATTACGCTTGATATAGCAGGGATTGTTGCAGGCACGAAATACCGAGGTCAGTTTGAAGAAAGGATTAAGGCAATTCTTGACGAATTAAAGAAGCATCCCGAAATAATTATTTTTATAGATGAAATACATACTATTGTAGGCGCAGGTAATTCATCAGGTGCTCTTGATGCGGCAAATATGTTTAAACCTGCACTCGCACGCGGCGAAATTCAGTGCATAGGTGCTACAACACTTGACGAATACCGCGAAAACATAGAAATTGACAGTGCGCTTGAACGCCGCTTTCAAAAAATCATAATTAATCCCACAACGGTAGAGGAAACAATAGCAATTCTGAACAATATAAAGAGCAAATACGAAGCACATCATCACGTAATATACACATCGGAAGTAATCCGCGCCTGTGTTGTATATACCGACAGATATATTACCGACAGATTTTTACCCGATAAGGCGATAGATGCTCTTGACGAATCGGGTGCAAAAGTTCATACTCACTATGTAAAGATACCTCAAAACATTATTGATATTGAGAATGCTTTAAGAGATGAGAGAAAAAGGAAAACTATTGCTGTTGACAGTGCAAAATATGAAGATGCAAGCAAAAGTCGTGACAAAATTGCACACCTGGAGGAACAATTTGAAACTGAACGCAAAAAATGGAACGGAGAAATGGATAGTGAAGTTGTTACCGTTACGGACGATGACGTGCGGGAAGTTGTTGCAAAAATGTCGGGCGTTCCGATTCAAAGAGTGGCAAAAGACGAGATGGAAAAACTTCGTTCAATGCAGGACGATTTGCAGAAACTCGTTATAGGACAAAATGAGGCAATAGCGAAAGTAGTAAGAGCAATTCGCCGTAATAAAACAGGACTTAAAGATCCGAATCGTCCTATTGGCTCATTTGTGTTTCTGGGTCCCACAGGCGTAGGCAAGACATACCTGACAAAAATACTCGCAAAATACATGTTCGACAGCGAACAGTCGCTTATAAGAATTGATATGAGTGAATATATGGAAAAATTCGCACTGTCAAGACTTATAGGTGCGCCTCCGGGCTACGTGGGTTACGAAGAGGGCGGGCAACTTACTGAAAAGGTCCGCCGCAAGCCGTATTCTATTATACTTTTGGATGAACTTGAAAAAGCGCATCCCGATATTCTCAATCTATTATTGCAGGTTCTTGATGAGGGACAACTAACCGACGGCACAGGACGTAAAGTTGATTTTAAAAATACGATTATAATAATGACTTCCAATATCGGATCCCGCCAAATAAAGGAATTCGGGCAGGGTGTCGGTTTTCAGACAGCCGCCAAAGAAGCCAATAAAAGTAAGTTTGCCGAGGAAGTTATCGAAAAGGAACTGCGCAAAAAATTTGCTCCCGAATTTTTGAACAGAATAGACGAAATTATTGTATTTCAAAATCTTGAGCGTGAAGATATATTTAAAATTATTGATATTGAACTCACACATCTGCGCAACAGAATTAAAGATATGGATATGGATTTCGCCGTTACGGACGAAGCAAAGGATTTTATTATAGAAAAAGGCTGGGATCCGCAATATGGTGCGCGTCCGCTGAAACGTGCCATTCAACGCTACGTGGAAGATTTGATTGCAGAGGAAATAATGAACGATGCCCTGAAAGGTGCGGAGAAAGTTACGGTTGACAAAGATGGAGATGCGCTTGTTGTGCGGTCTGTCGGACAGCAGCAGTAACTTTATGAGTATAAACACAATTCACGTTTACGTAAGTTCCCTCAAACATACTGCGTAGCATATCCGTAAAAAACAGATACGGAAAATTTTAAGCGAAAAAATGAATTTCGCCAAAAATTCACTATATTTGAACATGACGAATATGAAATTTTTACTGTTTTTATTTTCTGTTTTCCTGTTCACCGTTTCCTGTAAAGATAATACTGTGATTTACGACTCATGCGGATATTTTGAGGCGGAGGAATGGACTGTGGCTGCTTCTGCGGCGGGCAAAATTATCACTCTTAATATTGAAGAAGGCAGTACTGTTACTGCGGAAATGCCGATAGGACTTATAGATACCGTTCAATTGCAGCTGCAAAAGGAGTTGCTTCTATTGCAACCGAAAAGCAAAATGCGTGATATTCAAGAGAAACAGATAAATTATCAGTTAAAGCAATGCGTTATTACTGCCGTTGCGAGCGGTATTGTAACGGAAAAATATGCAAAGAGAGGTGAGATGGTTGCTGTCGGACATCCCCTGATAAAAATTGCGAATATTGAAAATATGTATTTGCGCATATACGTAACATCGGCGCGGGTACGGAATATCAAAATCGGACAGGAAGTAGAGATAACTCTTGATAACAGCAGCAACAGTGCGCTTGATAAATATAAGGGTAAAATAGAATGGATCTCTGCGGCAGCCGAATTTACTCCAAAAACAATTCAGACAGAGGATGAACGGCAAAATATGGTATATGCCGTAAAAATTGCCGTTAAAAACGATGGTAATATTAAAACAGGCTCTTACGCCGAGGTTAAATTTTAAGCGTGGTTATTGCAGAGAATATATCAAAGACGTTTTCCAAAGGAAAATCAGCCGGAGTCGCTGCACTGAACGATATATCGCTGCATGTAGGCAAGGGCGAACTTTTCGGCATAATAGGTCCTGACGGGTCGGGCAAAACAACCCTGTTTCGTATTCTTACGACACTTATGCTTGCCGATAAAGGCAGGGCAACAGTTGCAGGATTTGATGTTGTAAAGGATTATAAGAAGATACGCAGGATTATAGGCTATATGCCGGGGCGTTTTTCGCTTTATCAGGATTTAAGTGTAGAGGAAAATCTGCAATTTTTTGCAACACTTTTCGGCACAATAATAGAGGAAAATTATTCTTTTATTAAGGATATTTATTCACAGATTGAGCCATTTAAAAAACGCCGTGCAGGTGCGCTTTCCGGCGGAATGAAACAGAAACTTGCTTTGAGTTGCGCACTTATTCATAAGCCGACAGTGCTTTTTCTTGACGAGCCGACAACAGGCGTAGATCCTGTTTCGCGTTACGAATTTTGGCAAATGTTAAAACGTTTGAAATGCGACGGAGTTACGATAATAGCCTCAACGCCGTATATGGACGAAGCACGTCTTTGCGACCGTATATGCCTTATGCGTGATGGGCAAATGATGGCAGTTGATACGCCCGAAAATATACAAAATTCTTACAGGTGGATTTTACGTGCGGTTATAAGCGACCGGTCGTTTGTGCTTTTGCACGATTTACGCGATTATGAATTTTGTGAATATTGTTTCTCGTTTGGTGAATATCATCATATAGCTTTACGCGAGGGCTTTAAAGACGAAGATCTCTATTCTTTCCTTATAAACAGGGGACATTCGCATATTTCGCTGTCGCCCTTACTTCCGAGTATAGAGGACTGTTTTATGGATATGGCGCGGGAACATTCTTGAATTTTAGGAATGTTTGATAAAATATTATGAACGTAATTGAAGTTAAAAATCTAACGAAAAAGTTCGGCAGTTTTACTGCTGTAAACAATATTTCTTTTGAAGTGGAGAACGGCGAAATTTTCGGCTTTCTCGGTGCAAATGGTGCGGGTAAAACGACCGCAATGCAAATGCTTTGCGGACTAAGCCGTCCGACAGGAGGCGGTGGTAAAGTTGCAGGTTTTGATATACGTGAGCAATCGGAGGAAATAAAGAAAAATATAGGCTACATGAGTCAAAAATTTTCTCTGTACAACGATCTTAAAGTATGGGAAAATATCCGGCTCTTCGGTGGTATTTACGGAATGAAGACGAAAGAGATAAATATCCGCACCGACCGGTTATTGAATCGTCTCGGCTTTATTGAGGAAAAAAATACAATGGTAAAAGAACTTCCGCTCGGCTGGAAACAAAAACTTGCTTTTTCCGTTGCAATCCTTCATAAACCGAAAATTGTTTTTCTTGACGAGCCGACAGGCGGGGTCGATCCCGTAACACGCCGCCAGTTTTGGGAACTTATTTACGAAGCGGTAGAGCAGGGTATTACGGTTTTTGTTACCACCCACTACATGGATGAGGCTGAGTATTGCAACCGTGTTTCAATGATGGTTGACGGACGTATTGACGCACTTGATACACCTCAGAATTTAAAGGACCTTTATAACGTTAAGACGATGGATGCGGTTTTTCGCCGTCTTGCACGTAAAGCAGAACGCAGCAATGAATAAGTTTTTATCTTACGTCAAAAAGGAGTTTTTTCATATTTTCCGTGACCGTCAAACGGCATTTATTCTCTTTTTAATGCCTGTAGTTCAGATAATTCTTTTTGGCTTTGCAATAACGACCGATATTCGCAACACTTCTATTGGTATTCTTGATTTGTCGCACAGCAGTGAAAGTCGTGCGTTGATTGCAAAAATTGTGTCGGGAGCGGAATACGATATTGCGGAAGTACTGTCGGGACAGGGAGAAATAGAAAATATTTTTCGTAAAGGAAAAATACGGCAGATAGTGGTATTTCCTGCCGATTTCAGTGCTGCACTCGCAAAAGGTTCTACTGCCGAAATAGAAATTATTACGGATGGTTCAAATCCGAATGAAGCAAATATTTTAACGAATTACATGTTCAGTATTGTGGGAAAATATCAACAGGAACTTTTAAAAAAATATGATACGGATATACCGATAGATGTTCGCTCAAAAATGCTCTATAACTCGCAACTTAAAAGCTCTTATACATTTGTTCCCGGTGTGATAGGACTTGTGTTAATGCTTATCTGTACGCTTATGACTTCAATTTCTATTGTGCGTGAAAAGGAAAAAGGCACAATGGAAGTTATTCTCGCTTCACCTGCAAAGCCGCTTGCCGTTATCGTGTCAAAAACAATTCCATATCTTGTTATATCAATTATAAATATTATAGTCGTAATTATCCTTTCGCTTTATGTGATGGATGTTCCTGTGCGCGGCAGTATAACGTTGCTTATGATATTAAGCGTACTTTATATTTTTACTTCACTTGCGCTTGGAATGCTTATATCCACAATTTCGGCAACACAGCAAATTGCAATGATAATATCTCTTGTAGGTCTTATGTTGCCTACGATTTTGTTATCGGGATTGATGTTTCCGATAGAAAGTATGCCTGCCGTGTTGCAGTGGTTCTCAAAAATCGTACCTGCAACATGGTTTATTTCGGCGTCAAAGACAATAATGATTAAAGGACTTGGGTTTGGTTATGTGTGGAAAGAAATAGTTGTTCTGCTTATTATCACGGGACTGTGTCTTGGTACGGCGTTGTCGCGGTTTAAAATAAGGTTATAGAAAATTTCAGGTGAAATAATTATCGCCGTCGCCATCAAAAATTTGCAAATTTTCTCTGTCTTTAAAATTGAAAGAAGCATAAA
>JAIRNR010000068.1 GCA_031257915.1 Bacteroidales bacterium
TTTAAACAATTGATTATAAGGCATTTATGAAGATTATTTTTGATGAAAATTTATAAAAATTTACGCCTATAATCCATTCATTATCAGCGAATTATCTCATTTAAATGCGTTGACCCTGAAACCATACCACAGAAACATACCAAACTAAAAAATTTTTCGTACTTTCGTACCCGCAATAATCAACGAAAAAACGTGAATTACCCCCCAACAAACCAAAACCAATAAATTGTCAAATGCTAAAATCCCTACCAAAATTTTCACTATGGCTCGCGCCGATGGAGGGCGTTACGGACCGTGTATTCCGCCTGCTCTGTAAGCGAATGGGGGCAGACGTTTTAGTTAGTGAATTTGTTTCATCCGAAGCATTGATACGCGAAAAAGCAGCATCTTTAAGTAAGATGGCTTTAGATGCTCGTGAACATCCCATCGGTATTCAGATTTTTGGGCACGACGAAAATTCCATGCGGGCTGCAGCGGAAATCGCAGCGCAGGAAAATCCAGATTTTATTGATATTAACTGGGGATGCCCTGTAAACAAGATTGTAAAAAAAGGTGCGGGGTCGGCAATTCTGCAGGATATTCCGAAAATGATACGAATTACGGCAGCGGTGGTACGTGCGATGGAAAGTATCGGCCGCCGCAACAACAGCACCAACGGCACAGTCTGTAACGCTCTCTCGTGCAAATCAAGAGCGGAAAGTATCGGCCGCCGCACCAACAGCACCAACAGCACAGTCCGTAACGACAACGCTACTCCGCATATAGAACATCCGGAATACAACAACAAATCAATCTGCAGCAGCAACATTCCTGTTACCGTAAAAACTCGCTTGGGATGGGATGCATCCTCAAAACCAATTGTAGAAATTGCAGAACGATTACAGGATATTGGAATAAGCGGGATAAGCATACACGGCAGAACACGTGCGCAACTTTATTCAGGCGCAGCTGACTGGACGTTAATCGGTGAAGTTAAAAACAATCCGCGCATGTATATTCCCGTATTCGGCAACGGTGACATAGACACAGCAGAAAAAGCACTCTTAATGCGGCAACGTTACGGCGTGGACGGTGTTCTAATCGGACGCGGGGCGATAGGTAATCCGTGGATTTTCGCACAAGTGAAAGAACTTATGCGCAAAGAACACTTATTTCAGGAAACACACAGTTACGAACACACAGAAGCAGGGAGCAAAATACGGCAGGAAGCAATACAAATACCGGAAAGGACAGAAGTGTCACCGCAACGTAGCGGACACAGTGAAGTTATTCCATATCCTACAACAGCAGAAAGAATAGAAGTACTGCTGCAACATTTAAGAAGCGAGATTAAAGTACGCGCCGCAGAGCCGCTAACATTTGAATTAACACCCGAAGAACGTTATGCACGCGCCGAACGCATTTCCTGTAATGAAATAAAAATCCATTATGGCGGCTATTTCAAGGGCATACAAGGATTTAAACCATACAAAGTGCGTCTTATGCAAACTTCCGCATTAACAGAAGTTGAAAATATTCTTGCCGAATTCAGACAAGCATAACACACCTTATGCACTTGAAACAGCCGCCTTAACGAATACCATTTTATTCACAAACAAAATTACTTTACTTCAACTTCCTTCCAGGTATATTCATACACCTCAGGCTCATCGCCGTACATTTTGGTTTCACGCATTATGCGATTTTGTGAGTTAAGAGCATAAGTATGTGTGGAGGTAATTTCCGACGTCTGCCACTTACTTGTCGCACAAAGATGTTTTGTAGGTTTACCGAAGAGACCTGTTTCAACCAACCAGCGCGGCACACCTATCCTCTCAAAATAAATATTATAAATATTTTCCGTATTTAAATCGGCAGTATAGGTATGATTTTTCGGTTCCCAACCATCATCGGCAGGACGTGTAAATGCCGTAAGGTCGCCGTCCGAATACGTTGCCGTTCCGCGTTCCCCGCCATCTCTGTCGCAGGAAGTAATATTACCGTCAGCATTGTAAACATAGTTATACGTTTCGAGCCATTCATCTTTAAAAGAAGACGCATAACCATTTGCGCCAAAATGAATTTCTGCCCACTGATACGGATCTTCACCTGTTTTGGTCACAGTAATAATCAAAGTTGTACCATCGTAAGCGAAATCATACGTTGCAGAAACAGGGCTCGTTGCTTCACCATCTCCACGACGAACAATCTGCGTCGGCTTGCCATCGTCATTGAAAGTGTAGGTGAAATAACCTTCCCACTGGTCGTCAAAAGTGGCAATTTGTGCCTTGATTTTCTTTTCTTCTTTATTGTCGCCGCAAGAAGTGAGTAACACCATGCAGCCTGCAAGTGCTGCGAATAACATAATTTTTTTCATAATAATAATTATTTAAGGGGTTAGTATTTTAATTTTTAATATTTCAATTCGATAAGTGTATGTCACTCTCCTGCTAAAACTACAAACGCAAGTCCAACTATAAAACATATAAACATCAACGCAAGAAGTAAGTTTGCACCTTTTTTTGCACCGCGAAATTCTTTCCATATAAACACACCCCACAATGCGGCAATCATAGGCGCACCCTGTCCAAGTGCGTAGGAAATTGCGGCACCTGCTTTGCCTGCTGCAATATAACTTAACGCCGTTCCCAATGCCCATACCACACCGCCGAGAATACCCACCAAATGCCATTTCATTCTACCGTTGAAGTATTCTTTATACGATACAGGCATACCAACAAACGGCTTTTTCATGACGACAGTATTCACAATAAAATTGCTCGCAAAAATACCAAGTGCGAAAATAAAGAACGCTGTGTATGGTGTGGCAAACCCTGCTGCAGGTGCTTCAAGATTTTCAAAATCAACAGCAGCCGCAACAAAACGGTAAAACAGTGACATTAAAATACCGGCAATAACAGCAAGCACAAGCCCTTTTACACCGGTCTTCGTTCCCTCGTGCGGTACTTTTCCTGCTGCAATACCATTAACGATAATCGCAAATGCAACAAGCCCGACCCCCAGAAAAAGCGTAACCGGATCGCCCTTCGGTACAGCGATATAGTTGATAATAACTCCCAGCACCATTGCAATACCAACGCCGACAGGGAATGCAACTGCAAGTCCGGCAAGTGAAACAGATGCAGCAAGCAGAATATTGGACACATTAAAAATAACGCCGCCCGTGAAAGCACTCCAAAATTTACTCTGCTCAATCTGACATAAATCAGTTACGAAACTTCTGCCATATTCGCCATAACTGCCAAGCGTAAAGCCAAGCAGTATTGAAAACAGCAAGATTCCAATAACGTAGTCCCAATAGAAGAGTTCGTAACGCCACGATCTTCCTGCCATTTTTTGCGTGTTTCCCCATGAGCCCCAACAAAGCATGGTGATAAAACACAGTACAACTGCTAATGTGTAATTTGATACGATATACATAATTGTTATATTTTATTGTTTTTATTTTATCTTGTTTTTAATCGCTTCCTTCATTTTTAACAACCCGTACAGCAACGAATTTTTTGATGACGTTCCGTTATAAACTCTGTACTCAAACGGTATATTCTGTTTATGACAAATTCCGTACAGTACGTTTGCATTTTTATAATTCGCGCCATCATCTCCAAGTGTTATGTAATAAAAATTTTCAGATGACAATTCAGCCGTATCCATTATCACGTCAAGCAAATACAGCGGTGTTTGATTGTCCGGCATATCCGACACAATAAGGATAAACGGCGTTTTGTCTTGCAGTGCTTTCGCCGCTTCTACGGCAGATACGGCATTATTTTTTATTAAATGTATCTTAGGATAATCTATCCCCGCCATATAATCAATTGGAAAAAAGATTGTGGTATTAACACCTTGCAAAACGGTGTCACGATAAGTCATATTAAGCGTATCCGGAATCGCAGCATTTTCTTCCGTTTTATACGGCACATTATTAAAACAGGATGAAATATAGGGCAACACTTCCTGCATTGCGCTTGCCCAGTAAGACGAAGTATGTCCACCATTACGCACACGATATTCATGTGCGAAGCCCGCATCCCGCAGTTGCACGTGCAATTTGTCATTTGCAACAAGAAGCTGTTCTTCGTCATCGCCGCAGTCATAAAAATATTTTACACTTGAATACTGTTGCGCTGTTTGTCCGGTGAACATATAGTACGGACAATGCTGTTTGTAATAATCCGTAAGACGAGCTGCGCCTGTTAAACCTTTACCACCGAAAACCGTACCCCACTGATTATCCCACCCGCTTGCACTTTCAGTCATGTATTGCTCATCCGTTCTAAACGACATGCTTAAAGGAACCGAAACAGAAAATATTTCAGGATGTTTAGATGCTAAAATCATTGCACCGAAACCACCCATTGAATAACCGGCAACAGCGCGATGTTCTCTATTTGCTATTGTGCGGTACATGACATCAATTTTCGGCACAAACTCCTGAATAAACATATCCATATAATTAAATTTTCCGTCGTAACGATTTACATAATACGAACGAAACCCTTGCGGAATCACGTAAATCATTGGTTCAAGTCCCTGCGTATTCTCCCAATTTTCAATACGTGCGGTAATATTGAGCCATTCGTCATTCCATGATTTATGGTCATCGCCCAATCCATGTAAGAGATACACAACAGAGTAACGTTTATCAGAATTTTTCGCATAATCGGCAGGCAGAAAAACGGAAAATTTTACCGGCATACCAAGTATTTCACTTTCAATTTGCAAATCGGTTTTATAACGAACAAAGTCCACATCAACCTTTTCTTTATTATTATTGCAATTACAGGAAAAAAGCGAAGTAAAACAAAGTACTGCAATAAATGTAAAATTATTCTTCATATTATTATAAAGTTGTTGATTAAGGTTATTATTTCATTTTACAGTTTGGACGGATTCGTGTTAATGTTCGTTTCATTACCGTAAACAACAAGTTCTTTTGCTTCTATAACGTATGATGTATGCGGATTTTTCACTTTCAAAACAAGTGTATGCGCAGTATCATCCAAGTCGTATTTATAAAAAATATCATACTTACGCTTTATGTAATCGTAAGGCATTTTAAACTCCTCTACTTTTTTTCCGTCAATCCACGCTTCCAAAACAGCGGCATAATTTTCATTATTCGTACAAGTCTGTGTTACTTGCCCCATTACAACAATCGCACTGCCTGTGAAATTAAGCGAAAGTTCGTTGCTGAATTTTTTCTTTAAAACACGCCGTTCCGTTGGTTTTATTCCCTCAAACGACTGCTCGTACTGTGCTGTTTGCGGCTCCTGCAAAGTAACGGTGATACCGCCGTCGGGCGCAATTTTTCCACCTTCGCGTAAAACAACATCGTAAAGCAATTTCATATTAAGTTCATACATCGTTTCAAGTGATGTATTTGTGTAGGGAAAATTGAGTTTTTCTACTCTTTCAATTGCAGGTTTCCACTTATCGGGAATTGCCTCATAGCCGAAAGCGACACCGAGGATTCCCGCTGCGGACGCAGGATTACAGTCGGAATCCTGACCACAGCGCGTTGCAATATCCATTGTTCTTTCAAAATCACCTTCACCATATAAAAGACCTATCACGACATAAGCAGAATTAAGCGCAGCATCTATATTAAAACCATTAAAAACACCTTCGGGGCAACCTTTCTCATAGCCGTATTTTTTTTCTATCTCAAACCAGCAGTACTTCCAGTCATTCGGATTACGCCTGTGAAGCGCAATTACATCTTCTATCACCGCACGATATTTCGTACCCGCAGGAATTGCCTTTAACGCCTCATTAACGATAAGCGGAATATCATCCGTAACAAATGCAAGTGAATACATTATTGACAGATAAACTCCCCCATACCAACCGTCACCGTAATTAAAAATATGCCCTGTTCTGTTGCAAAATTCCAGCGATGTATTTGACATTGCGGGACATATCGTACCGATAAAATCCGCTTCAATTTGAAAATCAATATCGTCTGCATGCGGATTGCTGCGCCAGTGTCCCGACTGCGGGGGCATAATGCCGTTTAAAATATTATAACGCGCCGCTTGATTTGCATGCCAAAGTTTATAGTCGGCATTTGCAAATGCCAGCGCAAAACTGTCGGCAGGTGCGTCAATGCCAACGCGAGCCATAACTTCCGCAAATGTAATATCCATATAGACATCGTCATAAAGACCCGGATCTTCAATAAATGTTTCATAAGCGTAATTATCATACCATACTAAAGGTGCGCTGTCATGAATAATACCTCCTTTGTACTTAAATTCCGTCGGTCCGCCATAAGTACAGCCAATCGTTTGTCCCGCCCAACCGCCTTTTATTTTATCTGATAATGCTTCTTTGCCGATAGTAACGGTTTTGCCGTAATCAAGTGTGCCGCGGCTATTTTTACAGCTAACCAAAAGCACACTTGCGCACAGGGCTACCGCAAAAAACGGCAATCTATATGATTGAGTAAAATTCATCGTGATGTTCATTTTTACCGTAATATATAATATCATTGATGCGCAGTAAATATTTCGGCGCAGGATTAAGCCATTTCAAAACAACAGTATGTTCACCCTCTGTAAGATTATATTTCCACGCCGGTTCAAGACGCCGCTCCGTATTTTTCATTGGCATTTTAACATTACAGTCAAGCACACCGTCAATCCATATTTCTATCTGCGCAACGTAAGTATCATTCGGCTCTGCAAGACCAAACACTTCCGAGCCGATATGACGTGTTGAAACTCTCTGCGCATAATCGGCAGTAATGCTCTCTGTTTTTACAAGGTTGCCCCAAATCACAAAACCATTACCTTTAAAATTAAATGTATATTCGTCCTTCATCCACACATCCTTGCGGTCACGGTAAATCGGATACATCTCTGTAAAATTTTGTTCAAGCGGTAATATTTGCGGTCTGCGCACAGGTATTATTATCTCGCTTTCATTTACTGTCCCGCCTGCTTTTGAAGCAAACAGCAACGACATGTCGTAACTCCACTTATACGCTTTTTCTAATGATACATCCGTCCCTTCAAAATCAAGTTTTTCAATTTCTTTAAGCGGCGCAAGCCAAAAATCAGGAATATTTGAATATCCCAACATAACACCAAGTACTCCGCCTACAGTTGCCGGATTACAGTCAGAATCCTGTCCGCACCGTACTGCAATGGAAATTGATTTTGCAAAATCTCCTTCACCATACAAAAGTCCGATAGCAATATATGCGGCATTGATTTTTGCATCAATATTAAAACTTAGAAACACACCTTTCGGACAGCCGGCATCTTTATTCCATTTTTTATGAATCTCAAACCAACACTGCTGCCAGTCATTCGGATATTTTTTATGCAGTTTACGCACATCGTCCAAACACTGATAAAACATGCTTTGGTGTGGAATTGCTTCAAGTGCAATATCAAGAATTTTTGCAGGATTATCGTAAATAAACGCTGCACTGTAAAGCCCTGCAACAAATGCGCCGCCATAAAAACCATCGCCGCTATTCATTATATGCCCCACTCTGTCGGCAACATCCATTGCTTCGGGCAACAGCGCAGGTGTCATTAGTCCGATAAAATCAGCCTCTATTTGAAAATCAAGATCGTCTGCATGCGGATTGTTTTTCCAGTGTCCCGATTCAGGCGGCATTATGCCGTTACGTATATTATAACGCCCTGCTTGATTGGCGTGTGCAAGGTGATATTCAGGCATTGCGAAGTTAAGTGCTATCGTATCCTGCGGCACATCAATTCCACTTTGGACAAATGTTTCAAGAAATGTCAAATCATTATAAATATCATCAAAAAGTCCGGGCTTTTTATCCCACCAATATTTAATATAATGTTCACCCCATGGAATCGGTTGATACTGCTGTATTGTTGTGCCTGTAAATTTAAATTCCGTCGGAGCACCAAACACAACACCTATTGTTTGTCCTGCCCAGCCGCCTTTGATTTTGTCCTGTAATTCCGCTTTCGTAAAAGTAACTTTTGTCGGCATATCGCTATCCCCGCATGAGATAAAGAATGCAGTCGCAAAAACTGTAAGTATTACCTTATCTATCCATTTATTTTTTGAGTGATGCATCATATTGTGATATTAACTATTCTGCGCCATACACACTTAATTCCGTAATTGAAGTGAATGCCGAAGTATTTTTTGTTGCCTTATTCCAGTGACTCTGTACCTTGCAATCTCCGAGCATACGAATTGCAGTTGTTTCTACCGGTGTAAATTCAAAAACATATTCTACAAAATGCGGCTGAAAAAACACCGTATCCGTTTTGGGAAGCAGAGGCGTTGAAATATATTTACCGACATCTGCCCATTTGCCGTCTTTGTCTTTATACTGTATGTTGATATTCGTGAGCCATCCGCCGAATTCTTCCAAACATCCCTGAAAAAATGCGATGCTGCCAATGCGTTTCGGCTCTTTCCAGCAATAGCCGAAATAATCTATTTTGGGGATATTTGCTTCTGCTGCGAGAGAGTAAAACACCGCACCCGTATCGTGCAAAATTCCATCGTTAATTACGTTCACATTTTTAGCGTACATTGATTTACCAAACGTAATCCAGCATTTATACAAAACATCCGTATTTGTTTCATATACGTTTGTTATTATACTGTCGGCTTCCGGCGCGATATTGTGAGAACGTACCAGTATCTCAAATATTTTTTCAATACTTTGCGTTCCGTTTGACAGCGAGAGTGTGAGCGGATATTTACCCGCTTTTGCAGGCGTTCCGCTCAAACGCCCATTTACGAAAGTAAGTCCGTCAGGCAATACACCACTTTTTAATGTCCATTTATATCTTTCATTTGTAACACTTGCGAAAGAATAATCACACGGTACGCCGACTTCAAGACGAGGCATTGGTCCGACGCAAAATTCAAGCGGAGTATTAAATTCCGCACCTGTTTTAATTATCAGCTTACCGTCCGAGATTTTACCACCGTACTGCTGTACAACCTTCAACGCCTGCTCATAAGTGCGGTTTATCATATCTTTAATTGACGCGTCGGGCATATCGTAACGTGTGATATTTATGTATCTGTCATTAAACGGTTCCGTCCATCCGTTAACAGGCTTTGTGAGATCATCAGGGAAATAAGATGCACCATACATCACACCAAGAATCCCGCCGACAGTTGCAGTTTGATTATCGGCGTCAAAACCCATTGCGCAACCCAAATCCATAGTGCGCTGAAAATCGCCTTCGCCGTAAAGCATAGAGAGAATACCACACGCACCGTTAAGATTTGCATTCCAAATCGTTTTTGTCATTTCCGGCTCGTCAATATAGTACTTCTGTGCCATCTCCCTGCGTGCCGCCGTCCAGTTGTCGGGATATTTGTCGTAAAGTGCGAGCATTTCCCGCACCGTTTGTGCGTATCTGTCATTGGCAGGTAAATACATCAAAGCATTTTCAATTAACTTTCGTATATCATTTTCAAAAAACGCATTTGCATACATTACTCCGTAGTGGACAGTTGGAGATATTGCCCAATCATCGCTTGTAATACGGGCTGCCCATCTTGATTTTTCTGCTGCATAAGAAAGCATGCCGGGTGCGGTATAGCCCCAAATTTCGTTTATAAGCTGCGGATCTATCTGATACCAGTGCGGATTTATTTCCTTACTTCCCGTAAACGGCGGAGTATAACCGTGGTTCATAAGCCCAAGTGCCGCACGGTTTGCGAGCCATACGCGGTCACGAATATGATACATCCAACCTTCACGCATTTGAGTATATGTCGGTTCTATACCATATTTTTCCATCAATATAAGATAGATATATTCAATATCGGTATCGTCATCGGAAAACGCACCATTGTACTTCTTAAGTTTTTCCGTATTTTTCGTATAGCCGTAAGGAAAATCTTTTTCATCGCCGGGTTTTTCTATAAATTTATTTTCAAATGACAGTCCGTAAATATTTCCCACCATCTGCCCTATCCACGCACCTGCAATTTTGTCGTGCAATTCGGTGAGGGAAATTTCGCGTTGTGCCGGCTGTTTCGGCGTTATTGCCGATCTTTTTTGCCCCGCCATACTCTGCACGGTAAAGAGCAGAACGGACATTGTTAAACAAAGTATTAAAATCTTTTTCATTTTCAGTATCCCGGGTTTGGTTTTAAATTCGGATTTACACTTAAACGTTCCGCAGGTATCGGAAACAATTTTGTGTATGCCGGTGAAGCACCCTTTGCCCACCATGAGTCATTAAATTTTCCAAAACGAATTAAATCCTGTCTGCGCCACCCTTCCCATGCAAACTCGTGTCCACGCTCGCGCAGCAAATCGTCTAATGTCATACTCGACGTGAACGGCTGTAAACCCGCACGCGACCTTATTTTTTGAAAATCCGCCATATCGGTAGCAGCCGATACGCTCTTACCCTGTCTTAATAATGCTTCCGCATACATATAAAGCACATCGGCATAACGGAAAAGTGCAAAATCGTTGCTCATACCTTTATCAACACCCTTTAACATTCCATCATCCTGATATGTCCATTTACACAATTTTGCTCCCTCATTGTCGGTACGTCCCGTAAGATATTTGCCTTCGGAAAAGACAGGCTCAATGATATAACCATCCACTGCAATACCTGAGTAGTCGTACTGTTGTCCGTAAAGCCATGCAGCACTGCGGCGCGTATCGACAGTATCATAAGAAGCAAAAAAATCGGGCTGACAGACAAACCCATCCCACGTTGAAGCCGGAATATTAAATTTTTTCGCATCGGTAGAGCCGAGAGCAAGCAGGTAAATAATAAACGCATTTCGGTCGCTTGTTGTGTAAACATTGTCGTACGGAATAACAAAAATATTTTCGCGTGAATTTTCATTATACACATCAAAATTTGTTTTATACTGATTTTCTATTGCATAATTTCTGCTGTTGATTATTTGCAAACAGGCTGCCTCTGCTTTATCGTACATTGGTGTTCCAAGCCATGTTTCAGCATTCAGATACATTTTTGCAAGAAGTGTTTGCGCCATTCCAAAAGTAGCTCTCCCGTAATTATCTATGCCCGGTACTGTATCCAAATGCGGCAGACAACTGTCTATCTCATCAACGATAAAATCAAAAATAAACTGTCTGTTTTTTTGCGGAGGCAAACTTTTATCGTCATTGTCCGTTACAAAAGGGATATTGCCCCAACCATCCATAGCGCAGAAGTAATAAAATGCGCGAAGTACGCGTACTTCGGAAATAATTTTCTCCTTTCCTTCAAAATTGAAAGGTGATTTTTTTATTTCGCCTATCACATCATTACAGGCTGTAATCCCGTCAAAACAGAAATCCCAGCCCGTGCGTATCAGTTTGTTTGAAGTGACAAAATTATGCTGTTGTAATTCACGGTAACGTGTCTGCGACCATTCACCCACAGAATTAACCGGTACGGCACATTCGTCCGATACCTGTAAATTGAGAGTCCATAAACTTTGCTCGGTACAGTATCCCTGCAAAGTCTGGAATGCCCTGCCTGAATAAAGTTTTAGTACCTGTTCATTTTCAAAAAGGTCTTCGCGCAAAATATCAGAATAAACTTTTTCGTCCAAATTTGTACAACTTGACAGTAAAGCGATAAATCCCGCAATAAATAATATTTTCTTCATAGCGCGAATATTTAAAAAGTTAAATGAGTTCCTATAGTAAACACTGCCGTACGCGGATAATAGCTTGTACTTTCCATACCCGGCGAAAGTCCCGACAGCGACACTTCCGGATCTACACCTTTATAATTTGTCAAACATAAAATATTTTGTGCCGCAAAATAAAAACGAACACTTTGCAGTACTTTTTTCACATTAAAATTATATCCAAGTGATATATTATCAATTTTCATATATGTTGCATCTTCAATATATTTTTCAGAATATTTTACACTGCCTGTGAAATTTGTGTTATCTGTCCACGAGGAAAGTATGTTGCGGAGTCCGAGTGTAGTAATATTTTCGTAGCCGGCGCGATATGAATTAAATATTTTTCCACCTATTGCCGCACGTATCATAATATTTAAATCAAAACCTTTATATGTAAAAGTATTACTCCAACCAAGCGTTAAATCGGGATATGCAGAACCGACATTTTTTATTTTGATTACTGAAATAATTTCCTGCCCATCGGATCCTGTACCTGCATATTCAGGTGCGAAAAAAGAACCGAGCGTACCACCCTCTGTCAGCTTCTGACAGTATGCATTTATCGGATCTCCAATCCATCCGACCTCGCTGATTGCATTGTAAAATTCCTCATTTGTAAACGAAATGAGTTTATTCTTATTGTGAGCCATCGTTAAAGTTGTAATCCATTCAAAACTTTTTGTACGTACGGGAATACCGGTAATTAACACCTCAACTCCCGTGTTGGACAGTTTACCTACATTTGTAAAAAGTGTTCTGTAATCCCAAGGTGGAGAAGAAACTTCATACTCGTAAAGAAGGTCGGAAGCATCGCGCATATAATAATCCACAGCACCGCTTAAACGATTATTAAGAAATGAGAAATCAATGCCCACATTCCATTCCGACTTTTTTTCCCAACGCAAATCACGGTTAGCATTTTGCACCGGCACATACACATTAACCCATTTACCTCCAGACAATACATATCCGTTACCACCCATTAAAAGAAGCGATTTGTAACTGCCGAAACCTTCATTACCGGTAACACCATATCCCGCACGAATTTTAAGATCATTAAGCCATTTCACACTGCGCAAAAAACTTTCACGATTTATCCGCCAGCCAATACTTGCAGCGGGGAACCATCCCCATTTATGATTTGTACCGAATTTGCTTGAGCCGTCCCGCCGCAACGAAACAGATGCAATATAACGCTCATCATAATTATAAATTGCACGTCCGAAAAACGAAATGTAACGATGACTGCTTTTATATGAGGAAAGACCGCCGTTCCCATCTACAAGACCCGTTCCCGCACCTATATTGTCCGCAAGCCAAATATCAAAATCATATCCCTGATTATACATTGACGAGCCCTCGTCATAACCCTGCAAAAACGTATATCCCGCCAAAACCTGCAATGAATGTAGAGAAGCAAAGTCATGACTGTACTGAACCGTACTTTCCCATTGCAACTGATTACTGTAAGTATTTTCAATGTCCGCTTCCCCATCACTGCCCACAATACTGGGATAATAGTGCGTGCGGTATATTTTTGAATTAAAACGTTCTTGCTTATACGAAATAAAATTATCCCATTTTAAGCCGTCAACAGGAATAATATTTAAAGTTGCACGTCCGTTAAATTCCATAAAATCATTTTGGTATTGCGCCGTACGCTCACGGAGCATTGCAACAGGATTGTAATAATCCATCGTATTTTGAACGGTAAAATAACCGCCGTATTTGCTATTTGACGGATCATAAACAGGTTCTGTGGGATTATGAAAAAACGCCTGACGAAAAATATCATTGTTCGCAGGTGTATATTTTCTTTTACTCAACGTTGCATTATAGTCCAAGTCGAGCCAGCCGCCTAAAATACTTTGACGGATATTTGTTTTAAACAAATATTTGTCGGCATTATTTTTTTGTTGAATGCCTTGATTTTGCTCTACATTCAAAACAGTGCGGTGTGAAAAAATCTTCGTTCCGCCGGAAATTGCAAATAGATGTTTATGGCTGACCGGAGAACGTGTAACTTCCTCAAACCAGTCGGTACTTGCGCCGTACAGATTACCTGCCGATGATGGTTTGAAATTATTTATCACATCTGCAAAATCCTCTGCACTTAACGGCTCTGCGCGGCGTGTAACTTTCTGGAAAGAAACCTGCCCATCGTATTCTACTCGCGTAGTACCCGAATGAGCGCGTTTAGTGGTGATAATGATAACACCGTTTGTGCCGCGTGAGCCGTAGATAGCGGCGGCAGAGCCGTCTTTAAGCACATCTATAGTTTCAACTTCCTGAAAATTTATATTACGAATATCGGCGTCTGCAACACCGTCTATAATTATAAGAGGATCACGTTTTGCCATTAGAGTATTATTACCGCGCAACAAAATTTCATATTGTGCACTCGGGTCACCACCGCTTGCATTTGTAACGGTAAGTCCGGCAATTCTTCCCTGCATAAGTCCCGCTGCATTTGTAAAGGTTCCCCTGTTTAAATCTTCTGCCTGCAATGAAGAAACAGCCCCTGTGATTTCTTTTTTCGTTGTCGTACCATAGCCGATAGCAACAACCGCATCAAGCATTTTTGCATCCGATTCAAGCGCAACATTCATTGTTCCCGCACCCGAATACTGCAACTCCTGCGTCTGATAGCCGATAAATGAGAATACCAGCACCGACAGCGGCGCGGAAACTTCAATAGAATATTTGCCGTTAACATCACTCGTAGTACCTCCCGATGTTCCCTGTATGCGTATCGTTGCGCCTGTAAGCGGCTCGCCGGTTGCAGCGTCGGTTACGACACCCGTAAGTTGTTTCGTTTGATTTTGCGCTTGCAGTCCGGCTATTACTCCCGCAAGAATAAATAACGAATAAATAATAGTTTTTCGTTTCATAATAATTCACTTCTATGTGGAATAGACGACATTGCCCCTGTTCTTGTTACGGTGATTCCTGCGGCTTTATTAGCAAACTTCACTGCTTCAATAAGCGGCTCTCCTTCCGCAAGCGCGACACAAAGCGCACCGCAAAAAGTATCGCCGGCAGCAGTAGTATCAACTGCTTTAATTTTCTCAACCGGAACTTCGTAAAATCCCGTCTTCTCTTTAACCAAAGCACCTTTTGAGCCAAGCGTGATAATCACATTCTCAATTCCCTTGTCGCTAATTATTTCAGCAGCACTGCGTGCCGTATCCCAATTGTCAATTTTTATTCCGGAAAGCACTTCTGCCTCTGTTTTATTCGGAACAATTATGTTTATGCGTTTCAAAAAACTGTCTGATAAAAACGCTGCGGGCGCGGGGTTTAAAACAACTCTCACTTTTTTTTCACACGCTAATTCGGTAGCATATTCAAGCGTTTTTAACGGTGTTTCAAGTTGCATAAGAAGTATGTCGGCATCTTCAATAAGCGCACGTGCCTTGTCAATATCAGCGGGACTTAACGCACCATTTGCACCGGAAGCAACCACAATGCAATTTTCGCCGTTTTCATCAACCATAATAAGTGCAACGCCCGAAGGATGATTTACATCCGATAAAACATAATCGGTGTTTATATTTTCTTCCGCAAACATTTCTATTGACTGCTTTCCAAACAAATCATTTCCCGTTTTTGTGATAAAGGAAACATTACCGCCAAGCCGCGAAATTGCCACTGCCTGATTTGCACCCTTACCTCCCGGATTCATCATAAAATTCCCGCCAATCACTGTTTCACCCGGCACAGGCAAATGCCCCGCTTTTACAACCATATCGGTATTGCTGCTTCCGATAACTACAATTTTTTTTAAACTCATAATCTTATGTTGATGTTCAACCGACATTTTTACGTTGCGGAAATGCTCAAACAGGTTCGGTATTTCCCACACTGTTTAAATGAAGCGGTCTTAAAATATATTACAATGCAAATTTATGCTATAATTTGCGATAAATGAAAGAAAAAATTATTGAAAAAATATATTTTCAAAAGAGCCTTTTTGTATAAAAAAGTATCAATATATTGATATACAGTATTGAATTATTATAATTTTATGTATTTTTGTATAAATATAAATGTTATGTCAAAATTAACTTCATTAGTATTACTTATCCATTCGTTAAGCAAATCGGAGAGAAAGAAAATCTCTACAATACTTGGCGACGGCAAATCGGATTACATATATCTGTTCAAAATTATAGACCGTGAGCTGCTGTCGGATGCGACCGAAATAAAAAACCGTTTCGCGCAACACAAGGGCGGTGCCGCCTTAAATGTGACGGTAAGCTATTTATTCGATACACTGCTTGATATTCTTGCGGATTTACGCTCCGAACAGGACAGTTATTTTTCACTGTTCAATATGTTATTACAGGCAAAAGTATTATACGAAAAATCTATCTACAAAGAATGTTTCGCATATTTGGATAAAGTAAAAACAAAAGCAGCGCACTACGGCAATTTCGCGATATTGCTTATAGCACAAAAAATTGAAATGGAGTATCTTTTAACACTTGATTTTCCCAAAATTACGGAAACGGAACTTTTGGATAAACAGTTTAAAATACGAAATACATTAAACAAAATAAGAAAAATAAACGAGCATACTTTTCTATATGAACTGCTGCGGCACAGAGTTATTTACAAAAAACAAAAACACGATTTCAATGATTTAATCGTAAGCGAAATAAGCATTGTTTCAAATTCGGGATTTAATAATTTTGAGATAGAAAAAAATCACAAACTGTTTCAGTCAAACTATCTTATGTATATCGGCGACTACAAGTCGGCATTAAATTCATTATACGAACTTAATAATGTTTTTGAAAAAAACATGCACTTGTTGAGCAATCCTCCTGCGTATTATTTAAGCACAATTGAAGGGGTGCTTGAGAGTTTGCGCACTATGCGTAATTATGAGGCGATGAATTATTTCATTGAAAAATTATCTGCAATAAAAAGTTCATCAAACCATTTTAAAATACAGATTCTCTGCGCTGTGTTTTTATATAAAATTTTTCCGCTTATAGATACGGAGCGTTTCGCAGAAGCAAAGGAACTGTTATCTCAATATGGGGACAGTCTGTTCGATAAGTCATCTTCGCTTGCACCGGCACGTTATTTTAAGTTGATGTTATATGAAGCAATTATTTATTTTGGAAATAAAGAATATGAAAAAGCAAAAAAGAAATTTTTTAAAGTATTTTACAATGGAAAAACTTCTATGTCCATTCCGCACTATAAAGCCGCACGTTTGCTTTATCTGATGTCGCTTTATGAACTGAACGAATTGGACGATATTGGTACTGAAATAAATTCTATCCGCAGAGATTACGGAAAAAATATATGCCCTGTAGAACATGCCGTAATAAAATTTATCAGAGGCAGACATGGCAAGGTTAGCGGCAATGTTCCGCATACCGACGGCAATACTACACGTGCCGATTTGCAACTTCTGCGTATTTTTGATTTTACTTTGTGGATGGCTGGACATCAGAGTAATCGGCAGTAGCGACCCTCGCGGTCGCCAATCCCTCGCACCCGCCTTGAAAGTTCAATTAAAAAAGTAAGAATTTTCCACAAATTGCCAATAATTCCGTACCTTTGCAAAATTCCTATAAACAAGTGGACATCTACCCAAATGACTTTGAAGCAAAGATTGGATTCTCCGACATACGTCTGCTTTTGTACAACAACTGTTTAAGTCCGCTCGGTCGGGAACACGTAAATAAAATCCGCTTTCATTCACACTTTGATACACTTCGCGCCTTATTGCAACAGACAGAAGAATTTCGTCAGATACTCGTATCGGAGCGTCCGTTTCCGCAGCAGGATTATATTGATTGCCGCGCAGAATTTGTACGGTTAAAAACAAAAGGAAGTATTGTATCTTTAGACGGATTACGCGATTTAATGGCTTTTTACCGCACGCTTACCGAAATTGTAAGATATATTCAGGGGCTTGACAGCGAAAAATATCCGCAAATTACCGCACTGCTCACAAAATACGGCGCAAAAACGGATGACACAACTGCAAACAGCGCAGCTATCAAAATCGTAAACGAAATTCCGCAACGCATATTCGCAATTATCGACGACACAGGCGAAGTCCGCGACCGCGCATCGGAAAAACTTTACGAAATCCGCCGTCAAATCCGCTCAAAACAATCATCCGCACAAAAATATATCAGAAAACACATACTGGAAGCAAAAAAGAACGGTTATGTAGAAGAAAATGCCGAGCCTACAGTACGCGGACAGCGGCTTGTAATACCGGTTATCGCCTCGCATAAACGTCTTGTCGGCGGCGTAATACACGACGTCTCAACAACAGGTAAAACAGTGTTTATAGAGCCAACCGAAATTTACGCTCTCAATAATGAAGTGGCACAACTGCAAAACGACGAGCGTATAGAAATAATAAATATCCTGCGCATATTTTCGGAGTTTTTGTATCCGAACATTGAACATTGTTTACAGGGGGCATATCTGACAGGCATTGTTGATTTTATCCGCGCAAAGGCAAAAACAGCACTTGATATGCGTGCAGGATTGCCGATAATACAAGACAAGATGCACTTTGTCTGGCATGAAGCACGTCATCCGCTGCTTGAAACAGCCCTTTACGAACAAAGCCGCAATATCGTTCCTTTAAATTTCATTCTTGAACCAACCGAACGCATAGTAATAATTTCGGGACCGAACGCAGGCGGTAAATCCGTTATGTTAAAAACAATTGCGCTGCTTCAATATATGTTGCAGTGCGGACTTCTTGTACCAGTCAGAGAAGATTCCGAAGCCGGCATTGCAGAAAAAATCTTTATTGATATTGGTGATGAACAGTCAATAGAAAATGATTTAAGCACATACAGTTCGCATTTGCGCAGTATGAAGATATTTTTGCAGAACGGCACACCGCAAACACTTTTTTTAATAGATGAGCTTGGAAGCGGAACAGAGCCGCAGGCAGGCGGCGCAATAGCGGAAGCACTGCTTGAAGAATTGAATAACAGGAAGATGTACGGCATTGTAACAACACATTATGCCAATCTGAAATTACTTGCAAAACATCATCCCGCAATAATAAACGGTGCAATGCTGTTTGATAAAAAAGCATTAAAACCAACGTATATTTTTCAAAAAGGATTGCCCGGAAGTTCGTTCGCATTTGAAATGGCGCAACAGACAGGATTGCCGCAGCAACTGCTCAACAAAGCTCGTAAAAAAACAGGACGTTCACATTTGAATTTTGAGGAAGAATTGCAACAGCTGGAAATAGAAAAAACATTCGTGCAGAAAGAACGTCAAGGGCTTGAAATAACAGATAAACTGCTCGCAGAAACGCTTGAAAAATATCAGACACTGCATGATGAATTATACTCGCAAAGAAAACAAATTTTGCGTAATGCAAAAGATGAAGCACAAAAAATTATTGCCGATTCGGGGAAACAGATAGAACGTGTAATTCGTGAAATAAAAGAAGCGCAAGCCGAAAAAGAAAAAGTAAAAGCAGCGCGAAAAAAATTATCTCTGCATACCGACTCACTGCTTCTCTATGATGAAGATATGCCGCTTTTGCCAAACAGAAAAATTAAACCGGTATCCCAACATGCACCGTCTGTTTTCAATAGTAGCAACGATATGGAAACACTGTTGAAAAATTTAAGTAAAGCAGGCTGGAAAGTTACAAGAAGGAAATGAATAAGAAATATATAAACGATGGAAACACTGCTGAAAAATTTAAGTAAAGCAGGCTGGAAAGTTACAAGAAAGAAAGAAATAAAAAATATATAAACGTATGAAAATTTATAACATCGGAGAAAACAATTCACTGTTCAATGTTTTTGTTTCGGAAATTCGCAGCAAAACAATTCAAAAGGATTCCATGCGGTTCCGTCACAACCTGCAACGTATGGGTGAAATCTTTGCTTACGAAATAAGTAAAAATCTCACCTATGAAATAACACAGGTAGAGACACCGCTCGGTGTAAAACCGATTGGTTTGCCGGTTGAGTCGCCCACTATTTGCAGCGTTTTACGTGCAGGAATTTTGTTGCACGAAGGACTTCTCTCTTACTACGACAAAGCCGAAAGCGCATTTATTTCCGCTTACCGCAAACACGACGCCGCAGGACGTTTTCATATTGAACTCGGTTATGTGTCCTGTCCCAACCTTGAAAATAAAGTGCTTATACTGTGCGACCCAATGCTCGCAACAGGTGCATCTCTTGAGGTCTGTTACCGCAGTTTGATTAAATACGGCAAACCAAAGCATACACATTTTGTATCTGCTATTGCTTCCGTACAGGGCATAGAATATCTGCAAAAAAAATTAAAAGGTGAGAACTTTACTCTGTGGGTCGGCGGCATAGACGATGAACTGTCTATAGAATCATATATTGTTCCCGGTTTGGGAGATGCAGGCGACCTTGCATACGGTAATAAATTACAGGAGTAAAGCAAATGCCTGGTAACACGAGCCATCAATGTTAGATATTTCCATTAACGATTACAACTATCCGTTGCCGGATGAAAAAATTGCGCTTTATCCCGCCGCAGAGCGCAGTTTGTCCAAACTATTAGTTTGGAACAGGGGTGTTATATCGGAAACCGTATTTAAAAATGCAGGTATGGTTTTACCCAAAAATACACTGCTCGTTTTTAATGATACACGCGTTGTACCTGCGCGTCTCGTTTTCACTAACAACAGCGGCGCACGTATTGAGATTTTTTTTCTTGAACCGCATTGTCCGAAAGAAACAGTATCATTCTTTGCAGCACGCGAAAAAGTTACGGTAAAATGTTTGATCGGAAATAAAAAACGATGGAAAAACGACACGCTTACAATGCAGTTGCCGAATGATATTACACTCTCTGCCGTATTAACATCGGGCAATAATATCCGCAATTCAGATACACTGTCCGATGATAATTGCGGGAAAACAGCAACTAAAAACGACAGCCGCAGAACTTTTGCGAACAGTCAGCAAGATGATAACTGCGAAAAAATAGCAACTAAAAACGACTGCCGCAAAACTTTTGCAAACGGTCAGCAAGACGATAATTGCGGGAAAACAGCAACTAAAAACGATACATTCCTTGTAACTCTTTCGTGGAATACACCTGCTCTCACATTTTCGCAAATTCTTGAACTTGCAGGTAAAATTCCCTTGCCGCCGTATATTAACCGCCTCGCCGACAGCAAAGACCGTGAGCGTTATCAGACTGTTTTTGCACGGTATGACGGCTCTGTTGCCGCGCCGACAGCAGGACTGCACTTTACCGGCGAACTGCTGCAACAGTTACAAAGTGAATATGGTATTGAAACAGCATATCTGACTCTGCATGTAGGAGCAGGAACATTTAAACCGATAAAAACGGACAATATCAACGAACATGAAATGCACGCTGAAAAATTCAGCATAACAGCATCAACATTAGAGCAAATAAAAAATGCCATTCGTGATAAACGCCCGATTATTCCGGTAGGCACAACATCAGTCAGAACACTTGAATCACTTTATTATTTGGCAGACCGCTTCAACAGTGCAATATCCCCGCCATGCGGCAATAATAACATATATGAAAATAATGTTTCACAATGGATGCCGTACGAAAAAGAATACATCCATACTCCGCTTGAAGCAATAGAAAAACTTTTGAATATTGTCGGAACAAATACATCACCTGACAGTCTGCCCGGCGAGTTACACGCCGCGACATCGTTAATGATTGCACCATCATATAAATTTCATTTCGCCGCAGGTATAATCACCAATTTTCATCAACCGAAAAGTACGCTGTTGCTTTTAATCGCAGCAATGCTCGGCAAAGAATGGAAGACCGTTTATAATTACGCGCTGAAAAACAATTTTCGCTTTCTTTCTTACGGCGACAGTAACTTGTATATAATGTGATATGGTCATAATCCGAACGACCACCAAATTATTATATTATTTTGAGTATTTTTGTATTTATGGAGAAAATTATTGACGCGGCATGGGAAGACCGAACGTTGCTGAAAGAAAAAGAAACAATAGAAGCGATTGAATCAATTGTAAGAAAACTTGATACAGGTGAAGTTAGAGTTGCCGAATACGAAACAGGCAACAGCGCACCGGCAATAATTAACGAATGGGTAAAAAAAGCAATCATACTTTATTTTAACATTGCAGAAATGCGTACCTGCGAACTGCCGCCCTTTGAATTTTACGATAAAATTCCACTCAAAAAAAACTATGCGGCACTGCGCGTTCGTGCAGTACCGTCCGCCGTTGCCCGCTACGGTGCGTATCTCGCGCCCGACGTAATCCTTATGCCCTCCTACGTAAATATCGGTGCATACGTTGGCGAAGGTACGCTTGTCGATACCTGGGCAACAGTCGGTTCATGCGCACAGATAGGCAAACGTGTACATTTAAGCGGCGGAGTCGGCATCGGCGGCGTTCTTGAGCCGATACAGGGTGCGCCTGTAATTATTGAGGATAACTGTTTTATAGGCTCTCGCGCAATTATTGTAGAGGGAGTCCGCATAGGCGAAGAAGCCGTTATCGGTGCGGGCGTTACAATCACCAAATCAACAAAAATTATTGATGTCAGCGGTGAAAAACCGATAGAAACAAAAGGTTATGTTCCACCACGTTCGGTAGTAATTCCGGGAAGCATTACAAAAGAATTTCCGTCGGGAAAATATAATGTCCCCTGTGTCCTTATTATAGGAAAACGCAAAGAGTCCACCGATAAAAAAACCACCCTCAACGATGTATTGCGTGATTTTAACGTTGCATTATGAAACAAACATATAAAAAACCCTTAAAATCGGCTATGAGTTCAAAATATTTCAACTATGAATGATATTTCAATTACCGAACACACTATTGATGTTGATAAAATCGTGCGCAGTAAATTTAAAAATATGCCGCGCTTTGTGATTAAATATCTGAAAAAAATTTTGCACGAGGACGACTTAAACGAAGGACTGTACAATATGAAACAGTATGAGGGAGTTGATTTTGCAACGGCAACAATCAAATGGCTCGACTGTAATGTTGAAATAAAAAATCCCGAACGTATTCCGGCAGAGGGCAGACGTTTACTTGTATCGAATCACCCATTAGGCGGACTTGACGGCGTTGCTATCATAAGTGAAGTAGGTAAAATCCGCCGGGATATAATATTTCCTGTAAACGACTTTCTTCTTGCGCTCCCGAATTTGCGCTCGGTATTTATCCCCATAAACAAAGTGGGAAATAATGTGCAGAATCACTCACAATTTCAGGAGGCTTTTAACTCCGACAATATGTTGCTGTACTTTCCCGCAGGACTTGTATCACGCAAATTATCACGAGGTGTAATTGCCGACTTAAAATGGAAAAAAACATTTATCACAAAGGCGAAAGAGACGAAAAGAGATATTATTCCCGTATTCACAGATGGACAAAATTCGCATTTTTTTTATAACTTAGCACGATTACGGGAACGACTCGGTATTAAAGTGAATATTGAAATGGCATATTTGGTTGATGAAATGTATAAACAGCGCGGAAAAAAGATAACGCTTGTGGTGGGGAAACCCATTCCATACACTACTTTTGACTCCCGCTATAAAGATATTTTATGGGCTGCAAAGGTTAGAGAACACGTGTACAAATTAAAAGACCATCCCGATGCTGTCTTTGAAGCATAAATTATGGAAAAAATAATAGATCCTGTAGGCAGGCATCTGATAAAAAAAGAACTGAATTCCGACCACTTTTTGCGTAAGACAAATTTTGGTCGTAATCTTCTTTACATTGTTACGGCACAGGACAGTCCGAATGTGATGCAGGAAATCGGACGTTTGCGCGAAATCGCTTTTAGAGACGGAGGAGCGGGAACAGGTAAAAGTGTTGATATTGATGAATTTGACACGATGGAAAATCCGTACAAACAACTTGTTGTATGGGATCCTGAGGATGAGGAAATTCTTGGAGGATACAGGTTTATAGAGGGATACAATGTTAAGATTTGCGATAAGGGGCAACCGATGCTTTCATCTGCCGAAATTTTTAAGTTTACCGACAAGTTTTTGCGCGATTATCTCCCGAAAACAATTGAACTTGGACGTTCTTTTGTGCAACCTGCTTACCAGTCTTCAAAGAAAGTAAAGTATTCGCTTGACAATCTTTGGGACGGGTTGGGCGCACTTATAACGAAGAATCCCGATATTCGCTATTTTTTTGGTAAAGTAACTATGTATCAACATTTCAACAAAAGGGCAAGAGATATTATCCTTTACTTCGTACAAAAATATTTTCCCGACAGGGAAGGAATTGTTTTTCCATTTGAACAGCTGAAACTCGAAACGCCTGTTGAGGAATTGGAAAAAATGTATAACGGATTTTCATTGAAAGACGCGTATAAGTTAATGTCCAAAGCCGTACGCAATTTGAACGAACATATTCCTCCCCTTTTCAACTCCTATATTAAACTTAGCGAAACGATGAGAACGTTCGGCACTGCGGTAAATCATCATTTTGGTAATGTTGAGGAGACAGGAATCCTCCTTACTATTGATGATATTTACGATTCAAAAAAGAAGCGGCACTTGCTCTAATTCCAAATGATAAAACAGGCAAAATTTGTTACCAGCAGCAGTAATTACAGAGAATGTCCCGAAAGTGATATTCCCGAATTTGCTTTTATCGGACGTTCAAATGTAGGCAAATCCTCACTTCTTAACATGCTTACAGGAAACAGTTCTCTTGCAAAAATATCTTCAAAACCCGGAAAGACACGCCTGATAAATCATTTTTCAATTAACAACGGAAAATGGTTTCTTGTTGATTTGCCCGGTTATGGTTACGCAGTGGTTTCAAAAACGGAACAGGCAAAATTTACCCAAATGATACGCTCGTATCTGCTCAATAGAAAAAATCTTTTTAATGTTTTTGTGCTTTTTGATACGCGTCTTAAACCGCAAAATATTGATTTGGATTTCATGAAATGGGCAGGTGAAAATAATATTCCGTTTGCAGTTGTCGGAACTAAATCAGATAAAAGTTCGGCAATAGATGTCAGAAAAAACATTGAGCAATTGCAGACTGCAATGTTAAAAACATGGTCCGAACTTCCTCCGTTTTTCATCACATCTGCGAAGACAGGGAGCGGAAAAGAGGACGTTATTAACTATATAGAAAGTATAATTTCCGAGTCGGGAATATGATAAAAAGTAATTAAATTTGAAACTGATATGGACAAAAAATTGTTTTCGGAATTTCCGCCTGTACCCAAACAACAGTGGGAAGAAGCGATTACGGCAGACCTTAAAGGTGCCGACTATGATAAAAAACTTGTATGGAAAACAGAAGAAGGATTTTCTGTTCGTCCCTATTATGTAGAAGAAGATATTTCCGCATTGGAATATCTGAAAAAATTTGCGGGTAAAACCACAAACGGACAACCCAATGATTGGGAAATTCGTCAGGATTTTTCAAATGGAGATATTGCCAATCTCGCCTCAAATGCAGTAGCAAGAGGTGCGCAAAGCATAGGAATAAACGTTGCAAATATTAAGACAGCAGGCGATTTGTCGTCCATATTTAAAAATATTGACCCTGTTGCAACAGGTATTCATTTTACAGGAAGTAAATCTGTTTGCGAAACAATGTCGCTCTTTGCGGAATATCTTAAAGACAGTAAAATAGAAAGCACGAAAGTATATGGTTCCGTCAACGGATGTAACAAAGAAGCAGATAAAGTTCTTAAAGAGTACGGCTCATCGTTTCCCCGCTTTCGTTTTATTGAAATCAAGGCATTTGAATTTCGCAACAGTGGCTCAACAATAGTGCAGGAACTCGGCTTTGCCATATCAAATGCGGTTGCCGTTTTAAATGATTTAACAGAGAAAGGATTTAATGCAGATGATATTATTCCGCGCATGACGCTGCATTTCGCAATCGGTTCAAATTATTTTATGGAGATTGCAAAAATTCGTGCGGCACGTATTTTATTCAACGCTGTTGCAAAGGAGTACGGTTATAAAAACGGCTCACAGGTTTTTATCCATTGCAGTTCTTCCGTGTGGAATAAAGCCATTTATGACCCTTATGTAAATATGCTTCGTTCTACAACCGAAACAATGAGTGCTGCTATCGGTGGAGCTAATTCTATTTCCACAGTTAATTTTGACTGTACTTATGAAAAGGCAACTGACTTTTCCGCACGCATCGCGCGTAATCAGCAAATTCTTTTAAAAGAAGAATCGTTTATAGATAAGGTTGCCGACCCCGCTGCCGGCTCATATTACATAGAGCATATAAGCGACTCTATTGCCGAAGCGGCATGGAAAATATTTTTAACAGTTGAGGAAAAAGGCGGTTATTATGCAGCACGCGGCGAGTATGTAATACCCGAAATAGAAAAGAGTGCTGCCGAACGTTTAAAAGATGTTTCCTCACGCAAAAAGTTTATTCTCGGCGTAAATCAATATCCGAATCTAAGCGAAACAATGCTTGGTAAAATTGAAAATATTGACAGTGAATTACGTGCTTCAAATGAGATTGAGAAACTGCGCCTCGAAACCGAAAAAGCCGTTAAGGACGGCAAACGCAAACCTAAAGTATTTTTGTTAACGTACGGAAATCTTGCAATGCGTAAAGCGCGTGCGGGATTTGCAACAAATTTTTTCGGTTGCGCAGGTTACGAAATTACGGATAACGCAGGATTTAAAACAGGTGCGGATGGCGCGGAAGCGGCACTTAAAGCCGGTGCGGATATAGTTGTGCTTTGCAGCAGCGATGAAGAATATGCTGCGCTCGTTGCGGAGACTCTTCCTGTTCTGAAAGGCAAAACAACTGTTGTTTTAGCCGGTTATCCGAAAGAGCAGATAGACGAATTTACTGCACAGGGAGTAGAGGAATTTATACACGTTCGCTCAAACGTACTTTCAACATTGCAGACATTTAACAAAAAGTTGCTTTAAATATGAAAGGAATAATTCTTGCAGGCGGTGCGGGCACGCGGCTCCACCCGCTGACACTTGCAAACAGCAAGCAGATGATGCCTGTGTATGACAAACCGATGATATACTATCCGCTGTCCACCCTGCTTATGGGCGGCATACGCGAAGTTTTAATCATATCAACCCCTCAGGATTTACCCAATTTCAAACGCTTGCTCGGCGACGGCTCCGGACTCGGCTGCAAGTTTTCGTACAAGGTGCAGGAAATTCCCAACGGACTTGCACAGGCGTTTGTACTCGGTGCGGAATTTATCGGCAATGACAAAGTTGCACTTGTTCTCGGCGACAATATATTTTACGGAACAGGTTTGACTGCTCTTATGAAAGAAAATAACAATCCCGACGGCGGGGTTGTTTTCGCATATCATGTTGCTGCTCCCGAACAGTACGGTGTTGTGGAATTTGACAGTAACGGCAATGCGATTTCAATTGAAGAAAAGCCGCAAAAACCGAAATCAAATTATGCTGTTCCCGGACTTTACCTTTACGACAATACCGTCGTGGAAATTGCAAAAAATTTAAAACCCGGCGCACGCGGAGAATACGAAATTACAGATGTAAATAAGGCATATCTCGCACAGGGAAAATTAAAAGTTGCTATTCTCGGACGAGGTACTGCATGGCTTGATACAGGTACATTTGAATCACTTTTGCAGGCAAGTCAGTTTGTTCAAACCATAGAACAGCGCCAGGGATTGAAAATCGGCTGTATTGAAGAAATTGCCTATCAGCAGAAGTTTATCAATAAAGAACAATTGCACCGCCTCGCTGAGCCGCTTATAAAAAGCGGTTATGGAAAATATCTGTTGGAATTGGATTAGAGACGCATCTACCGCTTTCACTGTATATGGAAAATATCTGTTGGAATCGGATTAAGAGGCGCAATTAAGGCACAGGGTCATACCCGCTGCCGCCAAATGGGTGGCAACGCAATAAACGTTTCAACGCAAGCCAGCCTCCTTTAAACGCTCCGTATTTTTCTATCGCTTCCACTGTATATGCAGAACAGGTAGGAGTATATCTGCACGCCGGCGGGAAAAACGGCGAAATACAATACTGATAGACTCTTATCAGACCTATAAATAATAGTTTAACTGCGCGTTTCATTTGACAGAATTTTATCAAAAAAAGATTTAATCATACTCCTGACATCTCCGAATGGAACATTTGCCGAACCCTGATAAACAAAAGCAATATTAAATCGTGTATTACATAAAGACAACATATTTTTTTGCAGCCGGTAACCTTCTCTTATAAGACGTTTTACCCTGTTTCTGTCCACTGCTCTTTTAAGATTTCTTTTAGGAACACTGATGAAAATTCGTGAAGGCGCAAACAGGGGAGCAGGTGAAGACAACGGCTCGGACACAGCAACATCGGACATATTCACCAAATAAACACATTGCAAAGTATTTCCCTTAACAGTGAATGAAAAACGCTTTCCCTTCGCAAACAGCTCACTGATTTCCTTATCACTGCATAAACGTTCCTTCTTGGAAAGTGAAAAACGCATTAACGGAAACATAGTCGCCTCTTTTTTCTTTCTTCAATAACTTTTAACGCGGCAATTTCATCCGATCCGTACCTTAAATGTTTAGCCCTTGTTCTAATTTTATTATTGACCTTTTCCCGCGCTAATTTTTTTTGCAAACATATTTTTTCTTCAATTACCTTACGTTTTTTCTCTATTTTTTCAACATCTCCATTAAATTGCTTATAGTCAATTATAAACTCTTCTATTGCCTGTGTCATGGAAACAGCAGTTGGAGTCGGTACAGGCAATGATAATTTTAATCCGTTTTCTTTAACAGCACTCCAAACCGTTTTCCCAAACGCCGCAATTAACTGTTTTTTCTGTTTGTATTCAGGATAATTAACCTTTATTGACCGCACACCAACAGGCGAAAACAATGCAACCATATCATACTTTTCAATATCAATTTCTTTCGCGATATTGTCGGGAACAGTCTTGTACATCGGTGCTTTCGTAAAATTCATATCCGAATTTTCAAGTGCCACTAATAAGTCCGATGTGCTTTCTTCCGACGCAGGAAGTAAAAATTTTTCTTTTTTATGCTTGCGCAACAAACTGATAAGTCCGTCGGTCGTCTGGTCGCCGAAGAAACATTTACGTTTTTTAAATTGAATATATTTCTGAATGTAGTACGCTATTGTATCGGATATGCAAAAATATTTTACACTTGCCGGAATTTCAATACCAAGCTCTTTTACCATCCTGAAAAAATTATCGGCAGCATGTCGGGAATTAAAGATTACAGATGTATATTCTAATAAATTTATATTATGCTTTCTAAATTCCTTCGCAGAAATCCCTACTATTTTTATGATTTTTCTGAAAGTTATATTCAGATTAAACTTATCAGCAAGTAACTTATAAGGAGATTTTGAATAGTCGGACGGTATAGGTTGGGATACAAGAATATTCTTAATTTGCTGCATATAAGGTAATTATCTTAAAAAATATCAAAAACGGCAGAATTTGAAAAGTGCAAAGGTACGAAAAAATATGCAATATGGAAAACTTTGTAAAAGTTCTTCCTGTTATTATACAGCGTAAAAGACATACTAACCACGAGAGAAATCCTGCCGCAACAAGTACTTTCAACGCCCACACGGCAATATTATCCGAAAAGCACTGTATAAACAGCATTACAGGAGTAGAAAGAAGTAAAAAAAACAATCCGCATACCTGAATAAATTGCAAAACGATACTTCCGAACTGCTCCTCACCAAAGAGAAGCGATACCCATGATAAAACGGCTCTTGCAAAAAGATAACATGCTGCAATTATAAAAAAACACAAAAGCAAATCAATTTGCGGTAAAAAAGGGAAAACCTTATAATGCAATACTTCGTACAAAAAAAGTGAGAGATTACACACAATAAGCAATGAAATAACAATTCCCGATGTTGAATAATTTTTAATTTTCACAAACGGACGCGGAAAAAAAAATTCGCTTATTACCGCACGCACAAGTCCTAAATTTCGCTGTACAAAATAAATATACACTCCCAAAAGAAAAAGCAAAAATATATAGAAAAAATTTATGCCCTGAGGAATATTCGGAATTATGTTCATTTTGTTAACGAGTGAAAAATTATTTCAAGTTTTTCATCTAATTCATCCGTATATTTATCGGCTGCAATAACACCCTCATTAAGAATTATTATACGGTCGCAAAGCACTTCTACTTCCTGCATTATATGTGTTGACAACAGTATTGTCTTTTGCTTCCCAAGTTCACGCAGCAGAGAACGTATTTCTTCAAGTTGATTCGGGTCAAGTCCCGACGCAGGCTCATCAAGAATGAGAACTTTCGGATTATGCACTAATGCGGCGGCAAGTCCCAAACGTTGGCGATACCCTTTTGAAAGCGCACCTGCTTTCTTTTTTGCTTCGCCGGCAAAATTCACCATTTCAAGTACATTTTCTACTGCTGTCTTTACTTCGTGTTTCGGCAGATATATTCCTGCGGCAAACGATAAGTATTCGCGTACATATAAATCCAAATAAAGAGGATTATGCTCAGGTAAATATCCGATATTCTCTCTTACCTTTATCGGTTGTGCCGCGATGTCAAAACCACAGACACTTGCTTTTCCTTTATCCGGAAGCAGATAGCCGCAAAGTATTTTCATCAGGGTTGACTTACCTGCTCCGTTCGGTCCGAGCAATCCTGTTATGCCGCCATTTTCTATTTTTACGGAAACATTATCAAGTGCTTTCTTGCTGCCGAAATAACTTTTTGTTATGTTTTCTACTGTTATCATATCTACAGTAACTATTATTAAAGCATATATGCTACCTGCCTTTTAGAATTGTACTGTACTCGTTCTTATCTTCAAGTACTTTTATTGCACGTGCAACTGTCTTATCACCCATCAATTCCGCCTGCGCCCGCCCTTCCTGATAATAGTAACGCGATATGATTTCCTCACGCAATATTCTTTTTATCTCGTCCGCATGACGGTCCAAATCACCTGCTTTTGTTTGCAAAACGGCTTCTTTCAATTTTTGCAATGGTGCCGCAACAGTAACTTTCAAACTGTCTTCTTTTACTATGTTTTCCAATTCTTTGAGAATTTCTTCCTCAGGCAACGTGTAGTCGTAACCTGCTTTTGAAGCGTATTCTTTAAATTCACCATAAAGTTCATCTGATATTTCAAAATCATCTATGCTCCCCATTTCACTGTGCTTGCTGCGGTAATCGGTTGCAAAATCAAATATAATAAATTTTGAGAGTAAACTTCCGCTGACATCACTGTAAGAAGCCTCTTCAACTTCTATATCCGGCTCAATCCCATCTCCATCATAAACAGTGCGTCCGCCCTTCGTTTTGTACGCCGTACGCAATGAGTCGGGAATTTTATTTGCCTTGCCCTCGTTGTCGCGGTTAAAATAATCTATTGCCTGCACACAACGTCCGCTGGGAATATAGTATTTTGAAATGGTGATTTTAATTTGCGAATTATATACAAGAGGTAAGATATTTTGCACAAGTCCCTTACCAAAAGTGCGCTCGCCCACAATAACGGCACGGTCGTAGTCCTGCAATGCACCCGACACAATTTCGGAAGCACTCGCCGTTCCTCTGCTGGTAAGAAAAACTATCGGAATATCTATGTCCTGCGGATCCTGTGTTGTATGGAACGTAACATTTTTATCTTCAATTTTTCCTTTTGTGCTGACAACAGCATAACCTTTCGGATAAAAAAGATTTACTATTTTTACCGCCTCGTTCATAAGTCCGCCTCCATTATAACGCAAATCAAAAACAAGTGCGTCCATACCCTCTCTTTTGAGTTTCAAAAATGCTGTTTTAACTTCTTCCGAAGCATCTTGAGTAAAGCCGTCAAGACGAATATATCCGATGTGTTTATTCAACATTCCCGAATATGTTACATTGTTTATCTCTATTTCTTTCCTTATAATTTTTACTGCTATAGGATTTGTTTCACCCCTGCGTTCAACTTCCATTTCAATGACTGTTCCCGCCTGTCCTTTAAGCATTGCACTTACATCCTCTACATTCTTGCCGCTTGTGTTCTCGCCGTTTATTTTAGTTATGCGGTCGCCGGGCTTTAAGCCCGCAATATCTGCAGGAAATCCTTTGTACGGGTCGGAAATATAAACACTGCCGTTTCGGTAATGTATTGTTGAGCCGATACCGCCGTAATGTCCCAAAGTGAGCATTCTGTAATCCTCAATATTTGCTTCCGGAATATATACCGTATATGGATCAAGCGAACGCAACATCGCATCTATCCCGGTTTTGATAATTGTTCCGGGCTGCACATCGTCCACGTAATTTTGATTTACAAGTTTATAGATTGTAGTAAAAATTTCTATATTTTTTAAAATTTCAAAATCTTTATTATCAAAAATTTCATTATGCTGCTGCGCTTTAGCCGTTACATTTATGAAAAATAATAGCGTGGCGAGAAATACGATGTATATTTTCTTCATATTTTCATATATTCGTTTCATACTCCATAATATTTAATTATCAAATTCCATCAGCGAAACATATAATCGCTGTGTGGGAAATCCCATTACATTAAAAAATGATCCTTCTATCCTTTCCAGCGCAATAAATCCGAGCCATTCCTGAATACCGTACGCACCTGCTTTATCGTACGGTTTGTAATTTTCAACGTAGTATAAAATTTCTTCATCTTTTATTACGCGAAAAGAAACGTAAGAAGAAATAGAAAATGTTTTTTCTTTTTCCTTTGTCCGCAAACATACTCCTGTAACAACTTCATGGGTTTTACCGGAAAGTTCTTTCAATATGGCAATCGCTTCGCTTTTATCTTTAGGCTTTCCAAGAATTTTGCCATCTAAAATAACAAGCGTATCGGCTGTTATAAGTAATGTTTTTTCCGGCATTTCGTCAAGATTATAACATTGCGATTTTTGCTTTGCAATATATTCCGGTACTTGTTCTGCCGGTAAATTTTGCGGGAAAATCTCTTCATTCTTTTTTACTACAATGTCAAAATAAAAGCCCATTTTTTTCAACAGTTCCTCTCTGCGCGGAGAGCCGGAGCCTAAAACAAGGCGATACGGAAAATCTTCAGGTTTCACAGTCATAATATATTTTTATTTATCAGGATAAACTCCCATTTAATACTCTATCCATTTCGCGGGCAGCCTTGCGAGCCATACCCATAGCGAGAATTACAGTTGCCGCACCCGAAACGGCATCGCCGCCTGCAAAAATATTCTTTCGGGTTGTTACTCCGTTTTCGTCAGCCGTAATTCCGCCCCATCTTTCTGTTTGCAATCCCTCAGTACTGCGGGCAATAACAGGGTTTGGCGATGTTCCGAGAGCCATTATAACTTCATCCGTTTCAAGTTCAAATTCGGAATCGGGAATTTCTACCGGACTTCTGCGCCCACTTGCATCCGGCTCGCCAAGCCGCATTTTCACACACACCATTCCGCGCACCCAACCTCTGTCATCTCCTAAAATTTCAACAGGATTTGTAAGTTCAAGAAAATGGATACCCTCCTCGTGTGCATGATGTATTTCCTCTTTACGTGCAGGCATTTCATCTTCAGTTCTGCGATATACAATATACACGTCCGAACCAAGACGCTTTGCCACACGAGCCGCATCCATAGCCACATTGCCGCCGCCGACAACAGCAACCTTTTTGCCTTTAAAAACAGGTGTATCGTAGTCATTAAGATACGCTTTCATCAAGTTTGTACGTGTAAGCAATTCGTTTGCCGAAAGTACACCGTTAAGTTCCTCGCCTTTTATGTGCATAAATTTCGGAAGTCCCGCGCCGCTCCCGATAAAAACAGCGGCGTAACCCTCTTTGTCGAGAAGTGTATCTATATTCAATGTTTTTCCGATAATTACATCTGTTTCAAACGCAACTCCAAGTGCTTTCAAATTTTCTATTTCGTGCGCCACTACTGATTTCGGTAAACGAAATTCGGGAATACCGTAAACAAGCACGCCGCCTGCTTTGTGTAACGCCTCAAATACCGTTACACTATATCCCATTTTTGCAAGATCCCCCGCACAGGTAAGACCTGCGGGACCACTGCCTATCACGGCTACTTTCTTTGCCGGCTGCCTGATGCTTCGGCTACTGTCCGTATTCGTAATATTCGACACTGCCGCCTGACGCATATAATCTGCAACAAAACGTTCAAGTTTGCCTATATTGACAGATTGCGATTTTACTCCAAGAACACAATCTCCCTCACACTGCGTTTCCTGCGGGCAGACACGTCCGCATACGGCGGGAAGCGCGGAATCAATTGCAATTATACGCGCTGCTTCTTCTATATCGCCCTGTGCAACGGAACCGATAAATTGAGGGATTTTTACCGACACCGGACATTTATCAACGCAACGCGGCTTCTTGCAGTGTAAACAACGTTTTGCTTCCGATACGGCTTCCTCAAATGTAAAGCCTGAATTTACTTCATCAAAATTTTTATTGCGCACGTTCGGTTCCTGCTCGCGTGAGTTTATACGGCTTAATGCTTTCGGTATTTGCAATGCAATCCGCTCATTTTCGCTTTTAATGTACGTTTCGCGGTTGACCTTTTCCGCTTCATTTATTGCTGCCGCCAAATTGCATGTATGTTCCGGCGTAATCTCTCCTATTTCGTACTGCCTGTACATTGCCGAACGCTTCATCGCTTCATCAAAATCAACAAGCGAACCGTCAAATTCAGGTCCGTCAACACAGGTAAATTTCACTTTTTTATCAACAGTAACCCTGCACGCACCGCACATTCCGGTACCGTCAACCATCAGGGAATTGAGTGATACAATCGTTTTTATTTTATATGTCTGCGCAAGTGCCGCAACTGTTTTCATCATTATCATTGGTCCGACGCAGATAATTTCATCGTATTTTTTCCCCCGCACATCAATCAATTCTTTTATCATAGAGTCCACGCGACCGTTAAAGCCAAGCGTTCCGTCGTCCGTACATAAATACAAATCGGCAGCCACTTCACGCATTTCCTTTTCAAGTACCATTAAGTTAGCAGAACGTGCGCCGATAATCACATCGCAAAGTTTACCGCGTTCTTTCATCCATTTTACTTGCGGATAGACAGGTGCGGCAGCAACAGACCCCGCAACAAAAAGGATATTCCTGCCTGATACTTCCGCCCAGTTTTCCGCAGTAAATTCAGACGGACGACCAAGAGGACCGACAATATCGGAAAACGTATCGCCTGTCTGAAACTGTTCCATTTTACGTGTAGAATTACCCACCACCTGAAAAACAATACGAATTATCCCCTTTTCACGGTCATATTCGCAAATTGTAAGCGGAACACGCTCTCCCCGCTCATCAGGCACAACAATAAGGAACTGTCCTGGCAAGGCTGCCGCTGCTATACGCGGCGCGTAAACATACATACTGACAATCTGCTCGCTCAATCTTTCTTTTGTAATAATTTCAAAATACCTCATGCTTTAAGATGTTATCGTGCAAAGGTAGTAAAACTTGATTTCTTTCTTGTCTGCGGGCGTGACGACTTCAGGGGCAACGCATTTAAATTCCTTAATCCCTTATCAATACGAGGTCTTACCATACTAAAAACATGCTGTTTTTCTCATTTTACTGCTCAAAAACAGACAATTTAAATGCATTGATCCTGATGCTCTTGATTTTCAAGTCGGAAAAAAATCAAAATAATTCGTAAATTTGTAAATCCTTGCAAATTAAGACGATTATTATTGTGATTATTTCATTCCCAAATATTAGCGTTAAGTGCCAAAACTACAGAATGAATTTGTG
>JAIRNR010000101.1 GCA_031257915.1 Bacteroidales bacterium
GTGCGGTTGCCCTGTCAGTATCCAGATAGTGGAGAATGTTCGTGAATGTGGTAAGGTGTGTCAAAAGACACTCCGCCAAATCGCCACAGTCTTCCCCGACGAGGTAGAACGTTTCAGGGAATTGGCCGAATACATCAGGTCGGAGATGGAAGTATCTCGTCAAGCGAGCCTGTTCCCTGCTTCAACGCTAGCCCAAATGGTTATTGCAAGCCGAAAGCGTTCAGAAATGGATGATAGTCCTTTGGCTGTAAATCTGCGTAAGATACGTGAAGAATCACGAATAATAACAGGCATACACGAGATATACGGCAGTTTGTATGATGAAGTCGGATTTAATCGTGTTTTGAGAAGATGTCGGGTAAGTGGTGTAATAATGAAAGACATGGTAATGGCACGTTTGGCTAAACCATGTAGCAAACGCTCTTCCACTCAGATGCTTGAACGGGATTTTGGGATAAAAACGGATTTGGAAAAAGTTTACAGGATGATGGATTCTTTAACTGAGAAGCGGATTTTGTTATTGCAAGATATATCTTGGCAATATTCCCGAAATTTACTGACCGAAGAAATCAACTTACTGTTTTACGATTGTACCACTCTGTATTTTGAGAGTTTCACAGAAGATGATTTGCGCCGTTTTGGTTACTCTAAAGACCACAAATTCAATCAGGGACAGGTACTTTTGGCGTTGATGGTTACAGGTGAAGGTATGCCTGTAGGATATGAAGTCTTTCCTGGCAATTTGTATGAAGGTGATACCTTCCGATTTGCCATAGAAAAGATAAAGAAACGCTATCGTGTTAAACGCGCAATAGTAGTATCCGACAGCGGGCTGTTGTCCAAGCCGAATATAAAACTTTTGGAAAAAGAACACTACGAATTTATTCTCGGTGCTCGTTTGAGGAACTTATCGAATAAATGGCAAAACAAAATATTGGACAACAGAGATTATATCCGGATAAAAAAAGAGAATGAAATTGTACGCCTAACAGATTATACTTATAGCAAAGAGCGCAGGTTGATAGTGAGTCACAGTAGTGCAAGAGCAGAAAAAAACTGTCGGGACAGAATATCTTCCATTGAAAAACTTCGTCAAAAGTTAGAAAAGAGTAAACGTCCCGAATCACTCATTAGCAATTACGGCTACAAAAAATATCTGACAGTTGAGGGGAATGTACAGGTACGTGTCAATGAAGAGAAGTTGGAAAAAGATGCCTTATGGGATGGACTGCACGGTGTTTTTACCAATATCAAACCAGAAGATATGTCTGCCGAAGAAGTACTCTCACATTACCACGGTCTTTGGCAGGTGGAAGAATCCTTCCGCATTACCAAACACGATTTGCGAATACGTCCTGTTTTTCACTGGTCAGCAAAGCGCATCAGGGCGCATATAGCCATCTGTTTTGTAGCCTTTGCCCTCATCCGCTTCCTACAGCACCGACTGCTTTGGCATGGAAAGGAAATGTTCTCGGCAGAAAAAATCCGCGAAGAACTGTTTCGAGTACAGGAAAGTATCATCCGCAACACAACCAATAATGAACAATACGTTATACCTTCTAAACCCAGTCAGGATGTAGAAAGAATATATGAAATAATGCATCGGAAAAGAAATGTGGTCCCATTCAAATTGACCTCAAAAGTGTAATTTTGTAGTGCCTAAGCGAAAAATTGCACCACTGATTATCTTGTACTTACGCTAAAATACCGTCAAAGTCGGGAACCAAACTCGCAGGGGAAAATCGCATGCCTAAGGTGATACTCAGGTGTCTTTTTTTGTTCTTTGAAAGAATTTATAGGGGAAAGATATAAAGATTTTTTCCTCTATCGTGTCGCAAAATATTTTTCATAGCACCTCAAAAAAAGAAATAACCCAAAATCTGTCCAAGGTTAATACATAAAAAACATACAATAGTGTTAATCAATAAATTAATTGCATGTTATTTATTCGTTAGTTATGCTTGTTATTTTGTTTATAATTTGCGGACTAATCCAAACGCCTTTCTGCCTTAATTCAAACAGTAATGGCTTAATATTCTCTATTAGTTTCTGTTCTTTGGCTTTAAGCAAAAGTCCTAATGTTCCTGTCATTGTTAGTCCTGCAAGTTTGGCATATTTACGACCTAATTCCTCATCCATAATTACCAAGTCAGCCGACATTTCTTTTGCTAACAATATAACTTCTGCTTCACCTTTATCCAAATCGAACAATAAATCTGACAAGTTGGACTTAACCTTTTCAATTTGTATCCAACTGTATTCTTTCAGGTTTGCGTAGTATAGCCATCCCTTACCTGCTTCGACTTCTTCATATACAGCATTCGGAATGATGATTGTGCCATACAACTCTTTCAGGATATTTAATCTGTCAATTTTTAGGAGCGAGAGTATAGGCGTTGTATTTGAGATAACCTTACGCATTTTGAAAATCTTCTATAAGTTCATCTTCTGTTGTTTGAATATACGAAACACAATATTTACCGAGCATATTCGTAAACTCTATTTTACTTATGCCAAGCAACGAAGCAGCCTTACCTGACGATATTTGCCCTAATTCAAACAGTTTTATGATGGAAAGCAGTCGCATTTCCTTTTCAAATTCCTGTTTTCTCATTTTTAGTGTCCAAGCCAAAGAAGCGGGATAGGACACTGTATAATTTTCAGATGTTGCTGTCATAGTGATTTATTTAAAATATCTATTTTATTTTTTAGTTTTCTTCTGTCTGTTTGCTTGCTCCAATTGATATTCCAATACAGCAATCTGCTTTATTAGTTCTATATTTTTCTTTTCCAGTTTTTCTATCTGCTCATTGGGAGGTGATGATAATAACATTTCCCCCTCGCCTGTCACCAACCACGTCAAATTCAAATCGTCATATTTGTTATATTTCAAAATGCGGACAACTTCCGACAATCAATCAAATTGAAAAAAAAGTTGTAGCAAATATTCCGAAAAAAAGTTGTATAAAAATGTGATTAAACGTTATTTTGCTGATTGCGTAACTATCAAATCAAAGTACATTAATCTGGTTTTTAGTGATTTATTATCTGTTAATCCTATATACTCCTTTTCTTGCTGCTCTGAAAAAAACAATGTTTTAAATCCATTAGACTCATAGAAATAAAGCACATCTTCCCTGTTGTATGAGTCCACAATTAGATAACGGCAACCACTCTTAGTATCTGCAGCAAGCACCCATTGTTTGATAAATTCAAGCAATTCCGTTCCAATACCTTGACCCGCATATTCTTTATTAACGCCCAATCTACCTATCAACGTTGCAGGATAACTGCTCATACTTTTTTCATAAGGGATGTTTTTTGTTAATTTTTTCTTTCTGCTGTTTGGGATATGCCGTGCGTCAATACTTGCATTCGATAAAGTAAATGCTCCAATTATGCTCTTTTTTTCTTTTTTAGATTGGAAACAATATGTCTTTCCCAATAATTGTTTGGCGTAATTATCGACATCATTATGAAAAAAATCGTCCAAGTCTTTATCCCCACATAAAAAGGGGGTACTCATTTGTAATAAAGAATTATTAAGTATCGAAAGAAAGCAGTTGTAAATGATTTTCATAATTGGTGTTTAAGCAACAGACAGAAAACCATACTTTTTAGTATTTGCGATAATTTTATTATACGCTCTGACACTTTCTTTTGAGAACTTGTATGTTCCCCTTTTCTTTTCATTCGCTTTTGCTTCCCGTAAAAATTTCTGGGCAATATTACCCTCTAATACAGGAATACTTCTGATTGGAATAGCCATAATTGTATCTTGTTTAAATCGCTTTGGTATGAAATACTCGCTTTACAAGAGGTTTCGAGCGGATTCGAACCGCTGTACTCGGTTTTGCAGACCGATGCCTGACCACTCGGCCACGAAACCTTATTTTTACCCGCGAGTGAACAACAAAGATACGATTTTTTTTGTATCTTTGCACCTTATTTTATAACAATTAAAAAAAGAAAGGAGTGCTGTTAGCATGATTATTGTACCGATTAAAGAGGGCGACAACGTCGAAAAAGCATTAAAAAAACTAAAACGCAAGTTTGAAAAGACGGGTGTTGTTAAAGAACTTCGCGAACGCCAAAAGTTTACGAAACCCTCTGTTATCGCACGTGATCGTCGTCTAAAAGCCATTTACGTTCAGAAATTCCGCACTGAAGCCGAAAATCGCGCAATGTAGTAGCGCATTCGAGCGTAAAACATAAATAAGGGTAGTTTCCGCAACAGGGAATTACCCTTATTTTTTGTTGGTCTTCCTGTATTTTAATCTTATCACTTCCGAGAACTAATCTGCCCTACCCGAAGTACTTCGTTATTTACGCTCTCTCTTAATCTTATCACTTCCGAGAACTAATCTGCCTGTAGCCGATTAAACGATGAGCAACGCCGCCGGGAGGACGATAGTAGAGATACAGAAAATAAGTGTTCTCAGTTTCGTAAAAAGTATTTCCAAAGAAAATAAAATCGTCCTGCGATGTACTGCCGCCATTACGGACAACATCATAAGTATAATCGTAAAAACCCTGCTTTAAAGGCAAATCAAGCAGATACTCACCGCGCCCTGCGTCATAAGTCATTTTATACTCAGGCGACGACTGCCACTGCGTAAAATCACCCATAACATAAACATCTGCATTCGGAATAAACGCACTTTCCAAAGTAAAATGCACCATAACGTAATCGGCTTCGGAATCGGAGTTGCTCTGTCCTGCTGCCTTAATAACATACTGCCCGTTAATATCGTCCGTACTTGCATATTCAAAACCGAGAAATGATTTATCCGTATATAATGTTATATGACGTGTATCTCCCCTCAATTCATTACTGAAAACACCATACGCCGTATATGTAAGAGGGCGTATATCAAAATTTCTATATTCATTTAAACCGTCAAAAATAAGCGCGTCTTCATAACGAAATTCAAGATAATTGCCGTTTGACGATGTAAGCGGAATTTGCCGCGCAGTACGCACATTTTGATTTTGTCTTACCAATAATAATACATTTGCCGTATTTGTTATCGGCAAGGACTGGTTTACCTGAGCCGTAACCTGCAATTCCTGTTTTGTTTTACTGTATTCTACTCTGCGCGGCGCACCGACAGAAGCTTCAAATCGCGTTAAATCTTCATAAACACGCACGGGTATCTCTAATAGATATTTTGACGGATAATCAACATCATAAATCTGAATTAAAAAATTGCCCGATACACGCGGACGTGCTTCCGCTGGGGGGAAAGAAAATGAGTAATGCACGTAATTTGTTCGAGTATTAAACGATAATTCGTTGTCTAAAATATTAACTTCGTTAATGCCCGCAACTGTTTCCTGTTCACGTAAACCCGACGGAGTAAAGTCGGGATTGCAGTGCTGCAAACGATAGCGCAATGTAATCTGTTCGTCATTTAAATCATCAAAACCGATTCGCAAAGTTTCGCTACTGCCAAGTTGCCATATTGCACTTGAAGGCTGTACTGTAACTGAACGAAAATTCTGTGCTGCCGCCATTTGAAATGTACATACAAACAGCAAACATATTTTAAAACGGACTTCCATATTCAGGATTTGTTACAAATGACGAATCGTTTAATGAAAGTAAAAATGCCTTTAAATACTGCTTCTCACGCGGAGTAAGTTGCACACCGCCGTCTTCCAGATGGTGCATTAAAGTACTTATTGTCTGCGAAAATTTTACATGTTCGCTATAATGATCGATAACTTCATCAAGCGTTTGAAACCGCCCGTCGTGCATATACGGTGCAGTAAAGCCTGTATTGCGTAACGTTGGTATCCGATACGGAATACCGTCTGCGTCAAGACCGTTATTTGCCATTAAGTACGTTGAGAAAAGCATATTGCCCTGTCCCCCGTGGCAGTGAAAGCAGTCGGCACCCTCTTCGGTAGAAAAAAGTTGATAGCCGAGCAATTCGTCGTCTGTAAGCGTACCGCGTCCCGTAACATAGCGGTCAAAGCGGGAATCGCCCGATAACAGCGTTAAAATAAATTGCGCAATGGCATTGCAGATACGTTCTGCCGTAACTGTCGATGTGCCGAAAGCGGCTTCAAACATCGGTGGATAGAGCGGTATTTCGGCAATGCGTTTTACAATTGTGTCAATATTTCCCGCCATTTCAACAGTATCGACAAGTGTAGAACGTACTATGTTTTCCAAACTTTCAACATTGCCGTCCCATGTGTATCCGTTGCCATTATAAGCAAGGTTTATAAGCGGAAGCATACTTTTCGGCGTGAGCGCACCATTTATACCACGCACTTTACCATCTACACTGTAACCTGCTTCAAAAGCGTATTGCTGTTTATGGCATGAAGCGCACGAAAACATGCTGTCGGGATGAGTGCGCCCGCTTAAATGTCCGTCGTAAAAAAGATACCGTCCAAGTTCAACACCTTCTTCCGTTAGCGGAATATTATTTTGCGCATCGGGAAAAAACGCAGGCTGCGGCAAACTGTATGGCGTCGGCTTACGTACTTCTATCGGATCGCCGCAAGAAACAAGCAGCAACAAAAACAATATAATTATACTATGCTTCACCATCTTTACTTTAAACTTTAATCATTGTTTCACTATTTTCTACATTCAATTTTGCCGTGAATACTTACCTGTACTCCAAACTTTAATCACTGTTTCACTATTTTCTACGTTCAATTTTGCCGTAAATACTCACCTGTACTCCAAACGTTAATCACCATTTACCACTCTCCGCGTCACTTGTCCTGTTATCTGCAATTTATCATTTTACGGAAAACACCTGTCCTGCCCTGTCCATCAATACACGCTGCGCAACGGCATTCTGCATTATCGCCTCACCATAAATACTAAAATCCCAAAGAGGTGCGGAATTAAACCATTTATCTAACGCCATATCAAAACTCTTTTCTACAGTGCCGTCTTCGGTCATAAAAATTCTTTGAGGAAATGAAAGGCGGACAGCATTTGCATTCCCCCCGCCGACATGCAGTCCGAATGTTATAAACGAAGTATCACCACTATTTTTCCATCTCCCGTTTATTTTCATAAAATGATACCCGCCGCCCATTTCAGAGGGCCAAAACATATCGCTTTCGGGCTGATTTACAAAGCGTCTGTTTTTATTGTCTGCGGGTAATAATCCGAAATAAAAAATAATGCTGTCATATACTCCCGCAGGTATAGAGCGCGGAGATGTCCACGAAAGCGTAGCCGGTACTGCTAAATCAATATAATGCGCCGCACTTTCGTCTGTAATAAATATCAAATTATTTTTTTCTCTGCTGAACAGCGAAATTTCCGAAACAAAATATTGAATATCGCTTAAATTGACAAGATTGCCCGAATGTATGCTGTCAAATCTGTACGCACCGCTGCTGTCTAAAACTGCATTAAGATTTGCAGCCGTATTATTATGCCCGCTCCATGAAAATGTAAAGTTCACCTGCAATACCCCTGTCATATCGTGTTTTTTACATGATATGACGAACAGTAGCGATAATAATAGAAATATTTTATTCTTCATATAATTTTGGAACAATAGATATATACTCACACACAGGTAAACCGTAATCCTGACGCTACCCCGCGTTCCCTTTTGCCGTAACGTTCAGTGAAATATTGTAATACAAATATAATAAATTTATTATAGAAATTTTACCTGACACTTGATAAATCCAGGGCAAATGCATTTAAAGAAATTGTCTTAAAAGGAATATGAGAATTTTGATACGTCCCCTCACAACAAAAACATATCAAAAGCAGAGGGAGCGGGGGCGATAACCGTTACTTTTTCTTTTTTCACCGGATGAATAAATTCTATTTCGCGGGCGTGTAATGATATGCTATTATCCGGATTTGAACGTTTATCACCATACTTTAAATCGCCTTTTATCGGACTGCCGATTGCGGAAAGTTGCGCACGTATCTGGTGATGTCTGCCGGTATGTAGTTGAATTTCAAGCAAAAAAAATCTGTCGGAAATGCCTGCAAGTCTGTAGGTTAATAACGCTTTCTGTGCACCGGCAACAGTTTGCGGCACAACGTACGATTTATTCTGTGCTTCATTTTTGCGCAAAAAATGCTCTATCGTGTCCTGCTCTTTCGGCGGACGATTGCGTACTATTGCCCAGTATATCTTCTTTATGGAACGTTCCCGTATAAGATTGTTCATGCGCTCAAGTGCCTTGCCTGTTTTTGCGAAAAGAACCGCACCGCTTACAGGACGGTCTATCCGATGGACAACACCGACAAAAACATTACCTGCTTTACCGTCGCGCACTTTTATAAATTCTTTAAGATGTTCGGAAAGCGGCATATCTCCTGTTTTATCTCCCTGAACAATTTCACCGCTTTTCTTGTTTAAAACAATAAGATGATTATCTTCGTAAAGAATATCAGTATAATTCATTTTCGTTGGGGAAGTTTTGATTTTTCACATCTTCAATATATGAAGATACGGCACGATTTATTTCAACACTTAACTGATGGTATCTGCGAAGAAACCGCGGCGAAAACTGTTCGGAGATACCGAGCATATCGTGTAAAACAAGGACTTGCCCATCCACCTGATTGCCTGCGCCGATACCTATTACCGGCACGGATACGGCTTTTGCTACCTTGCCTCCGAGTGCAGACGGTATTTTCTCAAGTATTATTGCAGAACAACCGAGATTATCTAACAGCAAAGCATCATTATAAAGTTTCGCCGCTTCTTTTTCGTCTGTAGCACGTACAACATAGGTACCGAATTTATTTATTGACTGCGGTGTTAATCCGAGATGTCCGATTACAGGGATACCGGCTGAAAGAATTTTTTCTACGCTTTCGGTTATTTCAACACCGCCTTCAAGTTTAATGCAATCGGCACCGGTTTCTTTCATTATGCGTATGCTTGAATGGAGTGCTTGCAGGGGGTCGCCCTGATATGTGCCGAAAGGCAAATCAACCACAACAAGCGCACGTTTCACACCTCTTACTACCGACGCACCGTGATATATCATCTGGTCAAGTGAAATGGGCAAAGTTGTAACGTGTCCCGCCATAACATTTGCGGCAGAGTCGCCCACAAGAATAACATCTATTCCTGCTTTATCAAGTAAAAGTGCCGTTGAATAATCGTAAGCGGTCAGCATTGCTATTTTTTCGCCCCGCTGCTTCATTTCCGACAATGTATGTGTCGTAACTTTTTGTTTTCCCATCGTTTTGGTTTTTTTAAGCGGCAAAGTTACGATTAAGTTGAGAGCAAAGCAAATTTATTTGCTTTGCTCGCTTGGAGCGTAAGCAAATGGAAAATTTATTTTCCATTTGCTGTAGCGGAAAGCGCAGAGCAAACTTGTTTGCTCTGCCGAAACGAAGTAACTTCATGAACGTAGTGAATAAAGTTACGGTTAAATTTTAAGAGCAAAGCAAGCGGAAAGCGCAGATTGTCAATTCAACAAAGTCAGGGGATTTTTTGTGTCGCACAGCATTATTGATTGTCAACATCTTAACAATCATTGTTAATATCGGATATTCATTTTACCAAACGTTTATTGAAAATTTTTACGATTTTTGCACTCCTATTAACAACGAGGAGACTTACAATAGTAACAGTTCCAAACCACTCCTCATAAAAATCAAAATTATGTCAAACATTGCAGATGAAGTAAAAGCCATTGTCGTAGAAAAACTCGGCGTTGATGAAAGTGAAGTTAAACCTGAAGCAAGTTTTACAACCGACCTTGGTGCAGACTCATTAGACACCGTTGAATTAGTCATGGAATTTGAAAAAAAATTCGGACTTTCTATCCCTGACGATCAGTCACAAAAAATTTCAACGGTTGGCGATGCTATCACCTACATCGAAAATCACAAAGCGTAATTACTGATGCGAATGAACCTTAATCGTGTTGTAATTACCGGAGTTGGAGCACTTACTCCTGTCGGTAATAATGCCCCTGATTTTTGGGACGGATTAACGGAAGGAGTGAGTGGTGCTGCTCCCATTCAGAATTTTGATGCTGCAAAGTTTAAAACAAAATTTGCATGCGAAGTAAAGAATTTCGATCCGACAAAATATATAGATCCGAAAGAATCACGCAAACTTGACCCTTTTACACGTTACGGTATAGTCGCTGCCGAAGAAGCAATTAGCGACTCCGGAATATTGAACGACAATATCAATAAAGAGCGTACAGGTGTTATTTGGGCGTCGGGTATAGGCGGAATGCAAACTATCGTTTCGGAAGTCGGCGAATTTACAAGAGGAGATGGTACACCGCGTTTCAATCCTTTCTTTATCCCTAAAATGATTCCCGATATTTCTGCCGGACATATATCAATAAAATACGGCTTTCAAGGTCCTAACTACGCAACTGTTTCCGCATGTGCGTCATCGGCAAATGCTATTGCAGACGCATATAATTTAATCCGTCTTGATATGGCGGATATTATTATATGCGGCGGTTCGGAAGCAGCAATAAATGAGGCAGGTGTCGGCGGCTTTAATGCCATGCACGCGCTTTCTACCCGCAATGACGATCCTGCTACAGCGTCTCGTCCTTTTGATAAAGACAGAGATGGTTTTGTACTCGGCGAAGGTGCCGGCGGACTTATTCTTGAAAATTTGGAACACGCCATTGCGCGAGGCGCAAAAATATACGCGGAAATTACAGGGGTCGGTTTAACTGCCGACGCTCATCATATTACTGCTCCATGCCCGGACGGTACCGTTGTTGCAAGGGCAATGAAAGTTGCTGTTGAAATGGGCGGTAATAAGATTACCGAAGTTGCTCATATAAACACTCACGGTACATCTACTCCTGTGGGCGATATTGCGGAAATTAAAGGTATTGTGTCGCTTTTTGGCGAGCATACTCCGAATATCGCAATAAATTCCACAAAATCCTGCACAGGACACCTGCTTGGGGCAGCAGGTGCAATAGAAACGATTGCTACAGCATTTGCAGTTAAGAACAATCTCGTTCCGCCAACGATTAACCACTTTACGGACGACGAAAATATTACTTCACTGCAAAATCTTAATATCGTATTTAACAAAAAGCAGGAAAAGGTGGTCGATTTGGCACTTTGCAATACTTTTGGCTTCGGCGGACACAACGTTTCCATCGCTATCAAAAAGTACAATGCCCGATAAAGAAAGTTTTTTTTCAAGACTAAAGAAGATTGCAAAGCATTCTGCCGACGAATCCGATTTACGCACGTCTATAAAACGTATTTTGGGATTTCGTCCGGGCAATATACACCTTTACCAGCAGGCATTTTTTCACCGCTCAGCGGGAAAGCGTAATGTTGTAGGCACAAAATTAAATAATGAACGTCTTGAATATCTTGGCGACTCTATTTTAAGTGCTATTGTGGCATCATATCTTTTTAAACGCTATCCGGGTAAAGATGAGGGTTTCTTAACCGAAATGCGTTCTAAAATCGTAAGTCGTGAGTCGCTTAATCAGATTGGGAGAAAAATGCACCTTTCAAAACTTATCAAAACATCGCCTTTGCCGCGCGACAGATTCGGTCATATTAACGGCGACGCAGTAGAGGCACTTTTCGGGGCTATATTTTTAGATAAGGGTTATCGTTTTGCGGAAAAAATAATTATAAAACACTTGCTTGGTCATTACATTGATATTGACGAAGTGGAATGTCGCGAATGGAATTTTAAAGGCAAACTTATTGATTGGGGACAGCATAATAAACAGTCCATAACTTTTCGCACACTTTCCGTAATTCAGCAACAGGATTGTAAACGTTTATATCGGGTAGAAGTCAGTGTCGGCGATAAGCATACTTTCACCGGAGAAAATTATTCAATAAAATCGGCGGAACAAACTGCTGCGGAAGCAGCGTATCGGGCGTTATTGTGCCACTCTACCACTCTTTTGCTTTAAAATCGGCTTCCTCAGGATATACCTTTACATCTTTTTCGGACGGAATTATTGCATAAAGACCTCTTTTGCGTATTGCCGCGATTTGCGATTCGCTTATTTTGGGACTTGCTATTGAACCGAAAAGTTTGAATTATGCTATGATTATTTTTTAAAAAGATCGGAATGTGTTCCTGTGCGAGTCAGATGCAGAGTCCCCTCAAACCCGGACGGACAATCATGTTCTGTCTTCCATATAATTAACCAGTTAGGCTCAATATGTGCTTCTTTATAGCCATTATAAGTACCTTGTAACGGATGAGGATTATATTTTTGTGGCAACTTCCCGGATATAACCAACTTTTCAATTACATCATCTAACAATTTAAGATCATAATTACGTTTACTGCACAATTTATAATCTTTCTTAAATTGTCCTGTCCGCTTGGGATAGTACATGATTATTTTTTTAAATCAGTTAATAGTTCGCTCACAGACTTAAAACCAACGGTTTTATTATTTTCAACTTCTTCCATCGCCCTTAAAGTCGTAATATTCGGAACTTTTACGAGGGTAGCAGGATATTCTATTCCTTTTTCAATAAAGAAATCGCGCAATAATTTTCCATATTGTTTAATATCAAAAGTTATAGCCATTGGCGTACCTGAATAAGTCGTCTGAATTGTTATTCCTCTCGTTTTCATTATACAAATGTAACAATTTTCCGACAAAAAAATTTCCTGTTTTTCCTGACTTCGTCACTTTTGTAATAAAACGCTCTGCCTCTTTTTGTAATATATTGATAAACAGGTATAGTTTTATCGTAAATTTTCAAAAACGTGATGTATTTTTATAAGCAGCGTATCGGGCGTTATTGTGCCACTCTACCACTCTTTTGCTTTAAAATCGGCTTCCTCAGGATATACCTTTACATCTTCTTCGGACGGAATTATTGCATAAAGACCTCTTTTGCGTATTGCCGCGAGTTGCGATTCGCTTATTTTGGGACTTGCTATTGAACCGAAAAGTTTCCTTTTGTCACCACGTTTATCAAATATATCTCTTACCGTTTGCAAACGTTCTATCTGCTCGGTTATATCTTCAGGACGCAGTTTTGACTTTACTTCTACAAGCATTACACAGTCGCCATTTTCAAGAAAGGCATCTACTTCGGCAAGAAACCTGTTGTTTTTATCTCTGAAAACTTTGTTTTGGCTTGTTATGTTAAAATTGTAACCGTATTTTCTAAACAGAAGATGTATATCGGAACTCATAAAGCCTTCAACCACGTCGCCAAGTGTGTTTGTTACTTTACCTACTGTTTTTTGCAGATCTTTCATTCGCCGGTCGGTTTCCTGCATTCGCCGGTCAGTTTCCTGCATCTGTTCTCTTGTTTCCTGAAACATACGCCAAACTGTTTCAAAATTTAATGATTGTTCGCTGTTCTGTAATGAATTCAGTCGTTTCATGTTTTATCTTTTTATTTTACACTGCAAATATATGTAAAGTTGAACACAATAATTCTTAATAAATCATAAAAAAACAAAGAAAAATGACGCAAATACGCCGAATGTTACATAATAAACGTTAATAAATCATAAAATACTAAAAACGGACCGTTTGCGAAAAACAATAACACGTCGGGATTATTAAAATTAACGCTACTAAAATATCTTCAAATATTCCTGCATAATTTGCAACATTTCCTCTTGCGAAATATTGTCTTTAAAAGATATACTGAAATCATTAACACGAGAATTCCACTCACCTGCTTTTCCTGTTTTAAACCTGGCATTTGAAGCAGACATCACCGAAATATCCATATGATGAAAATTTAAACTTGTATCGAACAGAATATCAAAATCCTCATAAATAAAATGCCATGCTCTCACAGCCGTTTTTAATGGAAATTTCGCAAAACTTATTTGTGAGGGACGCAATACTGACATTGATGGTGGTATTTTTCTTACGGGTTGAGGCGTTGGCAAGGGCGTTGGCAAGTAAATCAGCGTTTTCACAACTTTGCCCTGTTGTTGCAATTTTTCGGAAAATTTTATTACGCTGTCAAACTGTTCGGCATTTTCGTAAACACCGTAAATACCAACCTGACTTGCGCTGTTCAAATTTGTACTGCGGCGAAAACGTCCGTTTTTTGAAAGTGTTTTTACTACTTTTCGCTCCCAAAAAAAATTACGAAATTGCTCCTTCTTAATCATTACCTGACGATTGTAAACGTTCCCCTCTTTTCAAAAGTAAAACGCTCTACCGTTTCTCTGTATTGATATATATATACCCCTGCGGGTGCATCTTTCCCCTTAATCCTGCCATCCCACTTAATATTTAAATCTTTCGTCTCAAATATACGCTCACCAACACAGTTGTATATTGAAAATTCGTACTTCTTCAAGGGATCAATCACGCCAATCGGACCATAAGTGGAAGTTACACCGTCCGGCTTAAAACCGCTCGGGAAAAACATTGAAATACACTCTTTAACTTCTACCGGATACTCTAATCTTTTAGTGCAGTTCACTTCATCATCTCCCGCATAAATTTGGCAGTACGCCGTAAACGACACATTAGCCGTAAAGCGTGTTTCCATTGATGTATCACCATTAAACCACTTTATTTTCGGGGCAAGTGTTTCTACAAAAAGTACGACAGTATCACCTATACAATAAGAATCATCCCCCTCAATACCACCTTCCGAATTTGCAACTACTTTTACAGACAGCGTTCCGGACATTCCGCAACCATTGACACTTGTACCTGTATATGAAAGCGTTGTATCGCTATTTATTACCATGCTGCGCGGATTTTCCGTATTTCCATCCCACCATACAACTGTCGAAGCACTTTTTACGCCGTATTCGTGTTCCGTACCCGAACATACAATAGTATCGCCTGAAATGGGTATATTAACATCCCTGTGAACAATGACCCAGGCAGTATCTACCGTATAGCAGGTGTTGATATATCCTGTCGTATGTACAGGATATTCGGAAGAAAAGACAACATACGGAGTTATATAAAACGGACGTATGTTTATATCCTGTGATGTTTGATGTAATATTTGACCTGTAATCCAACTCCAATAACTCCAGTACCACCATTTACCGCCATACACAGCCACAAACGCTTCATCTCCATAGCAAATCGTATCATGTTTTACAGTCGTCGCCGGCTTTTGTGTCATATAAAGATAAGCAGTATCCGATGCAACCAAAGCCGCATCGCTGTAGATATAGAGTATAACGGATGTAACTTCCTGCTGCGGGCAGTATGCCGCCTGCGGTTGTTTCGAATACTCAACACCGTTTATATTCCAAACATACACTTTATTGATTATTGTTCCTAAAAGACTGTCATTTTTCGTCAAAAATACCGTATCGCCCACACAAACAACATTCGAGGAATAGATGATTGAAAGAGGTTTTATTGCAGCGATTTCGGCTTCTTCAGACACGGCTTTATATGCCGCAACTGCCTGCGACACAACTATCTGCTGTGCACATGTAAACGTAAACAACAAAATGAAAACCGGTAAAATATTTATTTTAGACATTATTATTCGTTCTCTCGGATTACTTACTCCACAAACAACTCCAGATCCGTATCTTTTAATTGTTTCTTAATGTAATCAACTGTCAAATTTACAACTTTTTTATCAATTGAACGTTTGGATGATGGGATTTCAAACATCATTTCCCGCATTATTTTTTCCATTATCGAACGCAAACCTCTTGCTCCGGTGCGGTATTCCATTGCTTTATCAACAATAAATTCAAGTGCTTCATTTTTGATATTCAGTGTAATTCCGTCAAGTTCAAAAAGTTTTTTATACTGTTTTACAAGTGCGTTTCTCGGTTCCGTTAAAATACGCAACAAATCTGTTTTTTCGAGCGGCAAAAGGTATGATATAACAGGGAAACGCCCCACTATTTCGGGGATAAGTCCGAATTTTTTTACGTCCTGCGGACTTATATAACGTACGAGATTTTTTTCGTCTATGCGATTTTCACGCCGGCTTTTAAATCCTATCGTATGAGTATTCAAACGCGAAGCAATATGTCTGTCTATACCGTCAAATGCGCCGCCGGCTATAAATAAAATATTTTTTGTATTAACCGATACAAATGGCTGTTCGGGATGTTTGCGCCCACCTTTCGGAGGAACGTTTACTGCCGCTCCTTCAAGCAGTTTCAGCAATGCCTGTTGCACACCTTCACCCGATACATCGCGTGTTATTGACGGATTATCGCTTTTACGTGCGATTTTATCTATCTCATCTATAAATACTATTCCGCGTTCCGCCATTTCCACATCGTAATCGGCAGCCTGTAACAGTTTTACAAGAACGTTTTCCACATCCTCGCCAACGTAGCCTGCTTCGGTAAGTACGGTTGCGTCTGCTATTGCAAACGGCACATTCAACATACGCGCAAGTGTGCGTGCAAGGAGTGTTTTTCCTGTTCCCGTTTCACCTGCAAGAAGTATATTTGATTTGTCAAGTTCTACATCATCAGGGGTGTCATCATTGCTCACACTGCCGCTAATTGCACTGTTACCTGTACCCAAACCAAGATTATGATTTAACCGCTTGTAATGATTATAGACCGCTACGGACAGTGTTTTTTTTGCGTCCTCCTGCCCTATCACGTACAAGTCAAGAAATGTTTTTATTTCTTTTGGTGTACCGATTTTCACCTCTCTCAACTTCGCTGCCTGCAATTTTTTTTGCCGCAGCAACTCCTCTTTCATTTCCTTTTCAAAAAAATTATCAAAACTCCTTGCCATTACCTGATTCCAAATGTTAATCCGTCTATGTTTCTGAATATAAAACTCGCTATACCCACCAATATTACCGCTCCTGTGCATACAAAAAGTGAAATATTAGTATAACTGTCGGCTTTTATTCTTACCATGCCTGCCGTACCTGCGTCCGCTATCTTTGTTATTTCTGCGGTTTCTGCCGGACGGATATACATTGCCCTGACAATAAGCAAATAATAATAAAGCGAAACAACGGTATTCAAAAGTGCGATAAATACAAGCAGATATTCGCTCTGTTGCGCCGCTGCTGCGAAAATAAAGAATTTACTGAAAAAGCCGCCAAACGGTGGAATACCCGCAAGAGAAAATACTGCAAACATCATTACAAGCGCAAGCACAGGATTTGTCTTACCCAAACCGTTATAAGCACCGAAATCGGTACGTCCGGTTTTATTTTCAATCACGCTTATAACGCCGAAAGCAGCCATGTTTGCAAAAAGATAAACAAGCATATAATACACAACTGCTGTCATTCCCTGCTGTGTACCGCTTAATATACCGAGCATAATATAACCCGCCTGCGATATTGAGGAAAACGCAAAAAAACGTTTAATTTCTTTCTGGCGTAATGCAAAAATATTTCCAAGTGTGATAGTTATAACGATTAACGCCCACAGTAAGGGTTTCCACACTATAAAGAGCGAACCGAATGCGTTATAAAGCGCGAATATCAATGCAAAGCACGCCGCCGCCTTGCTTGCGACCGAAAGAAACGCTGTTATGCTTGTCGGTGCGCCCTCATATACGTCCGCTGTCCAAAGGTGGAATGGCACAAGCGAAATCTTGAAGCCAAGACCTGAAAGGAACATCACAAGTCCTGCTATCGTGAACAGGTCAACAGAGCCAACGCCCACAGTCGTACTGCCTGCTGCCGAAAGGTTTATGTCGCCGTAATAAAGCGTACCTGCCGCTGCATAAAGGAATGATAAACCAAAAAGCATAATTCCCGACGAAAACGCCGACAACATAACGTACTTCGCTCCTGCTTCTGCCGATTTATGCTGATACTTATTATACGCTGCAAGTACCGCCACAGGCAACGACGCGGTTTCAATGCCGATATACAGCAACATTAAATTACCTGCCGACACCATTATATACATGCCGAGTAGAGTTGCGAGTGAAATTACGTAAAATTCCCCCTTACGGCGTGCCATTGCTTCATTAGAATTAAGCCATGAGCCGCTTTGCAGAAACATAAACAGTACACCCAAATCAAGAATATGTTTCATCCAGGTAGTGAGGGTTGATGTTACATACATTCCGCCAAACGCCTCACCCTGCGATGGAAAAAGAAACCCGAGCGAAGTATGTATAAAGAACAGGATACATACAAGCGGTTGAAAAGTGTTGCGTATCTTTGATTTTTCCGGTGCGAAAATATCAAGCACCAACATAATAAGGAACACGAGCAACAGCCCCACTTCCTGCCTCATAATTAAAAAACTTCCAAGGTTCATATTTTATCATTGATTGTTTATTCACCAATAATTTTTACAAGTACTTTCTTTGCGCGTTTGCCGTCAAATTCACCGTAAAGAATCTGCTCCCACGTTCCGAAATCAAGTGTGCCGTTTGTTATTGCAACAACCACTTCACGTCCTATAATCTGTCGTTTTATATGAGAGTCGGCATTATCCTCATAACCATTATGGTGATATTGTTCGTACGGTTTTTCGGGTGCAATTCCTTCCAACCATTTTTCAAAGTCGTGATGCAGTCCTGTTTCGTCGTCGTTAATAAAAACACTTGCCGTTATGTGCATAGGATTGCAAAGCAGCAATCCTTCTTTTATCTCGCTTTCGCGCAAACATTCCTCTACTTGCGGAGTGATATTTATATACGCTCTGCGTGAGGGAATATTGAATGTTAATTCTTTTCGGTATGACTTCATAATATCTTATTTAAAAACATATTTTTTTATCTCAATCCTGCAATTACAGGGGCAATACTGTCGGAAATGATGTTGCTCGAAAAATTCGGCAGTACACCAATGGCAACAATAAATAAAATCAAAACTGCTACGCTCACGCGTTCATACCATGTTGCATCCGTTAAGTTAGCGTGCTCGGGATTTACAAGTTCGCCGTAAAGGAACTTGCCCACTGTACGCAGAATATATACTGCCGTTACCACTATTGATGTTGTTGCAATAAGTGTCAATATGCGGCGGAAAGTATCCTGCTCCTGAAATGAGCCAACGAATATTGTCATCTCAGCGACAAAGCCCGAAAGTCCGGGTAAGCCGAGCGATGCCAAACCCGCTATCACATAACATACGGAGGCAAAAGGCATTATTTTCATAAGTCCGCCCATTTCACGGATGTCGCGGGTGTGGGTACGTCCGTAAATTAAGCCGATAAGGGCAAAGAAAAGAGCCGTCATCAAGCCGTGCGAAAGCATTTGAAGTACTGCGCCTGTCATTGCCGTCCGGTTTAACATCAAAATTGCAAACAGAACAAGTCCGCAGTGGCTCACGGACGAATACGCATTGATATATTTGAGGTCCGTTTGAACAACTGCGCTTAACGCGCCATATACGACACTAATGCCTGTAAGAATCAGGAATATCCAGGACAGTTCCTGCGCCGCCTGCGGCATTAAAAATATCGCCACCCTGAAACAGCCGTATCCGCCAAGTTTCATAAGTACGCCGGCGTGAAGCATTGATACTGATGTCGGCGCAGAAGCGTGACCGTCGGGCGACCATGTATGAAACGGAAAAAGTGCGCCAAGCACGCCAAAACCGAGAAACGTTACAGGAAAAATCCAATACTGATGTGCCATCGGCACAATATGATTTTTCGCTATCTCAACAATATTCATTGTCGTGCCGCCTGTTGTGAAATAGATACCAAGTATGCCTGTAAGCAAAAATGCCGAGCCGCCCATTAGCATAAGGGTAAGTTTCATTGCAGAATATTCTTTTTTGCCTGTTCCCCAAACGCCGATTAAGAGATACATCGGGATAAGCGCAACTTCATAAAAAAGGAACATAGTAAAGAGGTCAAGCGAGATAAAGAAGCCGAAAACTCCGATTGTAAGCAGACAGAACCACATAAAAAACGAGCGTTCCATATTCCACGACGAAAAAACGCCGGTAAACATAATAATCGCCGACAGACCGAGCATAAGCACCGAAATACCGTCAACACCGACAGCGTAATGTATGTTAAGTGCCTCGTACCAGACAGTATCGCTTACAAAAAGCATTACGTCGGGATTTACCGCTCTTTCTTGCAAAAACATAAAGGTAACAACGCCCGCAAGCAGCAGTAACGCGGACGACCCGGCGACCATTAACGCTCTTATGGCATTCTGACTTTTAATACAGAACAGCAACAGCAACATCACTGTTGGAATTGCGACAAATAACGATAGTATGTTCATGTGTTATATCTTTTGGTAACTACAAATTTTTCGACAGTCTAATCTTGCAAATTTACGACTTTATTTGCTTAAAATTTAAATAATTTTTCAAAATTTTGCAGATAATACAGGCAAACTGCAACTTTTCACTATTCCATTTCTCCGTACAAATCCGACAGCGAAACAACAGAAATATTTTCTTTAATAAACCATTTATTCTCATTTGAAGGAACGACTACAAAATTTCTATCTGCTGCAATATCTCCAATCGCAGCATAATTTCCTGCCGACAAAGACGGAGAATCCGAAACTTTACATTCAATAGCAAAGATATTATTCATCGTTCTTACTACAAAATCAATTTCGTTCCCCGACGATGTACGATAAAAAAATATTTCCGCATTCGGAAATTTTGCTTTAATATTTACAAGCACTATTTGTTCCCATATACTGCCAAAAACAGGATGTGCCGCAACATCATTAAATGTGTGCAGTCCAAGCAATGCGGATGTAATTCCCGAATCGGCAATATATACTTTCGGTGATTTTATCATTCGCTTGCCAAGATTGGAAATGTAGGGCGGAACGACTTCTAACATAAAAGTACCCTGTAAAAGGTCAATATAATTTTTTATCGTCTGGTCGCTAACTCCAAGCGAAGATGATAAATTCGTATAATTAACCGTTTGACCGTTATTGTGTGCTAACATTCGCCATAAACGATACATTGTAACCGGAGTAAAATTCAACCATTGTCTCAGGTCCCGTTCCAAAAAAGTATTTATAAAATTCTCTCGCCAGACAAAAGAAAAATCGTCATCTTCTCCGAGAATACTTGGTGGAAACCCACCTCTTACAAAATAATTCTTAAAATTACTGTTCGATCCGATTTCATCCCACATAAAAGGAGTTAATGTTTTATAAAAAATTCTGCCTGCAAGTGTTTCCGAACTCTGTTTTATCAAATCCCGCGAAGCAGAACCAAGAATTATAAAACGCCCCTTTCTATCCCATTCATCAACCAAACTGCGAATTAAGGGAAAAAGTTCTGCTTTCCGTTGAATCTCATCAATACAGATTATGTGATCTTTATACTGCGAAAGAAAAAGTTCGGCATTATCCAGTTTCTGTAAGTCCGCAGGACGTTCCATATCCAAATACAACGTATCTGTCTTACCTTTTAGAACATGCTTTGCAAGCGTTGATTTGCCACATTGACGAGGACCGATGATGGCTGTAACAGGTATCTGCTTTATTGATTTTAATATCTCCGCTTCCAAATAGCGTTTTATGTATTCCATAAACAAGTAATTTTCACAAAGATATAAAATATTTTGCAAATCCCAAAATTATTTTGGAATTTGCAAATAATCCGCTATTCGCTGCAAGCACAATTACAATATGCTTTACAACACCCAGCAAAGCAAAATAACAAATACGCCAACGATAAATACCCAGGCATACCACTGTACACGCCCGCTTTGTAAGCCCTTTACCGCTTCCGACGCGGCAACAGTGGTGTTACCTATAGCGTTCATTGTGCCGTCAATGTACTTTTTGTCGAATTTGGCTATTGGGGTTGATGCATGGCGGAAAATCACTTTGCGGGTTACAAAATACCATACCTCGTCAAGGTAGAATTTACGTACTGCCGCGCGGTAGAAACTACCGAGTGATGCTGCTATACGCTCCGGTTTGCCGCTGCGCTTGCGGTATAGATGGCGAGCGATGAATATACCGAGCAATGCCGCCAAAACGCTTGCCGCCGCAACGCCCCATTCAATATGCGTATGCAGTTCAAGACGGTCGGCACTCACGAGTTTGCCAAACGGTATAAGCCCTGTGATAACCGATAATAAAGCAAGAAACAGCAAAGGATAAGTCATTATCTTAGGACTTTCGTGCGGTACATGCTCGTGAACAGTCTCTTCACCCCAGAAAATTCTGTAATACAGGCGGAACATATAAAATGCTGTCAAACCCGCAACAATCCATAAGGTTATGAATATAACCTTATCATGCGCAAACGCTGCCGCAAGAATTTCATCTTTACTGAAAAAGCCCGAAAACGGCGGTATTCCCGCTATCGCAAGGCAGGCAATCAGGAATGTGATATGCGTAATCGGCATATACTTCCGCAAGTTGCCCATATTTTTCATTTCGTTGCTGTGAACGGCGTGTATCACACTACCTGCACCCAAAAACAGAAGTGCCTTAAAAAATGCGTGAGTAAAGAGATGGAACATTGAAGCCATATAACCCAAACCGTTGTGTCCTTCATAGCCGCTTACGCCGAGTGCAACCATCATATAAGCAATTTGAGATATGGTAGAAAAAGCGAGGACACGTTTTATATCCGTCTGCGTAACAGCAATAACAGCAGCAAAAAGCGCGGTGAATACGCCCACATAAGCAATAAGCGTGAGCACATCAGGCGTTGCAAAGAAATATACCGGAAACAGACGAGCCACAAGATAAACGCCCGCCACAACCATAGTCGCTGCGTGAATAAGTGCCGAAACCGGCGTTGGTCCTTCCATAGCGTCGGGCAACCATATATGTAACGGAAACATTGCCGATTTGCCCGCACCGCCTGTAAAAATAAGAGCCATAGCCCAACTTGCAATGGAAATCCCCATAAACGACATACCCGCCATTGAGTTTATAACAAGTGCGCCGTTATTTGCGGTAAGTGCAGCAAAATCAAATGTTTTTGTAAAGTACGACAGTATAAGAATACCTGTCAGAAAGCCCAAATCGGCAAAGCGCGTAACGATAAACGCTTTTTTGGATGCCGCAACGGCAGAAGGTTTTGTATAGTAGAAACCGATTAAGAGGTATGATGATACACCAACAAGTTCCCAGAAAATATACATCTGAAAGATATTAGTCGCAACTACAAGACCAAGCATTGAAAAAGTAAAGAGAGAAAGAATGGCAAAGTACCTCTGAAATCCTTTTTCGCCACGCATATAGCCCATAGAATAGATATGCACCATAAGTGAAACGGTAGATATTACAACGAGCATCATCACTGAAATCGGGTCTAAAAGTATGCCCAAATCAATGTGCAGTTGCGGGGTAAATTTAAGCCACTCAAAGTTGATTGCGATGATAGCCTGATATTCATTGACATCACCCCCTGCCATACTTGCTCCAACTCCGCCAAAGAAATATTGAACAGCGGCAATATAAGACAAAACGGCAACGACTGCAAGCGAAGCAGTGCCGATAATGCCGGATAATTTGTGCGGCAGCACTTTTGAAAAAAATCCCAAAAACAGGAACGTCAGTAATGGTAATACTAAAATTGTTAATGTGTATTGCATTTGTTTTTTATATATTATCTCAATTTCTACAAATGTAACTTTTTTTGGACAAAATATCTACTACAAGAATTCCATCATAGCCATGTTTACTTTCAGTTCTGCACATTCGCTCACCCGGCAATTACCCCGCATACTCCGTAAATGCCTGTAATAATGTTTCATTGTTTATGGACCGCAAAGGTATGGGTTTATTCTTATATAGCGAGGGGATTATAATTTAGATTACTTAATGTAATCTGAATAATATTTTCCGTTTATTATTATAATGGTTTTATTATAAAATAAATTAAAAAAAAGAAAAAATTATGATTTACGGTTACATTCGGGTATCTACTGACCGACAAACAGTAGAGAATCAACGATTTGAGATTAATCGTTTTTGTGAGGAAAAGGTGATGGTTGTCAATAAATGGATTGAAGAAACCATTTCGGGTGTTAAAACCATCGGAGAACGAAAACTTGGTAAATTACTGCGAAAAATGCGGCAAGACGATGTTCTAATTTGTTCAGAATTGTCGCGGCTCGGTAGAAATTTGCTTATGATTATGTCGGTTTTGAACGATTGTATGAACCGCAATATTCAAGTTTGGACTATCAAGGACAACTATCGTCTTGGAAGCGATATAAACAGCAAGGTGCTGGCATTTGCTTTCGGGCTCTCTGCTGAAATTGAGCGTAACCTGATTTCACAACGGACCAAAGAGGCGTTGGCACGCAAACGAGCCGAAGGTGTAGTTCTTGGTCGCCCTAAAGGCAGTAAGAGTAAAATGAGAAAACTCACAGGCAAAGAGCAGCAAATAAAGGAATTACTTGACAAAAGGGTGTCGAAATGCGCTATTGCACGCATCTTGGGAGTGCATCGGCTCACGGTGGCTGAATTTGTTAAGGGGTTGTGATAAAAGGTGCAATTGTCGAAATTATTACAGACAATTATTTTATACCTAATACCAGCGATTTTATTAGACAACACAACACTATTTGCAATTTTTCTGCGGAAAATTGGGTCGTCTTATCGCCTGTAGAACAACGTATTAAACAAAAAATTGAAACAGTTGGCACTCCTTTGAA
>JAIRNR010000015.1 GCA_031257915.1 Bacteroidales bacterium
ACGGGTCTGGGGCTGTCTATTGTGAAAAATGCAGTTATTTTTCATGGGGGACTTATCACGGCAAGAATAGCTAAGAACGGCGGCTTGGAATTTATTTTTAATATAATGAAATAAGCCTTATATGGATTCAACTGCTAAATTTATTTAAGTGCTTTGACTCACTCTGCAGTTTTTTCATCTTGAATAAAGTAAAATACAGTATAAAAATAATTATCATCAGATTGGATGACTGAAATAAAAATAGAGGCAGGAAAGATAATAAAACCCATCCTGCCCCAGAAATTTACATAAATAAATTTAAAAATGTATAAAAAAAGAACACAAGTGTAAACTACACAACGCCCCAAAGGTAAAAAATTTTTTTAAATAATATACACAGATAAAAAAGATATTTTTCACAAATATGCAAAAATGTAACACAATTGCAACATATATGTAATACAGTCGTAACGCATTTCTATTTACTTTGTAAAGTGTAAGTCCGCATTTCATACCAATAGATAAATACGAAATTCGGGTGAACAGATTTAACAATGAGCAGTATCTACATCTTTGTTGTTATAGCACTCGTCGTTTTAGCGATTATTGATATTATCGTGGGCGTTGCAAATGACGCCATTAACTTTTTAAATTCCGCACTCGGTTCAAAAGTCGCCCCGCATCGCGTTATCTTATCTATTGCGGCTATCGGAATTTTGGTGGGAACGCTCACGTCGAGCGGGATGATGGAAGTTGCCCGCAGCGGAGTTTTTTATCCGGCGCAGTTTACGTTTAATGAAGTAATGTTGCTTTTTCTCGGAATGATGCTCGGCGATGTTATTCTGTTAAACATGTTTAACTCGCTCGGATTGCCGACCTCTACAACAGTTTCAATGGTTTTTGGTCTTTTGGGTTCGGCTGTCGGGATAACACTGCATCGTATTGCATTAGAAACGGATTTGTCGCTTTTTGATATTTCACAGTTTATAAATGCGGGCAGGGCAATGATGATTATTTCGGCTATCCTTGTTTCGGTTGTTGTCGCTTTTACGGCGGGAACAATTATCATGTATATTTCGCGTCTGATTTTTTCATTTCGTTATAATAAATCGTTTAAAGTATTTGGTGCTGCATGGTGCGGAATATCCATAGCAGTAATAATATATTTTACCATTTTTAAAGGATTGAGAAGTTCGGGATTGATTTCAACAAATATTCTGAATTTTATAAACGATAATATTTTCATCGTCCTGTCAAGCACTTGGGCAATATGCAGTTTAATACTTTTTGCATTTCAAAAAGCGGGAATAAATATTTTGAAAATAACAATTCTTGCAGGAACATTTTCGCTTGCACTTGCTTTTGCCGGAAACGATTTGGTTAATTTTATAGGAGTACCTCTTGCAGGTGTCGATTCGTTTATGACGGCAAACAGTGCGGGAACACAGGATATAACAATGGAGAGTCTTATGCAGCCCACTAATGCGAACTTTTTTATTATACTTATTTCGGGCGTTGTTATGGCATTGACTCTGTTTTTTTCAAAAAAAGCAATGCGCGTTGCGGAAACAGAATTGCAACTGTCTTCGCAGAATGAACGTAATGAACGGTTCGGCTCTACATACGTTTCTCGTTTTCTTGTTCGTTTAGCGTTGAGCATAAATAATTTGTACCGTAAGATTACTCCCGGATTTATACAGCAAAAAATAGCAAACCGATTTGAACAATTACCCGAAGCAGAAAATGGAAATGCGTATTACGATTTGATAAGAGGAACGGTTAATATGACCGCTGCCTCAGTTCTTATATCGGCGGCTACGGCGGTCAAACTGCCGTTGTCAACAACGTATGTTGTATTTATGGTCGCGATGGGGAGTTCCCTTGCAGACCGTGCTTGGGGGCGTGAGAGTGCAGTATATCGAATAACAGGAGTAATGGCTGTTATTTCCGGATGGTTTATCACTGCTTTTGGCGGATTTATTATTGCTTTTACGATTGCGAGTATTTTAATTTGGGGTGGAAATATTGTCGTTGTTATTGTTACTATTGCTTGTTTTTACATGCTTGTTCACAACAATTTTCTTTTCCCCAAAAAGAGGAAGAACGGTACTGCAAAAAAGATGAAAGAAATAGAAAATGCGCCGGATATTTTAGAGAACTGTATTAAAGATGCGTACAATATATTAGACAATATTGCAGAGATATATAAAAAGACATTGATTGCAACATTTGAGGAAAACAGAAAAGTTTTGAGCGAACTTACAGCGGAGGCAGACAAAATGTTTATCACATTCCGCAATCGTAAATACGAAGTTTTGCCGACATTGAAACACTTTCGTTATTCCGACGTAAATCTCGGATATTTCTATGTTCAGATTGTGGATTACTTATCCGAAATAACAAAAAGCATACTCCACACTACACGTTCGTGCTTCGCTCATATTAACAACAGTCATCAAGGGTGGAACAAAGAGCAGATGGCGGATTTAATGGATATAAACAATGCTGTTGCAGCAATCCACATGAATATTAGCGAGATGTTGCGTACTAAGAATTTTGAAAAATTAGATTATGTATTGGAGATGCGCGATAACTTATTTACGGTTATGACAGGCGCAATTAAAAATGAATTAAAACGTGTGAAAGCGAATACGTCAAGAACAAAAACGAGCCTGCTGTATCTGACAGTTCTGAACGAAACAAAAACTCTCGTTTTGCAGTCGCGAAATCTACTCAAATCACAAAAGCATTTGTTGGAAAATTAAATACTGTCCCAATTTTTATTTGTCTGTGCGTAAATTTAAATATCGAACCGTAATCATTTTTGCTCTAAAACTTTTTTAAAATAAGAATCATATTCGTATAAGTGCTCCGGAGTAAAACATTCTTTATAATACCGGTAGTTGCAATCTTTTGTATCAACCAAAATATCACGTCTGTGGTCGTAACAGTCTTCAAGATTTTTTACCCCTGTTAAATCAAGACAGGGCGTTATTCCGAAAATAAGTTTTGAATTAGGCAACGAGAAACTGCAAGGGTCAAAACTCCTGCCCGACAGGTAACCTGACGGATTTCCAACAGTAATAAATCGCGTATTTTGATTGCAAACCGAAATAAAAGCCAGTGTTGACGAAAAAACATTTTCATCCGCCAACACATATATTTTACCCTTATAATGCAACGACGTTAAGGACGGAAATATTGTATCCGTTTCGCTAATATCAATAAATTGCTCTCCCTCTATTGTTTTATGCGCATAAAGCGATACATCCTCTTTACGTACTTCTTTCATATAATCAAGCATTATCGGAGAGTCTTTTATATAAATTTCTTCTTTATAAAAAACAGGTTGATCTATTATTTCTGAAAGTGTTTCCATCCAGACATAATCATTGCCGCCGTCGTTATATCTAACATCTATCACAACTTTATTTATTGTATTGTTTTTGTTTTTCCGTATGCCTTGCAAGTAAAAATCTGTTTTTGAATAATCCATTTCAGGTATGCGAATGTACAAGATACTGTCTTTCTCAAACCATAATACTTTTTCTTTGTACAAATCCCGACATGAGTTGTTTATTTGTCTGTCCTTTATTTTTACTGTTTTTACAGTATCGTTGTATTGGTAAGTTATCTTTCGGGGATTTTGCAAAAAGATACCGGAACTATAATACTTCTTTTTTGAAACATCCCAACGAATATTGTTTTTTTTCTGATATTCATCAACAGGAATATCGTTTATAGCTAAAATTTGAGAGCATAAAGGAAAATATAATTTACCATGTTTGTCATACACGTATCTGTCAACAAAATATTTTCCATCTATATATCCGAAAGGGTGCGACGCCCAAGAATTGTATTTCCTGTACAGCATGACACATTTATTTGTAAGCGTAATTCCTTCGGGTGTTATATAGCGGTTTGAATTGTCTAATGCGGCAGACCTGAATATATTGTGCGGATCTTTGCATAAACGAAGTATGCTTGAGCCGAGATAATAAAAATCCTTAAAGGTTTTTATGTGTGCGGATGTTGCCGCCAAACTGTCTATTTCGGCGCGTATTGGCGCACCGGTCACTTTTTCCCTGATAATAAAATGTGGATTTACATCTTTAAGTGTTTGTACCAAAAACGCAATATCTTCCTGCATTTGTGCCTTTGTTAACTTGGGTGGTTTCTGCGCTTGGCATGTAAACTCCGATATACAGGAAAAAGCGGCAACTGCTAAAAATAAGAGTATTCTATTTATCTTTTTCATTTTTATTGATACCGCAAATGTATATAAAATTATTTTAGAAAGCAATTGTCGTAAATAAATTACTCCGCATGAGGCTTGATAATGCGGTTTTGTATTAGCAGTCGCGAAATCTACTCAAATCACAAAAGCATTTGTTGGAAAATTAAATAATTCCTTCCTAAAAGTTTTCAGAATTACATCTTTTCTTTGCAAAACAGAAACTAAAAAAATTACAATTATGAAAAAAAATTTTATCTTATTTTTAAGCGTCCTGTTTCTTTCCTGTTCATCCTGCGCAAAGGAAAAGTTTATCACAGAGAATGAATTACCGGAGAAAAGCCGCACTTTTATCAGTACACATTTTCCTGAGACAACTGTTGCCGTTGTTACTAAAGAGTGGAACGATTACGACGTTTTGCTGTCAAACGGATTTGAAATTTCTTTTAACGGTAAGGGCGAATGGGACGATGTGGACGGCGGACATCAAGTCGTTCCGCAATCAGTCATTGCTCTTATTCCGAAGGAAATTCCACACTTTATTTCAATCCGCTTTCCGCAAGCAAAAATAACGGAAATCAACAAGGAAAAATACGGATGGGAAATAGGCTTGTCTAACGACATTGATTTGGAATTTAATAAAAACGGTTCTATTCGTGAAATAGATTAAGTTTATTTGTATTTTTGCGCATGAAGATTTTAATCGTAGAAGACGACATATCTTTATGTGGGATAATTCGGCAATCACTCGAAAAGGAACAGTTTATTGTTGAAGCCGCACACAGTTATGCTTCCGCCGCAGATAAGGCGGCACTTTACGATTACGACTGTATTTTGCTCGATATTATGTTGCCGGACGGTAATGGTATTGATTTGCTGAAACATTTAAAAAACGAGGGAAAGCAAAATATAATCATTATTTCTGCAAAAAATTCCATAGATGATAAAATAACAGGATTAAATATCGGTGCTGACGACTACTTGCCAAAGCCTTTTCATTTGGCGGAACTTAGCGCAAGAATACGAAGTGTTGTAAGAAGAAACAATCACAGCGGAAGCAACGTTATTGTTTCGGGAAATATAAATCTCAACATTAGCGAAAGAACAGTTTGTATTGACGGAAAGAATATCGAACTCAACCGTAAAGAGTTTGATATTCTTTCTTTTTGTATTAACCGTCCCAACAGGATGCTTACAAAAGAACAACTTGCGGAAGCAGTATGGGGCGATAACATTGATCAAACCGACAATTTTGATTTCATTTACGCACAAATAAAAAACATCAGGAAAAAACTTATTGAGGCAAAAGCAACATCTAAAATAAAAGCCGTATATGGGCTTGGTTATCGTTTTATTATAGAATAAAGATTATGAAATTGCGGCATCGTCTTTTTTATCTCATTTCTCTGTTTTGCTTGCTTGTAGTGAGTGTTTGGAGTATTGGATTTTATTTTGTTATTGTTGATGAAATAAATGATGAAACAGACGATTATCTTGAAGAGCAGGCGCGTAGAATTGTTCGGGGATTTATTGCCGGAGAAATTTCCGAACAAAGCGGTGGAGACAACAACACATACCGGATTAAAAAAATAACGAAAGAACAATTTGAATATTCGTCCGTCTCTCGTTTTTATGATGAAATGATTTACGTTCCGGAAAAACAGGAAAACGAGCCTGCGCGGACTTTTGAACTTCTTTTCAAAAATCACAATGATCATTATTTGCTTATTGTAAGCGTTCCCACTATTGAAAAAGACGACCTTAAAGAGTCTATTTTTGAATCACTTCTTTCTCTTGTTTTACTGCTTATAATAGTTTTTGTTGTCAGTGTCCTGTTCCTTTTTAAAAAAGAATTATCGCCGCTTTACAAACTGTTAGACTGGTTGAAAACATACAGAATCGGAGATAAAAAATCCATACCGGAAATAAAAAACAATGTAGCGGAATTTCGGGAATTATATTCTATCTTGGATAAAAGCATAAAGGCAAATGAAGAAATTTTCGCGCAACAAAAGCAGTTTGTCGATAACGCTTCGCACGAATTGCAAACTCCGCTTGCTCGCGTAAAAAACCAAATAGAATTATTACTTGAAAATGAAAATATAGACAGGCAGCAATTATCCGAATTGATTAAAATTTCAAATAATATAAATGACATCATCAAGACAAATAAAACACTTCTTTTCCTCTCAAAGATAGATAACAGGCAGTTTCTTGAATCAACAGATGTTAATTTTAATGAAATTGTACGCACATTGTCGGACGATTTTGCCGAAGCGTACGGCAATTTGACCGTTTCAATTGAAATTATTGAAAAGGCAGACTTTATCGTAAACATGAACAGCGTTCTTGCAAATGCTCTTGTTGTAAATCTCTTAAAAAATGCTTATCTGCATAATATTTCAGGTGGAAAAATAATTATAGAAATCGGCGAAAATGCTATTTCTTTTGCCAATACAAGCGACTGTTTGGAACTTAACGCAGAGAAAATTTTTGAACGTTTTTACAAAGCGACAAATAATAAAAAATCCTCAGGACTTGGGCTTGCGATTGTTGACGGCATTTGCAAATTTTACGGTTTTACGATAAATTACAGGTATGCCGATATATTGCATTTTTTTGAATTGAAAAAGTAATTGCGGGATTTCGTCGGGAGCAACATATTTATTAGCATAAACACCTTGTGTTGATGAGGGATTGAGGATTTTAATGCGAATACAATAAGGATTTCGTACCTTTGCAGTCATTTTTATAATTAAAACTATGATTATTGACGTTTTAAAATCAAAAATTCACAGAGCAACCGTTACATTTGCCGACCTTAACTATATAGGCAGTATCACAATTGATGAAGATTTAATGGCTGCTGCAAATATTATTGAGAATGAGCGGGTGCATATTTACAACATCAATAACGGTGAGCGTTTTGATACGTACGTAATAAAAGGCGAACGCGGAAGCGGTGCAATCGGTCTGAATGGGGCTGCAGCACGTAAGGTTGCCGTTGGTGATATGGTCATAATTTCCTCTTATGCCGCAATGGATTTTGAAGAAGCAAAGAGTTTTAAACCCTGCCTCGTTTTTCCTGAAAACAATAAGATCCGAAGTGTATGACAGATATGATATTGGAAATAAAAAGAGGAATGGAGATGAAAGTTTCCGTTACTGATATTTCAGCACAGATTATTGTTCATAACAATGCTTCGCTGAATGATTTGAGGATTGCCGGAGCGCGGTTTGTCTATAAGGTAAAAGAGATGTCGGACGACAGCAGCGAATGGATACTTCAGCCTGTCGAACTGTTCACAAGGGAAGAAATCAGTGCATTGTATGAAGGAATTTTTCTTGCCGCATATTCGTTTGATAAATACAAATCGTCTAAAAAACCCACTGTAAGTGTTTCGCTACGAAATTTCAATGCCGCATTCCGCAAGAAAACAGCAATGTTGGAACAGGAAATAAAACAAGTACGCGACTGGGTTAATGAGCCGTTTTCCGGACTTGACGCAGCAGAATTTGCCAAACAAATTACTGCTCGTGCAAAACAGTACGGTGTTAAAAGTAAAATTTGGGCAGAAAATGAAATCACCCGCGAAATGAAAGGACTGCTCGCTGTAAATAAAGGCAGTGTTGACAAACCGCAAGTGGTAGAATTGACTTATGACGGACGGATATACGGCGGTAGAAAAAAAGCAAATGCAAAAGAAATTTCTGCTACCGATAAACCGATAGTTCTTATAGGAAAAGGCATAGTGTTTGACGCGGGCGGAATGAACATAAAGACGGAAAATCATATAAACGATATGAAGAACGATATGGCGGGCGGGGCTACTGTGGCGGGCGTTGCCGTGCTGGCTGCCCGACTGAAAGTTCCTGTATATTTGAAAGTACTTATTCCTGTTACCGACAATCGCCTGAACGGTAACGCCCTCGTGCCGGGTGATGTTTTTACGATGGCAGACGGCACTACTGTTGAAGTTACAAATACAGACGCAGAGGGGCGGCTTGTGCTTGCTGACGCTGTTCTTTATGCTAAAAAGCATTTCAATCCGCAACTGATTTTTACGGTCGCTACTCTTACGGGGGATGCAATGCGTGCACTCGGAGCGCATGGTATAGCCGCAATGCAGCAAAACGCCGAAGCACAAGCCGCCATTTTACAAAGAGTGGGTGAAATGACTCACGAGCGTTTATGTTTTTTTCCCATGTGGAAAGAATATGAAGAAGCTCTTCTGTCTGATATTGCCGATATAAAAAACTGCAACGACGGTGCTGCGGGAATGATTACAGCCGCAAAATACATAACATACTTCGCGAACAATATGCCTCTAATTCATCTTGACATCGCAGGTACGGCGCATGTCAAAAAGCCTTTGATACCCTACGGAACAGGCGCAACAGGTATCGGTGTCCGCTTGCTTACGGAGTTTTTGCAACTTCAGCAAAGCCAATAATAACAAAAATTCAAATGCAAATAAATTTGCATTTTGTCTAACTTAATCGTACCATGATTCGCTTCGCTCATGAAGGTACTCCGTCAGAAAAATGCAAATAAAATTTGCATTTTGTCTAACTTAATCGTACCTGTATTCGCTTCGCTCATGAAGGTACTCCGTCAGAAAAATGCAAATAAATTTGCATTTTGTCTAACTTAATCGTACCTTTGCCGCAGAAAATTCTTCGTGGATAATTTGGGCTGCTTGCACCACGTAAAAAAAACTAAAAAGCGATTTTTCTATCTGTTACATCAGCCCTTATCTTTCATCGGGAATTATTCACAGCCGGCATGCGGTATTACGGTCTGCGTGCAGTGGTCATTATAAACATTTAAATCAAAAAAATTATGTATTATTTTACATCGGAATCAGTATCAGCGGGACATCCCGACAAAGTGTGCGACAATATTTCAGACGCACTTCTTGACGAATTTTTGCGCCATGACCCCGAAAGCAAAGTGGCGTGTGAAACGCTTGTTACCACAGGGCTTGTTGTGTGTGCAGGCGAAGTTAAAACGAGCGGCTATGTGGATATTCAGGATATAGCACGTCAGACGATTAAAGAAATCGGCTACACAAAAGGCGAGTATCAGTTTGAATACAAATCATGCGGCGTTCTTTCGGCTATCCACAGCCAAAGTCCCGATATAAATCAGGGTGTTGAACGTAAGGATTTGGAAAATCAGGGTGCGGGCGACCAGGGAATGATGTTCGGATACGCATGCAAGGATATGGATAATTATATGCCAATGCCGATTGAACTTGCACATATCTTTTTACAGGAACTTGATGCAATTCGCCGTGAGGGGAAAAAAATGAAATACTTGCGTCCGGATGCGAAAAGCCAAATCACAATTAAATATGATGATAACGGTAAACCGGTACATATTGAAACCATAGTTATTTCCACCCAGCACGACGACTTCGCGCCCGAAAGGGATATGCTCGCGACTATTACGAAAGATGTATGTGAGATACTTATTCCGCGTGTTGTTAAGACATTGCCCGCACGAGTAAGGGCGTTATTTGACAAAAAATATAAATTGTACGTAAATCCGACAGGCAAGTTTGTTATTGGCGGTCCTCATGGCGACAGCGGCTTGACAGGACGTAAAATAATTGTTGATACTTACGGCGGTAAAGGGGCTCATGGCGGCGGAGCGTTTAGCGGAAAAGACTCCTCGAAAGTAGATCGTTCTGCTGCATACGCTACTCGTCATTTGGCAAAAAATCTTGTTGCGGCGGGTATATGCGATGAAGCACTTGTGCAGATAGCATACGCTATCGGTGTGGCTCAACCTGTTGGGCTGTACGTGAACACTTACGGTACTTCGCACTCAAAACTTACCGATGGTGAAATTGCCGAGCGTATTTTGGCAAATGTTGATATGCGTCCGTACGCCATTGTAAAGCGTTTCGGACTTAAAAATCCTGTTTTTAAACCGACAGCATCATACGGACATTTTGGTCGAGACGTACGCAAGGAAGAAGTTGAAGTTTATTATAACGGCGAAGGAGTTAAAACGCGGCGCGTAGGCGGCGTTACACGTTATTTTAAAACAGTAGAATTTTTTGCATGGGAAAAGTTGGACCTTGTCCCTCTGTTAAAAAAAGTTATTAAATAAAATCAAAATAACTCATCTATCTTCTTCTGTAATCCGGCAGGAGTTACACCGTAAACAATTTCGCCGAGTACACAGTAGGAAATGCTGCCTGTTTCTTCGCTGACAACTATTGCAAAAGCATCTGCCTGTTCGGTAATGCCAAGCGCGGCGCGATGACGAAGACCGAGATTTTCGGAAATATCCGAACGCGATGTTACAGGCAAGATACACCGTGCAGCGAGAATTCGTCCATCTTCAATAATTACCGCTCCATCGTGCAGAGGCGAGTTTTTGAAAAAAATGTTTTCTAAAAGCGCGTCCGATAAAACGGAGTCAATACGTTCGCCGGTAGAGGAAATTTGAGGCAGTTTGTTGTTGCGGGTAAGAACAATAAGCGCACCTGTGTGTGATGAAGAAAGATGTATGCATGCCTGTACGACAGGCATAAAGTCCTGTTTGCCGCTGTTTGAAAATTTTCCGAGAAATTTTTTAATCCATGAAGTATTTTGCGGTCTGTTGCCGAGCATAAAAAGAAACCGCCTTATTTCAGGTTGGAATATCACGATAACCGCGAGAAGTCCCATATCAACAATCCTGTCAAGTACGCCGCTTGTCAGCCGCAAGTTCAAAAAATCCGCAATTTTCCAAAATGCGTAAAGTGCAATAATACTCAACGTGATATTCATCGCTGAAGTGCCGCGTACCCAGCGGTACAGTTGATAAATTATCAACAGAATAATAATAGCATCAATCCCATCTGTCCACGAATAATTAAGAAAATATTCTTTCATGATTTATAATTTCTGTGTTAAGTTTTTTACAAATTTATTTCTTGAAAAAAATTCTTTTGCAATAATACGCGCAATAGTATAAACAGGAATACCGAGTATCATACCGAATATACCGCCGATTGTACCCGCAATAATTATTACAAAGAAAATTTCAAGCGGATGCGCTTTTACTGTTTTGGGATATATTGTTGTTTGCATACCGAAACTGTCAATAACATATCCGACAACATATACACCGATAATTTTCAGAACAAGCCATCCCATTTCAGGCGAAATACCTATTGAGAGATTATTTATCACAGTAAAAATAATTGTGATTAGCGCACCCATAATAATACCCAAATACGGAATAACAATAAGAGCTCCGCTTAAACAGCCGAAGAGAATTGAATTTTTTACTCCGAAAATTGACAGTCCGACAGAAAAAACAATCATCATACAAATCACCTCAATGCCAAGTCCTGCAAAGTAACGGCGCAGCAACCGCTCAATATTTGAAAGTATAATTTCACCGTGTTGCAAGTATTTGTCGGGGATAAGTGAAAAGATAATATTCTTGAACATGTTTTCATCTTTCAAAAAGAAAAATGATACGAACATCACAACAGCAAATGCAAGTCCGAATGAGGAAACCGTGCTTGCGAGATTGTTAAGTAATGACGCGAAATTTGTTTTATGAACGAATGCCATGATACCGTCAATTGCCTGTTCTTTCAGTTGTACGGACGAAAGTGCTATGCCTTTTTCTGCAAAGTAATTGTCTAACGAAATAAGTGTTTGTGATGTTTGTTCTGATATGGCGTCAAAATCAAATGTGCCGAAATAATGCGCTTGATTGATAAGCGGCGGTATAACAAGGAAGCCTAATCCTACAATAAATCCGAGCATTAAAACCATCGTTATAACAGCCGCGAGTGCAGACGAGAATTTCATCTTGCGGGTCATAAAATGCACAAGTGGTCTGCCGAGCATTGATACCACAAAGGCAATCAACACATAAAGAATAAGGTATGAGAACCAGTAAACTGCCGCAAAAAGTAAGGATACTCCAATTACAATCCCTGCAATTCGTCCGATTTTAGAATTATCCATAATATTTATTTTTATATGTTTATAAATTTTGCGCCCACAACCGAGTTTACGGACTTTCGTAATCACGGTTTTTACATGTTAGTTTCCAACAGTTTTTTGTAGATTCCCTCTGTGGCGGCGAGTTCCTCGTGAGTTCCGCTTTCCGCAATTCTTCCATCCTCCATAACGTATATGCAGTCGGCATTGCGTATTGTGGACAGACGATGTGCAACGGTAATAACTGTTTTATTCTGCAATACCTCGACAGCATTTTGAATATATTGTTCTGCCTGCGTATCAAGCGAAGCACTTGCTTCGTCAAGAATTAAAACAGGTGCGTCTTTAAGCAATGCGCGTGCAATGCTTATGCGTTGGCGTTCACCACCCGACAGTTTTAAGCCGCTGTTGCCGATAACAGTATCGTATCCTTTTTCCGTCGCGATAATAAAATCGTGCGCGTATGCTTCTTTTGCAGCGTATTCAATATCTTCACGTGTTGCATCTTCACGTCCGAAACGTATGTTATTGTAGAATGTGTCATTAAAAAGAACGGTATCCTGCGATATAAGAGAAGACAGTGCGCGAATATCGTTAATGCGGTATTCACGTATATCTTTTCCGTCTATAAGAACAGCACCTTGCGAAGGGTCGTAAAAACGCGGAATAAGATTTATCAGTGTTGATTTTCCCGATCCCGACAGCCCCACTAATGCTATATGTTGTCCTTTTTTTACCGAAAGCGACAGGTCTTTTAATGCTGCATTATTTTTTTTATCATCATTATCATCGTACCGAAACCAAACATTTTTAAATTCAATGCTTTCATTAAACTGCTCTATTGTTACTGCGTTTGCAGCCTGTGTAATAACTTCATCTACCCGCAATACTTCTTTTATCCGTGCAACTGAGGCTCGTCCGCGTTTAATATTAAACCACGCATTTGCGATGTTTTTTGCAGGTATAATAAGCTGTACAAGGATAATCAGAAAAACGACAAACGCTTCGGGTTTCAAAATAAACAACCCATTGTTTGTTTTATCGTTGAAGATTAACCAGCCACCCGCCATAAGCAATAGCACAACAAAGAACATGCTTGTAACTTCACTTACCGGCGAGCCTAAATCCGTATGTCTATATACACTTGTTTTTATACGTGTAAATTTTCTGTTTTCTTCATCGAATTTTACTGTGCAATACGGCACATTGTTATATGCAAAAATCGTTTTTACTCCACGCATACTTTCTTCAATATACGTTGTCAGACGCCCCAATGCTTCCTGCATTGCCGGCGATTTTCGCTTTAAAGACCGGGATGCTAATCCTATAAGCCATGCGGCAAATGGCAATACGATAACTGTTATGCCTGCAAGCGGAATGCTTATCAAAAACAGACAACTTACAAGTCCGATAAACATCACAGTATCCGCAATGCTTATGCCGATTGATTTTAAAATTGTTTCGTCAATTTCCTGCACATCGTTACCTGTACGCGCTAACAAATCACCACGTTTATTTTTTGAAAAAAATGATAGCGGCAAAATAAGTAATTTACGGTACAAATCGTTGCGGATATTTTCCACAACTCGTGTCCGTATGGGTGTAAAGGTGTAAAGTCCCAAATATTCAAAAATATTTTTAAGAAGAAACAGCAGCAGTATGGTACCGGTAACAACAAGCAGCGTGTTAATTTCTCCGTAATCGGTCTTCATACGAATAAGTACATCACCAAGAAAAATAATAACATCCTGCATTAACGCACCGTGTACGGTAACACTTGCCGCATCACCGGTATCAACGCCGAACAGTAATGAAAATACAGGCGCAATCCCGACAAGCACAATAACCATCAATGCAGCACTTATTATCCTCAGCAATACATTAAGCAGTAGAAGCCCAATGTTCGGATAAAAGTACTTATAAAAAAAAGAGTTTTTTAACATCCAATAATAAGAATTGACTGTATCACGTGAAAACATTATCTCTGCAAAGTTAAGAATAAACAGTAACTTTGCGCTAATGCCTGTTTCGGGGCAGATAGAAATTATTGCGGAAATCAATATGATAAGAAACGGACTTGTAATAAAAAATACAGGAAATATTTATGATGTGTTAGATGATTGCGGCGCAGTGTGGAAGTGTAAAGTGCGGGGAATTTTTCGGCTTAAAGGACTGCGCACTACTAATCCTGTTGCTGTGGGCGACAGGGTGGTATTTGAAGATGTATCTGCCGTTTCTGAAAAATATTGTTGGATTACAGCCGTAGCTCCGCGTAAAAATTGCCTGTTGCGTAAAAGTGTGAATTTGTCAAAGCAAACGCATATTATTGCAACTAACATAGACCTTGCCATTGTTGTTGCAAGTGTGGCAGAGCCGTGTACACCGCAGGGATTTATTGACCGTACACTTATCTCATGCGAAGCATATAATGTGCCTGCAATGGTTGTATTTAATAAAATTGATATTGAAAGAGCCGCCCTCGCTGAAATATATGAAAGTGCAGGCTATAAGGTGTTGCTTACAAGTATAAAAACAGGGCAGGGTATAGATGAATTGAAACAAACCGTTAGTGGTAAAACAGTTCTTTTTACAGGCAATTCAGGCGTTGGAAAATCGGCACTTATAAATGCGATAGACCCGACATTAAATATCAGAACAGGTGAAATATCAACATATAACGAAAAAGGAAAGCATACAACTACATTTGCGCAGATGTATCCTTTTACGGTTTTTTCAGACTCACACGCCCCGACTTCTTTTTTAATTGACACTCCCGGAATCAAAGAATTCGGAATGTTAACAATAAATACGGAAGAGTTATCGCAATACTTTCCTGAAATGGAGCGTATAAGAGAACAGTGTGCTTACGGTAACTGTACGCATACGCATGAGCCGCGCTGCGCAGTGAAACAGGCTGTGGAGGCGCATATCCCCACAATTCATCCGGCTCGCTACCGAAGTTATCTGAACATACTTTCGGGAAGCGAAATTCCGGAACCCTCACTGATAGGCAATAAAAATGAAAAAAAATAATTATGGATTACATCGCAACTTTAACACAATGGTACGTTCAAAACCTCAATTATTGGACAATAACACTTATGATGACAATAGAAAGTTCTTTTATTCCTTTTCCGTCTGAAATAGTTGTGCCGCCGGCAGGATATATGGCTGTGGCAGGCAATCTTAATATATGGCTTGTAATGCTGTCTTCAACAGCAGGCGCATTGTTCGGTGCGTTGATAAATTATGGTTTGGCAGTGTTTTTGGGACGTCCTGTTATTTACTGGTTTGCCGATACGCGGATTGGGCATATACTTCTGTTGAGCGGCACAAAAATTCAAAAAGCGGAAAATTATTTTTCAAAATACGGCAGTATTTCTACATTTATGGGGCGGCTTGTTCCGGGAATACGTCAGTTTATTTCAATACCTGCGGGTTTAAGCAGAATGAAAATTCACAAATTCATATTTTTTACTTTTGTCGGCGCGGGTATATGGAATGTGTTCTTAACGTTGCTTGGCTATTATTTGGGACTGTGGAGTATTAAAAACGGATACGATTACGATGAAGTATTCGGTAATAACGGACTTGTGTATGAATATTCACATATTGTCGGATATTGTTTTCTTGCAATAGCCGTACTCGGCGTTGCGTATTTGGTTTACAAAGGATTTAAAAAGTCCGCAACATCAAAATAATATTATGTATCCGGTAGTTGAAACATTTTATTCATTGCAGGGCGAGGGTGCATATTCAGGTACGGCGGCGTTTTTTATTCGTCTTGCGGGATGTCCGGTTAAATGTGTTTATTGTGATGAAGCCCGCAGTTGGAATATGGGCGAATACCCGCTGAAAAGTTCGGAAGAATTAGCTGCTGCTGCTATTGCCGCTACTGCCGCTAAAAATACCGAAGTCAAAACCGCCATAGCCATTGTTACAGGCGGCGAGCCTGTAATTCACAATCTTGCGCCGCTTACTGCCGCATTGCAAAAGTGCAATATCCGCACTCATCTTGAAACAAGCGGCACAAACCCTCTCACAGGCGAATGGGATTACATAGCATTTTCACCGAAACGCACAATGCCGCCGGTTGATGAATATTACAAAAAATCAAACGAAATAAAAATAGTAATTGAAACCGAAGACGACTTTGATTTCGCCGAACAGCAACGTATTCTTGCCGGACAGTACTGCACAAAACTGTACCTGCAACCGGAGTGGAATAACCGCGTTGCCGTAACTTCTGTAATCATTGACTATATCAAACGAAATCCACAGTGGAAGTTATCATTGCAGATCCACAAATATCTTGATATTAGATGAAGTGGGGATTCGGTTTTAATTTACTATTATTTTATATCTGAGTGTGCCGTTTTCGCCGTGCAGCAACAATTTTTAATTTATCATTTAATCTGAATCTGTAAAAAAAGTTATTAACAATTGTGTTTTTTTTCATTCCAGTTCGTTATACATATATACAGTATTCATAATAATGGAATAAGTATTTCCGAAATTCAACACCCAAACCAATGATTATTCGA
>JAIRNR010000016.1 GCA_031257915.1 Bacteroidales bacterium
TTGCACTGCTTGCTATCAACTCTTGCTTCCAGCGTGAAATTTGATTTGGATGGACTTGGTAGCGACTACTCAATTCAGATAGAGTATAACGCTCACTTATGGCTTCTAATGCCACTTTTAATTTTATTGAAATCGCTACGCCTCACCAATGCCTGCAAGCAGTCATTGCTTTCGGCTTAAACGCGATTTTGCTTTGAACTCTGCCGAATTGAAAATCATTAACTCCTTACATAAAAATAAACAGTGTTAATATAATTTACGGCGATTTTTTGTATTTGTCATCTTTGCTGTTTTTTGCAAAGTTGCGATTAAGTGAGAGCAGAGACCGCTCGCGGGCTTTGCCGAACGTGAGCAACTTCATATTTATTAAAGATAATCACCTTAACCATTGGTCCTAAAATTGGGGTACATTATATTAATTATAAAAAACGTATATTTGCAGTAAAGAAGCCAAAGTACGATATATATATGATTAGAGCAAAAAAGACGACAGAATTAGATTTTATAATAGACAAATTAACTAATTCGATAGAAAACGTTGTTACAGGTGACAACTTTGCTACAAATGTATTACGTATCAGTAAGCATGATTTGCAAAATATATCAAAAGAAAAAGGATGGAAATTTGATTGGAAATCCGAGATAACACCGTCTAATGATGTGTATAAATTAGTTATAGAGCAAAATGTTAATATAATACAAGGCTTAATAAGTATCTCTGTTAAGAGCGACCATATTTTTATGAATTTACTTGAAAATGCGCCTTTCAATGCAGGAAAGACGAAAATATATCAAGGAATTGCAGGAAACTTGGTTGCTTATGCGTGCAAACTTGCTTTTCTTTATGGTTTTGACGGTTATGTTGGTTTTATTGCAAAAACAAAATTAATCTCTCTATGAAAAAACTTTAGGGGCAAAGAATGTTGGCGGACAACGGATGATAATAGAAACAAAAGAAGCATTATACTTAGTAAATAGATATTTTTATAATTTTTAAGATAAAACATTATGGGATTAATAAGAGAACCTCTAACAATAGACCTTGAAATAGCACCCACCAATCAAAGATTAAGAGATAGTGCAAGTGCTTTCATTAGTGCTTATATTAGCGGTAAAAATAAAAAAAATCTAGCTTTTAGGAAGTCTAATAAAGTTGTTGGAAGTATTAAAAAAAGGACTTCAAGAAATAGAAAACGGTTAGTGGGAGTGTAACTATTAATTTTTTACACTTTTTTTACACCTTAAAATATTTAATATGTTGATTACAAGATACTATGAGTATCGTTTTTATTCCGATCTCAGGTACTCTTAAACATCGGTAAACGCTCTCTGTAAAAGTTGGCGTTTGTTGTTGAAAAATCTTACTTTTTATGATTAAAAAATTATCAATCCTTGCTCTTGCGGCGACAGGATTTTTCGGTTGCAAAAATTGTTGCAGTAATAGTTGCAGTTCCGGTGAAAATGAAGTAATTCTCGGATATGCAAAAGTGAAACTTACCGCTGATTTGTCTAAGTACAACGATAAAGAGAAGCAATTGCTTGCAACTCTTTTTGATGCGGCACAAATTATGGACGATATATTTTGGCTCGAAGCCTGCGGTGCGGGTAAAGACGAATTTCTCGGCAGCATAACTGACGATACATTAAGAAAATTCGCTGATATTAACTATGGACCATGGGAACGCCTTAACGGTAACAAACCCTTTATAGACGGTGCAGGTGAAAAGCCGAAAGGTGCGCAGTTCTATCCTGTTGATATGACTGCTCAGGAATTTGACGCCTTGCAGGACAGCAACAAAAAATCTCTCTATACAATAATACGGCGGGATGAAAACGGTGATTTAAAAGTAATCTGGTATCACGAATATTTTTCCTGTCAGATTGAGAAAGCCGCCGCCTTACTCGAAAAAGCAGCATCGCTCGCAGAGGATAAAGACTTTGCCGCATATCTTACCGCGCGTGCAACTGCTCTGCGTACGGACGATTATTTTGAGAGTGATATTGCGTGGATGAATATGCAAAACAATAAGTTTGATTTTGTTGTCGGACCTATTGAAAATTATGAAGATCAATTATACGGATACAAAGCCGCGCACGAATCGTTTATACTTTTAAAAGATGGGGAATGGAGTAAGAAATTAGAAAAATTTACCACTCTGCTTCCCGAACTTCAAAAAGGATTGCCTATAGATGAAAAATATAAGAAAGATCCTGTTGGCAGCGAGAGTCAGCTAAATGTTTACGACGTTATTTTTTATCGTGGTGATTGTAATTCGGGCAGCAAAACAATAGCAATAAATCTGCCTAATGACGAGCGTGTTCATGTGCAGAAAGGTACGCGCAAATTACAGTTAAAAAATGCAATGCAGGCTAAGTTTGACAAAATTTTAACCCCTATTGCAGAAGTAGTTATCAGTCCTCAGCAGCAAAAACAAATTGCATTTGCGCCGTTTTTTGAAAACGTAACATTTCACGAAGTTGCTCATGGTCTTGGAGTAAAAAACACAATAGACGGCAAAAACACGGTTCGTCACGCATTAAAAGAAATCGCAGGCACTTTTGAGGAGGCGAAAGCCGATATTATGGGGCTTTATATGGTTGATGAACTCTACCGCATGAAGCAAATTACCGAAGGCGATGTTGAGCAAAATTATATCACATTTTTTTGCGGCATTTTCCGCTCAATTCGCTTTGGTACCGCCAGTGCGCACGGCAAGGCAAACATGATAGAGTTTGATCACTTTGCAAATAACGGAGTATTTACGCGCAGTGCAGATGGTATTTACACCGTTGATATTGAGAAAATGCGTGAGGCAACACGTTCTCTAATGGTAAAAATCCTGACGCTTCAAGGTGACGGCGATTATGAAAGAGGCAAGAAATGGCTTAACGAAGCAAACGTTATTACTGCAGAACTTGCACAGGATTTGGCACGTATTGAGGAAGCGAATATACCGAGAGATATATTTTTTGAACAAGGTAAAGAAACAGTGAAACTAAAATAAAACAATAATGGCAAAAGAGAAAAAATTTATCACTTGCGACGGCAATGAAGCGACAGCGCGTATAGCTTATCTATTCAGTGAAGCCGCTGCAATTTATCCGATAACACCGTCATCGCCGATAGCAGAACATATTGACGAGTGGGTGGCACAGGGGAAGAAAAATTTATTCGGGCAGAAAATAAGAATAGTGGAAATGCAAAGTGAGGCAGGCGCGGCAGGTGCTGTTCACGGCTCATTGCAGGCAGGCGTTCTGACATCAACATATACCGCATCGCAGGGACTTCTTCTTATGATACCGAATATGTATAAAATGGCAGGTGAATTATTACCCGCTGTTTTTCATGTTACGGCACGCACTATTGCGGCGCACGCGCTTTCAATCTTTGGCGACCACTCGGACATATATTCCGCACGACAGACAGGCTTTGCTTTTCTGGCGTCTTCGTCAGTACAGGAGGCGCACGATTTGGCGAGTGTGGCACATCTTGCCTCATTAAAAGGACGTGTTCCGTTTTGTCATTTTTTTGACGGTTTCCGAACTTCTCACGAAATTCAAAAAATAGAAGCACTTTCAGAGGAAGATTTGCTGCCTTTGCTTGATACGGAAGCACTGCAACAATTTCGTTCCGGTGCGCTAAATCCCGAACATCCTGTTATTCGCGGCACAGCGCAAAACCCTGATGTATTCTTTCAGGCACGTGAGGCAAGCAATAAATTTTATGATGTTTTGCCGGATACGGTAAACAACTATATGCAGGAAATAGCACGTTTGACAGGACGTGAGTATAAACCGTTCACTTACTATGGTGCGGAAGATGCGGAGAATATCATTATTGCAATGGGTTCCGTAACCGAAACAATACGCGAAACAGTTGATTATTTGAATGCGAAAGGCGAAAAACTCGGCGTTGTTACGGTACATCTTTATCGTCCGTTCTCCGTAAAATATCTTAGCGAAGTTATTCCCCAAACGGTGAAACGTATTTGTGTGCTTGACCGCACAAAGGAAGCCGGTGCAAACGGCGATCCGCTCTATTTGGACGTTGTTGAAGCGTTTGCTTCCCGCAGTGATATTCCATGTGAGAAAAAGCCGCTTATTATCGGCGGCCGCTACGGTTTATCTTCAAAAGACACAACTCCTGCGCAAATAATTTCGGTATTTAACAATCTGTCTCAAAAAGAACCGAAAAATCAATTTACGGTTGGAATAGTAGATGATGTAACATTCCGTTCATTACCACTGTTGCCCGAAATAAGCGTGTCTAAAGGCGGACTTTTTGAGGGTAAATTTTACGGTCTCGGTGCAGACGGTACTGTTGGCGCGAATAAAAATTCTATTAAAATTATCGGTGAAACAACGGATAAATATTGTCAGGCATATTTTGCTTATGACAGTAAAAAATCGGGTGGATTTACCTGTTCGCATCTGCGTTTCGGCAATAAACCGATTTTAATGCCGTATCTTGTTACTACGCCCGATTTTGTTGCCTGCCATGTTGCCCCTTATGTATTCAAATACGATATGCTTAAAGGAGTTAAAGACGGCGGTACTTTCTTATTAAATTCGTGGTGGAATGCGGAAGAAACGAAAAAGCAATTACCACTTGCGATGAAGCGTTATATGGCAGAGCATAAAATTAAGTTCTACATTATAAATGCTACTAAAATAGCGGAAGAAATCGGACTTGGAAATCGTACAAATACAATTTTACAAAGTGCGTTTTTTAAAATTTCAGGCGTTATTCCTTACGATATTGCCGTAAAGGAAATGAAAAAATTTATTGATAAGAGTTACGGCAATAAGGGCGAGAATATCGTAAGTATGAACTACGCGGCTGTTGACAGAGGGGGGGAGTATGAAGAAATTGTTATACCGGCTGAGTGGGCTAATCTTACAGAGGAAACATCCGATGCATGTCAGGCAAACACCGTATGCGATTGCGACAAACCTGATTTTATAAAAAATGTTGTTGATGTAATAAATAATCAGGCGGGAGATGATTTGCCTGTAAGTACATTTGTCGGGCGCGAGGACGGCACATTTCCGGTCGGTACATCCCAGTACGAAAAACGCGGTATTGCTTCGCATATCCCAATGTGGATAAGTGAAAAATGTATTCAGTGCAATCAGTGCGCATACGTTTGTCCCCATGCTGCGATACGTCCGTTTTTGATGGATGAAAAAGAAGTAGCGGGAATACCTGTTGAAACGCCTGTGATAAAGGCAACAGGCAAAGAGTTTGAGGGAATGCAATATCGTATGCAGGTAAGTTCACTTGACTGTACAGGTTGCGGAAGTTGTGTAGAGGTATGTCCTGCAAAGGAAAAAGCACTTGAAATGGCACCGTTTGTAACACCGTGCAAGAATGCTGTACGCTGGAATTACATGAGTAAAAATGTGAAGTCAAAGCAATATCTTGTAGAGATAGATAAGAACGTTAAAAACAGTCAGTTTGCAACGCCGCTGTTTGAGTTTTCAGGTGCGTGTGCGGGCTGTGGCGAAACACCGTATATAAAACTTATAACTCAACTTTATGGTGATAGAATGATGGTTGCAAACGCAACCGGATGTTCGTCAATTTACGGTGGCTCTTGTCCGTCAATGCCTTATTGCACAAACGAAAAAGGGCAGGGACCGGCATGGGCAAATTCGCTTTTTGAAGATAATGCCGAATACGGACTTGGAATGGCACTTGGCTTAAATACAATGCGTGACAAACTTGCTTCGTTAATGACACAGGGTTTGGAATGTCCCGAGTGCAGTGCAGAACTCAAAGAACTGTTCAAAGCGTGGCTTGAAAATCGTGATAATGCTGTTAAGACTCAAGAAATCGCTGCTGCTCTTAAACCTCTTGCGGAGGCGTGTAGCTGCGATACTTGTAAAGAAATTCTCGCGCTTGAACAATATCTCGTTAAAAAATCAATATGGATTTTCGGCGGCGACGGCTGGGGCTACGATATTGGCTACGGCGGACTTGACCATGTTATTGCGAGCGGTGAGAATGTGAATATTCTCGTAATGGACACGGAAGTCTATTCAAACACAGGCGGGCAGGCGTCAAAAGCCACTCCCACAGGTGCGATAGCCAAGTTTGCCGCATCGGGTAAAAAAATTCGCAAAAAAGATTTAGGTGCCATTGCAATGACTTATGGTTATGTCTATGTTGCACAGGTTGCAATGGGTGCAAGTCAGGTACAATATCTAAAGGCGGTAAAAGAGGCGGAAGCGTACGACGGTCCGTCGCTGATAATAGCTTATGCACCGTGTATTTCTCACGGCTTAAAGGTCGGCATGGGCAGAACGCAGGACGAAATGAAACGCGCTGTTGAGTGCGGCTATTGGCAGTTATGGCGTTACAATCCCGCACTTGAAACTGCAGGACAGAATCCGTTTATGCTTGACAGCAAAGAACCCGACTGGAGTAAATTCAGGGAATTTATTCTCGGCGAAGTACGTTACAATGCTTTAACAAAAATGTATCCCGAACAGGCAGAGGAACTGTTCAAGGCAGCAGAAGAAAACGCCAAATGGCGGTATAAGAGTTACCTTGCGCGTAGCTGATTTGCATGATACATATCCTCTTTTTTGAGCCGAATTTTCTAAAAGAAAAATACGGACAAATAGCAGTGGATTATTGCAGTAAAATTTAATGGATAAAATGCCTTGAATTCTCGATAACCCACTGTTTGCAGAGCATTAAGATATGCGTACAGTGTAATCCTTACTGCGCTTTTATAATGTTTTTGGGCGTTCCCCTTTGGCGCAAGGAACATGCGCCAAAGGGTCGGGCGTTCCGCTGCAAAGTCGCGGTTGAGTGAGAGCAGAGCAAGTTTACTTGCTTTGCCGAACGTTAGCGACTTCATTGCGGAGCAATAATATTTTTTGCTTGCAACCTTAAAACAGCGGCGTGAAGTAACAACAAACAAAGCCCGATATAAAAAACAGAAAGCAAAAAATGATTTCCGCTGCAATCCCTAACGCACCCACAGTCGTACTATTTGCACAACCTGCCGTTACTTTCCGCCCCCGCTACCCCTCGTCCTGCTATCCCCCGCACGCCAACGCACAGGCTCGGGGGTAAGCCCTCTGCGGCAAAGCACAAGCAGCCAAACATGAGTATAACAACCGTTTGGGACTTTGCATATAACCTTCAAGGACTACATTCATTCAGCGGCTGGGTGCTTTTGTGCCGCAGAAGGCTCACCCCCAAGCCCCCCGCACGCCAACGCACAAGCTCGGGGGTAAACCAGGGTCAACGCATTAAAATATCGCAATCCCTTATTAGTCTTGGCAATTCCTACAGTTTAAAACTCTCTATTTTTATGTTTTTTCCAAGAAAACAACCCTACACCAATCCTTTAAGTGTTTGCCAAACCCTCGCATAGAGCTATGTAAAAAACACCTGTTTATTGAAATCATAATCTTATTCTTGTTTTCAGCGTTGCAACACCCGAAAATTTTTATTGATAATTTTTAATTTATCATTTAATCTGTAAAAAAAGTTATTAACAATTGTGTTTTTTTTCATTTTAGTTCGTTATACATATATACAGCATTCATAATAATGGAATAAGTATTTCCGAAGTTCAACACCCAAACCAATGATTATTCGA
>JAIRNR010000030.1 GCA_031257915.1 Bacteroidales bacterium
TATACATGTTGAAGCGTTCGCAACCGAAATACAGCATAGATGAAAAAGCATTAAAGAAGAGACGTTTTTTTTCCGAACTTTTGGAAGAAATAAAGTTGAACAAATTAAATAAAAAACAGATGAGAGCATACAGATTAAGTGAAAAGGACTATGATAAGCTTAAAGTGTATATGAGCGGCAGTATCCACGAAGGTCGCGAGCAGGGCTTTAAGGAAGGCATACAGCAAGGTATGCAACAAGGCATACAGGAAGGTATGCAACAGGGGATACAGCAAGGTATGCAGCAAGGCAGGCAGGAAGGCATGCAACAAGGAATACAGCAAGGCAGGCAGGAAGGGATACAGCAAGGCAGGCAGGAAGGCATGCAGGAAAGCATGCGGCAAGTAGCAATAAGTGCTCTCAAACTTGGTTATACATGTCAGGACGTATCTGCGCTTACAGGTTTGACGCTTGAGCAGGTTACCGAGCTACACAAGTCAGCCGCCTTGTCCTAACTTGTAAAACCCATCTGCGCCCATCAACATAATCTGTCCGAAAATTGTATTTGTAACACCCAAATTTACCGCAAAAATAACACTTTTTATTTGAGTATCAAATCTTTAGTGAGTGTTGTAACTTTTTATTGCGGAAAACAAGTGAGAATGATTTAAAAGGTATGTTTATATCTGCCGACCATAAATTCGGTTACTATAAGAAATTTAGAGAGTGTCTATTACCTGTCGGCTAAAAATGGAGAAAAGGACAAATATATCAACTGCGTGTTTATTTTTATAACGGTGTTGTCAAGGATATTGATATGCTTCCTTTTATATCCACCGGTGAATATTCATTTATAAAAAACTCAACATAAAATTGACGGATTTTTTGTAAATTAGCGTCCTCATTTTCAGACAGAACAACAAAAAAATGGAAGAAAGTTATAACAGTTTAAGTTCACACTTTGAATATATCATTGCGAACGAAAGGGACAAAAAATTCGGTCTATGGGTAAGTACTGTAGGTTTTGAGTGTATTAAGCCCGAAACCCCTTATCCTTTGAAAGAACATCCTTCGGAGTATTTTTTTTCTACTGAAAAAGGGCGTATCCTTAATGAATACCAATTACTTTACGTTACCAAAGGCAGTGGACGGTTCTCTAACAAAAATATGCACGCAAAGAAAATCGACAAGGGTGCGCTTTTTATGCTTTTCCCCGGTGAGTGGCACACTTTTTATTCAGCGCAGGAAACAGGGTGGAACATGTATTATATCGGTTTTAAAGGGCAGATAATAGATACTTTAATAAGTAACAATTTTTTCTCAAAAGAAGAACCATTATTTGAAACAGGGCTTAGCGAAGAACTTGTACATCTGTTTTCGCGTGCTTTGAATATTGCCCAAAACGGCAAACCATTTATGCAACAGCAACTTGCAGGTATTGTGATGGATATTATCGGAACAGTGTTGTCGCTTTCTAAAAATAAGGATGACAAAAAAAATCAAAAAATAGAACAGGCAAAGATTATAATGACTGAAAATGTTTTTAAAGAAATAAATTTTGAGGAACTTTCTCGCAAACTGTCTGTCAGCTACTCGTGGTTTAGAAAAACATTCAAGGATTATACCGGTCTTGCGCCTGCACGGTATTTTCAGATATTAAAACTCAATCAGGCAAGGCAACTGCTTGACAGCACATCTTACAGCATAAAAGAAATTTCCTTTAAACTAAATTACAAATCGACGAAAAATTTTCTCTACATATTTAAAAAACACGTAGGCTGTAATCCTGTGGAATACCGCTCTGCCAGAACTATACCGTCATAACTTTCCCCTGTAAATTCTCTTCCCCCAATTTTTATTCGCTGTGTGTAAATTGAAACATTTCATGTATATTTCCCCTGTAAATTCTCTTCCCCAAATTTTTATTCGCTGTGTGTAAATTGAAACATTTCAACCAAAATTTCATTACATTTGCACAAAGTGAAGGACTATGGCAACAATACAGAAAAACCCGATTAAAGAGGCAGAACGCTATTTGAATGATGCAAGGCATATATTGTCCGAAAAGGCAATTAAGGACGGACCGCTGTACAGCGACCCTAAATATGTGAAGTTGGCAGGGCATGCGGCTTGGAGCGGCGTACTTGTAGCCCTTGACGGCGTATTATCTGTCCGTAAAAATTTAAAACCAAGACAACGTCCTGATATTCAAGATTATCTTGACGCAATAAATAAAAAAGATAAAAAGATGCCAAGGTACGTTAAGACGGCATACGACTTGCTGCACCTTTCTATGGGCTACGACGGTATTTTAAGCTACAAAATAGCTCAGGAAGGTTTGAATATGGGTAAAAATGTCGTTTCGTGGGCAGCCAAACATTACAAAGAACAGTAAAATATTTTTTATACCCAATAAGCAAGCAGGACAAACGCATTTAAAATTCATAAATCATTGATTATTATGTGTTTATAATGCTGTTTTTGATAAAAATTTATAAAAATTTGCACTTGCAATTTGTTCATTATCAACAAATTAACTTGTTTGAATACGTTAGTCCCGAATAAGTAATAAGCACCATCAGCCGGATGGGACCTCTATCCGTTGCCGTACCGTATCTTTTTTCAATAAGCAAAAAGCCCCATCAATAAGACAGGGCTTATTTTTTATCAAAATTCAAACTTTTTTTATCAAAAATAGTTAAAGAGATTTGCAAACTTTAACACTACGAAAGTAAGAATATAATAAAATAAACATAATCAACAACTTAACAATAATATGAAACAAAACGTCCTTTTATTTTTTACGATTTTGTACATTATTTCTTCAAATATCGTCTGTGCGCAGTCGGATTTTCAAGTGGGCGATATTTATTACAAGATTACTTCGGATACAACAGTACAGGTTACTTACAGCGGCGCAAATGCCGCAGCAGTACAGGAATACAGCGGTAACATAACAGTTCCCGCAACAGTAACCAACGGCGAAACAACGTACAATGTTACTGCTGTCGGTGCAAGCGCATTCCAGTATAACTCCGGGTTAACATCCGTTTCGCTTCCTGCCGGCATTACTTACTTAGGTAACCGTGCGTTTGCCGAATGTAACATACTTGAAAACGTTACTCTGCCCGAAGGACTTATTTCTATGGGCGGTTGCTGCTTTCAATTTGACGGTTCTCTTACTTCAATCACAATTCCAAACTCCGTAATTGCCTTATGGGACGATAATAACGATGGTGTTAACGACAGAGAAGGTGCTACCTTTATGGGTTGCAAGGGTTTGAAAATAGTAACTATCGGCAGCGGCATTAAGAATATGAACGCCCCCAATGGTCTGTTCAATACTGCCGGCGATATGGGCGAACTTGAAAAAATCACCTGCTATGCCACTACTCCTCCTGTGGCGGATGAAAATACATTTGCCATATATCATCACAATACCTTTCTTTTCGTTCCTGCAGGACGCGTTAACATTTATGCCGGTACAAGTTACTGGTGGGATTTTGCTACGGCAGAACAAAATGGAGAATCGTATGGTGCGGGTATTTACGAAATCGGTGTCTGCATGCCGCCGAAAAATTTCAGAGCGACATCATTAACCGGTTCTCTTGTATGGACAGGCTATGCGGAAGCATATAATATAATTGTTTCCGAAACAGAACTTAACGCAAACCAGCTTGCAGCATATACAGACACTGTTTTCCGTACTGCGGAAACCGAATATGACCTGTCAACGATACTTGAAAATGAAAATATTACATATTACGTTTATTTACAGAGCGATTGCAGCGGCGGGGAAAAAAGCGAATGGATAAGCACCTCATTCTATTACAATACAAATTCTACTTGCGAATGGACAGTATTCGGCGGAGACTATCATCTTTATGTAGATCCTGAAAATCCCAATTACGGTTTCGGCATGGACTGGGATGCAACAGGTTTGGAATTTTGGCAGGGGGATATATTGATAGCGGAAGTAAAAGGCGCGGTATCGCTCACACGCCCAACCGTAACCCTTATAGACGGCATACCTGTTACAATAGAATGGATCGGAAACGGAAGCGGGTATAACAATCCGAACAGCGTTTATATTACGGACGGAAACGGAAATACGGTTATTAACGCAACAGTTAAAGATATAACATCCGAAACACTCGGCACTTTTAATGTAGATTGCAGCGGAGAGGGTGAAGCCATAGAAAAACCGATAACGAGCAAAATAATTGTCGCTCCGACGTTAAGCAACGGCTTTGTAACCGTAAGCGGTGCGGCGGCAGGCAGCAAAGTTAAAGTAATAGATTCGCGGGGACGGATTCTTAAATCGGAAACTGTTGCAGACGGCAAACGTATTGAACTTAACTACACAAACGGCTTATACTTTATCGTTGTACAAAACGGCAAAAGCATTGTTACGGAAAAAGTGATTTTAAAAAATTATTAGCGAATAGATGAACATATTTAATAACCAAAAAATTATAATCCTATGAAAAAAATTACATTTTTATTATTGGCAACTTTATGCTTTGCTTTTGCAGGCAGAGTTAATGCACAGTCAGATTTTGATAAAGGCGGTATCTACTACAAGATTACCGGAGCAAACACAGTAGAAGTTACTTACAGCGGTTCAGCTCCCGCAGATGTACAGGAATACTCAGGTGATATAGTAATTCCCGCAACAGTAGAAAACGGTACAACAACATATAATGTTACTGCTGTCGGTGCTTCTGCTTTCTTTAGCAATGATTCGTTGAAATCTGTTTTTGTTCCTGTTGGTGTTACCTATTTGGGCGATCACGCATTTGCATCATGCTTTAATCTTGTAAGCGTCGATTTGCCTAACGGACTCAGGTCTATGGGCAACTGTTGTTTTCAGTTTTGCCGTTCGCTTGCTTCCATCGTAATTCCTAACACTGTAACTGCTTTGTCCGATGACAATAACGACGGTGTCGATGATGCAAATTTGATAGGTGCTGCATTTATGGGTTGCGCCGGTTTAAAAGAAATAACTATCGGCTCGGGAATTACCAATCTGGTTTTTGCTAATGGCTTGTTTAATACTAACGATAACTGGGGCGAACTTACAAAAGTTACCTGTTATGCAACTACTCCGCCTGCAATAGACGGTACTACATTTATGATAGGACATCACAACGCTCCTCTTTTCGTTCCTGCAGGATCTGAAGAAGCATATCGTTCAACAAGCTGGTGGTGGGATTTTACCTCAAAAGAACAAAATTCTGCGTCGTACGGTGCGGGTATTTATGCAGTTGGTACTTGTGTACCACCATGGAATTCTACAGGAGCGATATTTACCGGTCTTCTTAACTGGGGCGGCAATGCAGGTGCGTATGATATAATTGTTTCCGAGACAGAACTTACCGAAGAAGAACTTGCAACATATCCTGCGGACAATATGCTCCGTGCCACCTCAGTTCCATACGATCCGTCTCCAATGCTGGAAAAGGACAATATTGTATATTACGTTTATCTGCGGAGCGATTGCGGCAGCGGAAGTACAAGCGAATGGAAACGCACTTCATTCTTATATTATACAGGCGAATTGTGCGGCAATTATACAATAACAGGTGATATGTACGATCCGACAAATAGATGGGATATGGGTCTTCCCACCGGTCCGTTTGATGAATATTCCTACTATGGCTGGTATGGCGGACTTATACGGGTTACTCAAAACGGGTTTGTTACTGCCGAAATTAGCGATTGTGTTGACACACTGCTTCCGCTTCCGCTTTTACCTGATCATCCTGCAACATTTGAATGGATAGGTGGTGATTATTCAAATCCTTTAGATACAGTATATGGGGTACCCTCATGGTTTAGAGTTTCGGACAAAGAAGGAAATGTTGTTATTGAAGCCGCGAATTTATGGCTCGACTCAACTTTTGCCACCCCTGTAAGTACTTGTGAGGGTGGCGGTACCGACCCCGGCCAAGCCATAGAAAGCCTTACAAAAAGTAAAATAATCGTAGTTCCGACATTAAGCAACGGTTTTGTAACCGTAAGCGGTGCAACAGCGGGAAGCAAGGTTAGAGTAATGGATTCGAGAGGACGTGTTCTTAAATCGGAAACCATTGCAGGCGGCAGCAAACGCATTGAGCTTAACTACACAAACGGCTTGTACTTTATCGTTGTGCAAAATGGTAAAGACATTGTTACGGAAAAAGTTATTTTAAAGAAATAGTTTTAGTTTAGTTTGGTTTATTGGAAAGTTATTACGGACTCAAGGCCGCATTGACGACCTTGAATCCGTGATAACAGTTATTTGAGCGCGAAATTTTATGAGAGATTGCGGGTCAAGGGTCGAGTCCGGGTCAAGTCCGGGTCAAATCCGTAAGTATAGTCGTGAGTATAGTTGTAAATTATAAACATAAAAATATAATCATCATGAAAAAAATTACGTTCCTTTTATTTGCGGCTTTATGCCTCGCTTTCGCAAGCACTGCCGACGCGCATGACTTTGAAGTTGGCGGTATTTACTACAACATTACTTCGTATGATGAGCCATATACCGTGGAAGTTACTTACAGCGGCACATCTGCCGGAGAAACAGCAGAGTACAGCGGTAACGTAACAATTCCTGCAACGGTAACTCATAGTGGTTATGAGATAACGTATAGTGTTACTGCTGTCGGTGCAAGTGCTTTTCAGGGAAATACCGGATTAACATCCGTAACAATCCCTGTCGGTGTTACTTATTTGGGCGTCGGTGCGTTTGTATCATGCACAGCACTTGAAAATGTCAGCCTGCCCGAAGGACTTATTTCTATGGGCAATT
>JAIRNR010000031.1 GCA_031257915.1 Bacteroidales bacterium
TTATGCTTTCAAAGTTTGAAATTCCGTAAGGTATTTTCTTTGGCATACCGAACAAAGTTACAAAATTTCCAAATGTGAAAACAATAAATACGACTGTTCCATATCTTTGGGATTAGAATTCACTTCAAGCGTTTATTGAGCCATATATCCCCATTCCCTTGCATATTGGAATACTGTATGTGGCAAGGTATGCCTGATATAAAAGCCAGGCAATAAAGCCGGCAGTTTCCGGTTCAGGAGCACTTGTGGAATTTGGAGTATTTGTAATTAAGTCGTATTTTAATATTACCGTTTCCGGTGTTGATTTTTGTAAGCGGCAGGTAAGTTCCGCTTGCATTTGGATTATAAATTAAATTATCGTAATCAAGCGTTACTTTTTTCCAGTTGCGCATAATGTAATTCGGCGGAATATTCGGCATTGCTTCTATGCGTGGAATATTTAAAAGTATCTTTTTTGTGCTTTTAAATTATTTTTATAAGTTTGAGCCGAAGCAAAGTTGTAATTGGCTCAAAAAAATCGTATTTTTGCGCCAAATAAATTTAACAAAAATCTTAAATATGTATAATTGGCAATTAAAAAAATGGGCAGACTTTATTTATAATGAAGATATTATAAACGATAATGCGTTAAAATTTGCTGAACTTTTGGGCGAAATATTCGGCATTTTCAAAACATTTAATTCTATAAAACAGCAAAATGAAATTCTTGATATTATGATTTCGGAAGCGATAAAAACCTCTGAAATCGAAGGTGAAATATTGTCGAGAGAAGATGTTCGATCATCCTTCTTGAAAAAATTAGGTTTGACAACGACTGTAAAAAATATCAAAGACAAACGAGCGGAAAATATTGCTTTGCTTATGTTGGAAGTTAAAAATAATTTTCAGGCAAATCTAACCGAAAAAAAGATAAAACAGTGGCATGGAATGTTGTTTTCAAATTCAAAATACATAAATGCAGGTATGTACCGCACAGGCAAAGAGCCAATGCAAATTGTTTCGGGTGCGGCAGGCAGAGAAAAAGTGCATTTTGAAGCTCCGCCGTCAAAAAGAGTTCCGCAAGAGATGAGGAATTTTGTAAAATGGTACAATAACTTCAAAACAAAAGGTAACATTCGGAAAATAATTACAAAAACAGCCATCACACATTTGTATTTTGAGAGTATTCACCCTTTTGAAGATGGCAACGGAAGAACAGGCAGGGTGTTAATAGAAAAATGTTTGTCGGAGTCGCTTGGCAGGCAAATAATCATGAGTATTTCGCAAACCATTGAACAAAATCGCAAACAATACTATGCGGAATTGGCAAAAGTTCAGAAAACACTTCTAATTAACAGTTGGCTTTTATATTTTTCGCAACTTTTGATTGATTCACAGAAAAGAGCGTTGGAAATATTGGAGTTTTCGGTCAAAAAGACGCAATTTTTCGACGAATACAAAAATGCTATAAACGAACGTCAAATCAAAGTAATCAATAAAATGCTCAACGCAGGCAAGAACGGTTTTGAGGGTGGAATGACTGCGAAAAAATATATTTCAATCGCCAAAACAACCAACGCCACTGCCACCCGCGACTTGCAGAAATTAGTTGAAATCGGAGTGTTAAAGCAAAATCATGCCGGCAGAAATACTAATTATCAATTGGCATTAAAGTAGTTTTCTATCACATAATGTTACAATTAGTGAGGCACGACGATACGACAAGAATTTATTGAAGAGTTATCCCTTCCTGCAGGTAGCATGATAGATAAGGCGTGTAATCACTACCAACAGTTTGCAACATGGACATAAAAAGAAATCTTTTTTGTAACACGCGTGAAACGAACATGCAAAAAGTTAGCATTCATGATAATGATTATTTAAAGTGCCGAAATTCGGCTGTGAGCGTGGATTTCATTTGTGAATTCCATATATTGTCCGGTTAAAAACAATTTACAGTCATACTAAAAACAACGCATTTTTTAGTAGAGAATATTTTTATTGATGAGGGTTAAGAGATTTAAATGCGTTGACCTAGAAGAAATTTATAACGGAAGTTGGAAAAAAATATTAAATTTGTAATGTCAATTCATAAGGTTCGATTCAAGGTTCAACGTATGCAAAGAAATGATAATTTGATTACTTGACGTTTACTTGTGAAGTTTAGATAATAATATATAAAGACGATCATTATGAATTCAAATTTCAACTTTTTTAAAGAAACATCTATTTCGACAGATCTTCTCAGAGGAATTCTTTCCCATCTTATTGAAATTCTCTCTCAACTTCCCTCTGATGAACTCACAGAAATTCAAAACAAGTTTTTTGAGCAAAAAAAAATTCAAGAAAAAATTATCGAACAAAAATCGGAAACGGTTCAATCTGTTGAGAGCATACAGCAATCACAAATAATAACTGATGTTCCGGAAAAATTAATCTCTTATATTGCTTATATTTCGGATAATGTAAAGCAGTTGCTTGAAGATGTGCAGGAATTTGCACATTTAGAAAAAACAAACGATAATTTGCATAAAGAATTACAGAAGTATAAAGAAGGGTTTAGTCGTGAGTTTATCACCCCACTATTAAAGCAGATTATTAGAGAGTATGACAGGGTTGTAAAACAGTATGAGTTTTTTTGCAAAAAAGCGCAGGAAACATCACAAAATGAACAGAGCGAGATCTTCAAACAACTGCTCAACGAATTTAAAGTTAGTGGAGATGCACTGCTCAATTTACTTAACGACAATTTTATCGAAGAAGTTGAAGCGATAGCAGGTGAAAAACGCATTGCTCAAACCCACAGAATTGCAAAAATTATAGAAACAACAGATGAAATAAAAAACGATACTGTTGAAAGTATGGTATTGTGCGGTTTTCGCGATTATAGAGATGGACGCCTTATTCGGCCGGTTGAAGTCAATGTTTATAAATATGTAAGAAATAGCGAATAGCACATAAATGGGAAATGTCAGTTGAAAATTGATAAATATTTAATATTAAAACAGAAAAAATCATGGATGAATCAAGGAAAGTTTATGGAATAGATTTGGGAACAACTTATTCCTGCATTGCTCAGATTGATGAATTTGACAAACCGGTAGTTTTAAAAAATTTTGATGGTTTAAGCACTACTCCTTCGGTAGTCTATTTTCCTGAAAATGTCAATGAAGACGTGATGGTAGGAGTAATGGCAAAAGAACAGTTAAAAATTGAGCCGGAAAAAACAGTCAGCTTTATTAAACGCTATATAAGTGAAGATTCGGCGTATGACAAAAAGGATTTTCCAAGAGGGCTTGATCCAACTGAAATTTCAGCTTTTATCTTAAAAAAGATTGTAAAAGATGCCAATGATGCTAAACAATCAGATGATGAAAAAGTTGAACAGGTTGTAATTACCTGTCCTGCTTATTTTGGCACGAAAGAGCGTGAGCGCACAAAACAGGCCGGCGAAATAGCAGGTCTTAAAGTACTTGCTGTTATTAATGAACCAACAGCAGCGGCTATCGCTTATGGTATGAATGCAAAAGAGGATAAAACAATTATGGTTTACGACCTTGGTGGCGGTACTTTTGACGTTACTATTATTCGTGTTGCAAGCGGCACAATTACTGTTGTTGCAACAGGCGGCGATCACCACCTTGGCGGTGTGGATTGGGATGAAGATTTTGCAAAATATCTTCTCACTCAATATAACAATGAAGCGAGTACTTCAATTGAATTTGATAAAGAAAAAGATCCTAAATTGTATTATGAATTAATGGGAATTGCCGAGGACAAGAAAAAAACTATTAGCGGAATACAGACAGTTAAGGTAATTATTAATCCAAATCAAAAAGGAAGTAGAACCATTATCGTCACAAGAGATGACTTTAATAAGGCAACAGAATTTCGTCTTGATGAAACTATTGATAAAACTCGTGAGGTAATAGAAATTGCTAAAGAGAAAGGTGTTTCTAAAATTGATGAATGGTTGCTTGTAGGTGGTTCGAGTCGTATGACCCAAATCAAAGAGCGGGTTGATAAAGAGTTTGGTTGTAATGCAAAGCTTACCGATCCTGACGAGTGTGTTGCCAAAGGTGCTGCAATATACGCCGTTAAACAGGCGTTTAGCAGTGCAATGGATAAATATGCCGACGGTGAGATTGACGAAAAACCAAAAGCAATTTCCGGTAAAACCAATGTTAGAGTTGTTAATGTCACTTCAAAAAGTTATGGCTTGGGATATATTAACAGGAACGTTACCCCTAACAAAGATTGGGTACACAATATGGTATCTGCTAACACTCCGTTACCGTACAGAGCGGAAGAATCCGAATTTTTCTGTGTTCCGGAAGATGGCTGCAGAAAAGTAAACTTGCCAATTTATGAATCCGATTCTATGGATAGCGAAATTGTTCCCGAACAAGCCACTTTGTTGGAAAATTATACATTGACTTTTACTAAGTATTACAAAAAAGACACTTTCATTAAAGTCGTTTATGAAATTTCCGGCGAAGGTATTTTATGCGGGCATGCTGAAGTTGATAACGATAGCATAGATTTTGAACTTAAACTTAAAGGTGTAAAAACCGAACAGGAAAAGGAAGATGCAAAAAATATGATTGCAAAAATAAATGTATCGTAATGTAATTGATAACAAGGAATATTTATTCAATAATCTATTGTTGTTAAAAAAATGATTTAACAATGGCAAATGTTCATATTGACTTGTATGTAAAAGAATGGAATGAACTTATAGGAAACGTTAAATCTGAAATTGTTTCCGGCAGAGAGAAGTGGGTTAATCCGCCTGTACACGGGAAACTCTTCGATGAGTTGATTTATTACTGGAAATATAACGATTTCGATGCTACGGTCTGTAAACAATTGGTAAGTAAGTTTAAATCTGTTGTCGAAAAACCCCTTGGTCCAAATAATTTCAAGACAAATTTGCAATCAATTCGTAGAGTTTTCAATCAAACTCATACTCAAGATAAAGCTACTTTTGAGGAATTTCAGAAAGCATTAGGCGGAAAACGGAAAAAACAAGAACAAAAACAAGAGCGGGATAGAAAGCAAGAGTATAATAACAGCAATGATAATCAAGTAATTTGGTGGAATAGTGGCTGGTATTCTGGTGAAATTAATGCTAGAAACGAACCTGATGGACAAGGCGAATGGCAAGGAAACAATGGTGATATTGAGACAGGCATTTTTAGAAATGGTTATCTGAATGGAACAAATTCTGTAAGGTATGATGCCAAATATAAACGTACTGACAGGGGCGTTTTTACTAATGGCAACCGTACAGGGACGGGTATAATGGAGTGGGACAATGGTGATTGGTACAAAGGTGCCTGGAGTAATAGCGGACGGCATGGCAAAGGAGAACAACATTTTTCTAATGGTGACTGGTATACTGCTTACTGGGAAAATGATAAAATTGTAGGCTATGTTATTTATCATAATAAAAACGGTATTATTGAAAGAGGTTACTGGGATAAAAATAATAATTGGCACAAACATAGAGGCTTTTTTAAATTGTTGTGGGATAATTTCGCTGCTATTGCTTTTGTAATTATTACGATAGCAACTCTTTGGACTTTTATCATAGATGGTTTATGGATGGGACTTTCTGTTGCAGCTGCGGGAGCGGCTGGTTCCATATTTGTCTGGCTTGCAGTTAAACTTCTTATCGGAATTTTTACGGGAATTTGGAAGAACAGATGGTTTTTTTTAATATTGTTAATTACTGGTGTTTTGTGCTATTTGGGTAATCGAAGTTGTAATAGAGAAGATGGATGGTTGAATAAAATCTCCACAAACAAAGCTATAACAGATGAAACAGAAGTCGCCGTTGTAATCGTTAAAACGTTGAATATGCGTAGCACACCCAACGGAAATGTAATTAGAAAATTGTCACGGGGCGATAAGCTGACTGTGAAAGGCAAAGCGAAAAAAGGTTGGCTGCCTGTTGAATTTAGTGGTGTTTCGGGATATGTAAGCACTAAATATGTACGTATGTCGGATAATCTTTCTGCGCTGCCCCTGCTGCCGCCGCTTTAGATATGTAAGCATTAAATATGTACGTATGTCGGATAATATATAAACGGATTTATCCTTCTGCTACCTGCAAAAATCGTTAAAAAAGTTGAGGTAATTTTATCTATATTTGCAATGTTGTATTATAAGAAACATTTATGTTATTGCTGTTATTATTTAATTCTAATTTTTAGAAAAGGAGATCACAATGAATGTAAACAAAATTATTTTCAGCATCATTTTTCTATTATTTCTTTCAACGGCATCGGCGCAGTTCTATATTGGCGCGGAAGCAGGCGCAGGGGGAAACTATACAGGAAAAAACGGAGGAATAGGTGCATTAGGGGCACTTAACTTTGGCTATTTGTTTTGGGATAAAAGTGATACAGCGCACACAATGGGATTTATGCTTGAAGTTGGTGCCGAATACAATAATTCGGATATAATTCTAATATAGCAGTCGGCTATCGTCTGAAATTCAAAAATTAGTTCTACACTTTACGCAACGAAAAAGCCGAGTTAAGCAAACTTGAGTCGGCAACAACAATAAGTGGATAGCCACCCTTGCTTACAAGTAAGCATACACTCTGTTGTCAGGATGCTAAAATTTGTAAATCATTCCTATCGTTAATCCGCCCACATTAAGAAGATTTGAAGAGTTAAAAACGGTACTGAATCTGTGTTGAACGAAACGTCCCTTATAGTTAGTAGCGTTGCTGTTATCCTCTGATTATGTTAATATCATATCCTACACCAAGAACATTAAGACCTGCCTCTAATTGAAAATGATCCGTTAAATTAAAACATAGTACAGGTTTTATATTTAGAACGCTAATAATTATATCGTTAGTTTCTCGCTCTGTATCACCCCCTACATTCAAAAAAAGGTGAGATCCTCCTACGCCGGTCTTCCCTTCTAACAGGAGAGAAAATTTTTTGTATGTAAATGCAGAATACCTTACAATCGGATAAACTCCCCATCTTACATTATAGTCAGAGTGCTTGGGATTTTCGTTTTGTTTTTTAACAGTAGAACCGTAACCGAAAGAAAAATTTAAGCCAAGAGCAAATTTATCGTTAAAATAAATAGCCTGTTTTGGGGGCAATCATAAAACCAATTGCTGTTGATGTACTCGAATCTCCCGAATACGCATACTTTTTATTCTCGCTTATCTTGTTTATATCAAGACTTAATTCGCCCCCAATAAACCATTTGGCATTCAGAGTTGTTATTGTAAACACACAGGTAAGGATGATTAATATTTTTTTCATAACATATTTTATTTAGTGGTTAACGTTTTATTCGCATCCGATTATAGCCTTGAAATACTCTTGAGAACCGTTGTACTGAACAGCCAATATCGACCAGGCTACTGTTGGGATTAATTGTTACCAATGGCGATGCTGTACTTAAAAACAGAGAGTGTACCAAAAGGACATAAAACTTTTGATACACTCTCATATTTTCAAAATTGTAAATTAATTAGCACTTTCCGAATTGTAAAGACCTGCGACTTGTCCGTCTGTGAGTGCGATGTTGTAAATTTTAAGTTCATCCATTATTCCATGGAAGAAATCATTAGGAGTATCAGTATTGAAAGCATTGCCGATTTCACGAATACCTATGAGTAGAGGTTTGCCGTCGGCATTAGGCATAACAGTACTTGCAGCAAGACCGGGTTTTGTTGTGACATCCCATTCTTTTGTGAGTTGTCCATTTATGTAGAAACGCAAAAATTCCTTACCCGCTTCTGTTATATCCATTGAAACGACAACATGTATCCAAGTATTTTCAGGAACTGACTGGTCGCTTTCATTGTCTGCATCACACCAACCATCCGCAGCAGTATGAACTGTAAAGAAAGGTTTATTATGGTCTTCAACTTGAAATTTGAATGAGTTCCATTTATTATAGGATACAATATAATTGCCTGATTTTGTTTCGGCAGTTTTAAGCCATACGGCAATAGAAAGTTTGCTTCCTTCAAAATCGGTTGCAGTGTAGTTTGGGATAGAAAGATGAGCGGCGTTTTCAAAGAAAAGTCCCTTTCCGTTGTGTCCTGTAACTACAGCAGGTAATGTTGTTGTTACCGAATCCTCAGAAAGCAGTACGGTGAGGGTGCGGAATCCTTGTGCAACAAAGGAGTTGCCTGTAACGTTTTCAAAGTCCATTCCTAAAATAAGCGCACTTGCGGGAATATGCCCATAAGCAGATTCGAGAAAGACCGTTTTGGCATTTGTGAGATTTACGACCATATTATCTACGGATGTCTGGGTTGCAGATGCGTCATCTTTAATAGCAATAGCGGCAGCAATAACTGTTTTGAAGTCGTCGATAGCCGTTTGCGGATAAAGTGCAGGAGTCGCTGCGTCTGCCAGTGTCTGACATTCGGTAATAAGTGCGTTCAATGCTGTTTTGTCAGCATCTTCTGTCGTTGGTTTCTTGTCGTCGCATGAAACGAAAAGAATTGAGGTTGCGGCTAAAAAAGCCATTGCAAAAGTTTTGAATGTTTTCATAGTTTAAAATGTTTTTGGTTAATATTGATTTTTAATTTATGTTTCTATAATTTATATAGCACTGTTAGCATCTATTTCAAGTTGGGGTATCGGGTAATAAAAACGCGGCTCTGTCCAAATGAAACCAGTGCCTTGAAGCGCACTTTCGGCGTATGCTCTGCCGTAGCGCATAATGTCAAAAAATCTGTGACTTTCAAAGCCGAGTTCGCGGCGGCGTTCAAGCCGTATTTTTTCTCGCAGTTCCGTTTTGTTTGCAGGCAGTAAATGTGCACGTGCACGCACTTTATTCAGTGTCGAAAGCGCACTGTCGGTTTGTCCGACTGCATCAAGTGCTTCTGCTTTCATAAGCAGCACATCGGCATAACGCAATAAATGTACAGGCACAGTCATACGTGCAATGGGCAGTCCTGTGGGATTTTCTTCATTATACTTTTTTACTAAATATCCTGTCGAACTCCACGAAGCGTCAAATGTAAGTCCATTAAACCATGGTTGCCCACCGCGTCCTATTGAAGCGTCTAAACGAGGGTCAAAAGCACCGCTGTCCGTCTGTTCGGTAAAACAATCTACATAACTCTGAGTGGGAGCATTAAAATAATATCCCCCCTGTACAAATGGAGCCATATAAACGACATATTCATTGCCGAGGTATGCTTCCGTTGTGTTTATAAAACGCAGTGCGAAAATTGCTTCGCTGCAATCCTCTGCGCCCGATTTAAAAAGGTTGGCATAATCATTTATAAGATTGTACTGCCCTAAATTTTCAAGCATGGAGATTGAGGAAATACATTCATTATTTTTATTTTGGAAGAGTTGAACTTTCGCAAGCATGGCAAGTGCCGCACCTCTTGTTGCGCGTCCTTGATCTTTTGCCTGATAAGTTGGTGGAAGTGTTGCAATAGCGTCATTTAAATCCTGCTCTATATGCGTGTAAATTTGAGATGGAGTGCTTAATCCGACATAAATCGCTTCGGCTGTTTCCTGCGGTTTATCCTTGTATGGAACGCTACCGAAAATATTTACAAGATAAAAATAAGTATATGCGCGAACAAATTTTGCTTCACTTATATAACGGTCTTTATTTGCAATATCCATTTGTCCGACATAAAAAATAACATTGTTGCACTGTGAAACTGTTTCGTACATTTTTTGCCAAATTTGCAATATATGTCCATTGTCAGAGGCAGCGGTAAATCCGTCTATTGCAGAAATATCCACCTGATCGCCCTCATTGCCTCCTTTTACAGCGTCGTCTGAAGCAACATCTCCATATATCCAATATTTTGTTCCGTACAGAGAATTGTAAATTCCATTTACGGCTAATTCGGCATTTTCCGCACTTGAAAAAAACGTTTCGGGTGAAAAGTCCGACTTTAATTCCGTGTCTAAAAATTTATTGCAACTTGTAAGGAGTAGCAATGCCGCCACAATTGTTGTAATTTTTTTCATAACAGTTAAAATGTTAAATTAAGTCCAAAAGTAAAAGTCATAGCAACGGGATAAGTTCCCCAGTCAATACCATTTGCCCTGTCGCCTTCCGAAAGTGAATTTGTGCTTACGGTCATTTCCGGATCAAGTCCACTGTATCCTGTAATGGTTGCAACATTTGTTGCCGCTAAATAAATACGCAAATTTTCAATATGTATTTTTTTTGTATTGGGTATTGTATATCCGAGTTGAATATTTTTCAAACGCAGATATGAACCGTCTTCAAGAAATCTTGTTGTGCCCGCACGTGCGTTATTCTGTTTTGCACTCCATGCCGCACGTGGTTGTGTATTAGATGGGTTTTCGGGTGTCCAGTGTTCATCGTAATAACGCTGTGTTACGGAAAATCCACGATAAAATCCTTCTATATCGTGATATACCTGCGTATAAATTTTCTGTCCGAAAGCACCTTGAAAAAATATACTTAAATCAATACCGTACCAGTCGGCAGAGATATTTAATCCCATCGTAAATCTCGGAATTGCACTGCCGCAAAAAATGCGGTCGTTTGCATCTATCACACCATCTTCATAATTATCTTTATACATAACATCGCCGGGCTTAATACTGCCTGAACGCCCCTGTGAAGCATGTGTGTAAATTTCCATCTCATTCTGGAAAATACCCTCCATTTCATAAAGATAAAATGACCCGATTGGCTGTCCCTCTACGGTACGTGTCGCATTAACGCCGCCGTCAACACGCCCGCTTTCTATCGGGGCATTAAGTTTTAGTACTTCGTTATGGAGATAACCGCCGTTAAAAGCAATATTTATTCCACCGTTTTTAAAGTTTTTGCGGTAAAAAACTTCCAAATCAACACCGGTATTCAGCACACTGCCGTTGTTAACCCAAGGCAGAGCAACGCTTCCGACGCTTGGCGGATAAGTCGCCTGCACAAGCATATCGCTTGTTATCTTATGATAATAATCGACAGTAACGCCGAATTGTCCCCTGAAAAATTCCATATCAATACCGGCGTTAAGCTGATTGCTTGTTTCCCATTTCAATTCGGAATTTCCAAGCTGAGTCATAATATAACCGTTATACGCAGTACCGCCGAGAGCATAGTATCTGCCATCCTGATAACGCCCTGTATTCGCATAAAGACTTATGTTCTGATTGCCGATGGCACCGTATCCTACACGCCATTTGAACTTGTTAATGACGTTTTGATCTTGCATAAAATTTTCTCTTTCCATATTCCAGCTTGCCGATACGGAGTAGAACGTTCCCAAACGATTGCCGCGTGAAAAGCGGGACGAACCGTCCTCACGAATAAGTGCGGAAATATAATACTTGCTGTCGTAGTTATAGTTTAATGAACCAAAGAAAGAAACAAGACGGCTCTGCCATACGCTTTGATACGGATTTTTTTGAGCAGTACCGAAACCAAGATAATAAAGTCCCGAAAGCGACCCCTCACTGCCGCCGAGAACATTACCGTCCTGCGTTATAATTTCTGTTCCGAGCATCCAGTTAAAATGATTTTTTTCTTTAATGTTGAAGTGATGATTAAGTGTTGCATTTGCTGTAATGCCAAGATATTCATTGCTGCTTACATCAAGAGAATTCGTTGCGTTAATGCGGTTATTACTGCCCCATGTAGGATTGAAAGTGCGCGATTTTGTATTGCTGTAGTCGGCACCGACAATTCCTTTTATTGAAAAATTTTCAGGTAAATCAATTTGTATATTTCCTGACGCAAGCATTGCATAGACGTGGTCGGTCATATCGGTATTTTCTGTTAACCCCACAGGATTATAGCCATCGCCCAAAAATGTGTTATAATAGGAATTGCCGAAATAGTCGGACGGCATGTCTATAAAACTCCCGTCCGTATTATAAATCGGGATTGCGGGGTTGCGGAAAAATGCATAACGGACAACGCTGCCGCCCTCGCCTGCATAGCCGTCGCCTGAACTTGAAATACGCCTGCGGTCGGAAGTGGATCCCTGCAAATTAAGACCTGCTTTCAGCCATTTCTTTATCTGTGAGTTTACGTTGCTGCGGAACGAAAGACGATTATAATTCGTATTTAGAATAATTCCCTGCTGTTCAAAATATGAGATGCCGAGCAGATATTGTGTTTTTTCATTGCCGCCTGAAACAGAAAATTCGTGCGATTGCAAAAATGCAGGACGAAAAATTTCTTCAAGATAATTTATATCTGCAAAGTCATCGCGTAACCAACTGCCCTCAATAAGATTTCTCGGTACCGGTGCATTTGCATTATCAGCGCGTGTTGCTTCATTATAGATATTGATATATTCCTCCGTATTGACCATTGGAGTCAGGCGACCATGCAACTGTACGCCGAGTTGAGTGTTATACTGCACCGTTGTTTTACCCGCCGCACCACTTTTTGTTGTAACAAGCACAACGCCGTTGTTGGCGCGTGAGCCGTAAATGGCTGCCGAAGAAGCATCTTTTAAAACGGTGATATTTTCAATATCGCCCGGAGCAATATTTGCAAGTCCGTTTTCAACAGGAATACCATCTACAATATATAGAGGGTCGTTACTTGAGCTGATAGAGCCAACACCGCGGATACGCACTGAAATTGCAGAGCCCGGCGCACCTGTTTGATTGCTTACCTGAACTCCTGCGGCACGTCCCTGTAATGCCTGCTCTACCGATGGTGTCGGAATTTTTTTCAGGTCAAGACCGTTTACAACACTCAATGAGCCTGACACGTCGCTGCGTTTTTGTGTTTGATAGCCTACAACAACGACCTGTTCCAGGAATTTTTCCGTTGTCGTCACGGATGTCGTATCCTGTGCATTTCCCGTGTGTAAAGCAAGTATTGCCGCAAATAAAATAAAAATACGTTTCATATTATCTCAATTTAATACCCAAAGGGAGTTCTACAATAACAGCGGCATTATCGCCTGTCAGCGTAATTTCCGTAATTGATGGAAAATATTTTTTTGATACGATGTCGTATAAATGCACCTTTTCACTGCTTGCATGATATGTTACTGCCGTATCGTTTTTGTAAGGATTATAGTAAAGATAGATAGGATATTCTCTTTCCGAATAAAAGTCGGTTGTGTTGCAGTTAAAACGTAAAATACCCGTCACATTTGTCGTATCTGTCATTGCACCGAAGACACCTGCAGGCGATGTGCTGTAAAGTGAAAACATTGTTTCTTTCGGATTGTCCGGCATCCAGTTTGGTCCGTCGCCGAGCGCGACAGGATGAATATTTTTTAAGCGTGGAGTGTTATAAGCGTCCTGATAGCGTAATCCCTCGTATGCAATAACACCGTTTGCAATGTTTTTCATTTCCGGCAATGCCTGATGTTCGTCATCAATTTGGTCGGGATAAAAAAGACGTGCAGCATTTACATTATTTAGCATCCATTTACCGATTGCACGTGCAAATTGCGGTTGATATTTTACAAGCGGTACAAGTGGAATTGCCATTTTCATACTGTTCATAAAAAATGCGTATCCGCCGCTGTCTAACAAACTGCCTTGAAGTCCGCTAATATCATAATTGCCCCAAGTTCCCGATATTACGCCCCAACCATGGCGTGCTTGAGGATTTTTGCATCCGTCAAAAACCCAGTTAAGCATTTTTTCTATATCGTAATTTGTTCCCTGTTCCGCGTTAAGACGTGCAGCGGTGTAGCAACCCATAGGTAAAAGTATTTCGTAAAAACGACTTTCTTTTTGTTCGTCTAATGCTTTTATTGCGCTTTTTGCACCTTCCAAATAACGGAGGTCTTTAAATTTTTGATATGCGGCGTAAAGCACGTAACCGTGTCCGCCTGCGGCATCCTGCTGATATGGGATTTGATTGCGCATACCCTGCATTTTTGCATAATCAAAATAAGAATAATCATAATTTCCGTTTAGAATGGAATCCGCTTTATAGAATTGTTCTGCGACTTGATATTGAATATTGTCGGCATTTTCAACGTTTGGAAAAATATCACAAAGTGCGTAATAAAGAACATTAGGTAAAACATCATACCACCAGTCGCGTCCGTATCCGCCGCCAAGTTTACCGGATACGGGGTTTGTGTTGTTCATCATAATATTCCAACCTGTTTCGGAGTTGAAATAATTCTGTACCATCTTTACAAAATTAAATCCGTTCTGATTTGTTTTGTCAATACCCATAAGTCCTGCGCCGATAAGTGCGGCAAGTGAGTTTATACTTTCGTGACATTCTCCGTTATTGCGGTGCGCACCCATTCTTACATCATGGATTGCAGTGTATAAACCGAATGTAACCTGTGGAATATTGCGCTTTGCGCTGTCAAGCCAAATAAACGTTCCTGCTTCGCAAAGTGGAGTGAAACTGAAAACAAGCTTATCGTAGTCAAGTGCTTTTTGCTTGTAGTTGATAATTTTATATGGTTGCGGCAAATTGGGCATTTGCTCAACTTTTGGAAGTGCAATTTGCTTGATAGATGCGGTATTGTTGTGTGAGCAGGAAACGCACAGAGTGCAAAAAATGCAGGAAGCGCAGGCGATTGTGACTGCAATAAAGGCTATAGTGGCAGTTCGTTTCATGTTCTTATCAATTACATTTATACAATCATATTTTATTCGCATAACGGTTATTCTTAATTGACATTTCTATGTGGTGGCAATTCTTTCCGTTTCTTTGACAATATGTTTTGCAAGCGGCAGCGAAAGCAATTGCAATGCACCGACAATAATAAGTGCGTATTTAAGTGCGAAAATTTCCGATATACTCCATGCAAGTACAATGAACAGCAACATTCCTGCCGCACGTCCGAAAAATAAACCGATTTCATGGCTCATAATGTAAGCGTATTTATTGCGGTTTTCTATTTTTGAAACAATATCAATTGTGCGCATCATAGTAGGGAAATATGCCAAATCGTGCAGCGGTTGAAAAAACACTTTGCAAAGAATAAAAAGTATTACTCCGATTGCAGAAAAAAGAATACCGCTAAAAAGTGTTCCGGCAAAAAATACAAGAAGCCCTGCACCGAAAATAGCCATACGATGTTTTGGTTTTGCTGTGCGTCCGAGAACATAAACAAGAATTGCGGTAACTCCGCCTGCAATACCCTGAATGAGTCCAAGCGATCCTTCTTCGCCGACAAGAAGCATTACTAAAATTGCAGGTGCGGTAACGAGAAAACCCTGCACCATTCCTTTAAGCCCTGCAAGAACAAGCAGTTTGTTCCATAATGCGTGGAAACGTGCGTAAAAGAATTTTTTATGTTTCGGATTTTCAAATTTTCCTCTTGATAAAACAATACAAGCGAGAATAGCCACAATAAAAGCAATCCCCGTAATAATTTGATAACCGTTATTTGTAGAAAGTTGCTTTCCGAACCAGTCGGAAGTACCTTTAAAAGAACTTAAAAATGCGCCCACAGCAAGAGGAATAACGATGTTCCAAAATGTAAAAAAGAACGATTCTATTCCGAAAAAATAGTTACGGTTGTCATCGTTTGTAGATGTTAATGTCAGCAGATAACGGTTTGTCCAGAAAAAACCGGTTGAAGCACCGAGTACAAAACCCGAAATGCAAAGTGCGATAATTTCCGATATATTTACCTCGCCCGAAGCCGCCGGCATTTTCATAAACATCATTCCCATTAAAACGAAAGCGGAAACAATTATTCCGAAAGCATAAATGCTGCTTGATTTAAAGTAACGCAGCAGCAATCCGTTTAACAGTGAAGTAACGACAATGCCTGCATACATACTTAACTGGTATGCAGCAACGAAAGAGGAATTACTTGTGTTGCGCATAATATACGCAGCAACAAAAATTTCTACGACAGGTAAAATAATTGCGTACAGCATATTTGTAATAAGCAATACGCGTACATTTTTCGGTTGCTCTTTAAAGAATCTGAATTCTCCTGTTATTTTGTTGCTCATAATTTACGCTTTTAATGTTTGCAAAATTTCCGTAATTGATAATTCTGCTTTGCATATAACCTCGTCACTTGCGCCGTAATACAGATGTATTGTGTCGCCGTCAACATAATGTCCGTTTGTAAATATTACGTTACCGAAAAATCCTGTCAGTTCGTACGGTGCGGAGGGTTCCATTATCGGTTCTTTGCTGCGTGCAAGAACTTTGCCGGGGTCGTTAAGGTCAAGTAGAAGTGCGCCGAGGCAATAGCGGTTTTTTCTATTTGCGCCGTGATAAATTTCAAGCCATCCCTCAGATGTTTTTATTGGAGATGCGCCTGCGCCGACACGCGCACTGTCCCATGAATTTGGGGAATTTTCGCGTGTTGCGGCAATACATTTATGATTACCCCAGTGTAAACGGTCGGGACTTTCGGCAATCCAAATGTAATTACCTCCAAGTTCAGGACTGCTTGGACGGTGGAAAGCATAGTATTTATCGCCGATTTTTTCCTCAAATAAAGCACTGTCTTTATTGTGTGGTGGAAAAATCATTCCCTTGCGGTCGTAACTCTTAAAGTCTTTTGTTATAATAAGCCCAACTCCGACAGCAACCGGAGAAACCTCTGTAAATGTCAGATAATAACCATCTTCCATTGCAGCAACACGGCAATCTTCAATACCGAAACTTTCAAGACAGCCTTTTCCGAAAATCGGTGGATAATTCTCATCCTCCTCAAAATGAATACCGTCTATGCTGCTTACTATGCGCAAGTACGACATTGTTGTAAGATAATTCTTTCCTTTATAAGCAATTACGCGAGGGTCGGAAAGATCAAGGTCGGGGTCGTTATTATCAAAAGATAAAACTTTTATTTCACCGTTTTCGTCAAGAACAGGGAAACTTGTTCTATTCTCTATCTGTTTGGGACGTTCGGCAACGCGCAAAACCAAATATACTTTGCCGTTCATGCGGAAAACGCCCGGATTGAGCAAACATGTTATCTCCATCCCTTCAATATTTGCTTTTAAATTGGCAGGGCGCAACAGCGGGTTTTGAAAATTTCTTTTTGCAATATCCATTATTTTATTATAATTTAGTACAAATAAGTTTATCAATGTTAATTTTACGGCGAAATTAGTCGCAAAATTTTAAAAAAAGGTCTTTATTTTTTGCAAAAAGGTGTCTTTTTTGTACTTTTGTCAAATATATAATGATTATGTTTAAAAAATATTTTTGTGTAACGTTCATCGCAGTATTTTTTACTGTTGTTTTGCCGATAATACAAATATCTGATTTGCAGGCAGCAACAAAGGATATAGCACAACCGCTAATCTACACTTCTGAAACTCCCTGCCGCGTTATCCATATAACCAACAGGGATGGGCTTTCAAACAGTTCTGTCACCGCTATTTTACAGGATGAGTCAGGGTTAATGTGGTTTGGCACATGGGATGGGTTAAACGTTTATAACGGTAAGGAATTTAAAGTATTTAAGCCCGACCCAAATAATCCTAATTCCATAAGTAGCAATATTATACGTCATTTGGTAGAGGAAGATGAAACATATCTTTGGGTTGCTACCGACAGAGGGATAGATCGCTTTAACAGACGTACGCGAATATTTGAACATTTTTTCTTTGATGAAGAGCAAGTACCTGAAGTAGAGCATAGTTTTAGAATTAGAAAAGATGAAAAAGGGCAAATATTAGTTAATATTCTGAATGCGGGAACGTTCTATTTTGATAAAGAAAAAAATCAATTTATACCAACTTTTAAAAAGTATCTTTTTCCTGCTGACAATCCACCGCTGTTTGCTGATTTTCCGCCGTTTATGGCAAAAACGACACAAGTGTTGTCTTACTGGTACGGTTCTCAGAATATACTTTGGATTGGTACTGATATGGATGGAATCTATATGCTCATTCCCAACAGGTATCCTTTTTATTCTTTTACACGCCAAAATATTCCGCAAATGGGACCTCATGCGGTAAGGTCCTTTATGGAAATAGATAAGACACTCTGGGTCGGAACAAAAGGCAGCGGAATTTTCGTTTTTGATAATACGAATCCGGAAAAACCGATATATCTTAAACGTTACACAACACAGAACGGACTTCTGAATAATGCTGTTTTTGTATTGCAAAAAGGAGAGGGAAAAGAAGTGTGGATCGGAACAGACGGAAAAGGCATACAGTATTATGACACCCGCTCAAAAAAGATACTTTCTTTACAGATAAATGCAAATTTAAGTAACCTTTCGTCTGTTTATTCACTTTGTTTTATAAATAAAAATATTTTATTTGCAGGTACAGGCGGCAATGGCTTATTTATGCTTGAAATAGATCGTTCAACATATCCTTACTCAGTTAAATCACACAAAAAGTATAATCTCCCGAATAATATAATTTATTCAATTGCAGTGCAAAATGATGAAATGTTATGGATTGGCACACGCGGCGGAGGGCTTTGCCGTCTGAATATTAAAACAGGACGGTCGCGCTCTTACGGCAAGGACGATATTTTATGCCTGTTTACGGACGAAAATAATAGAATATGGACAGGTACAAGCACAGGACTTAATCGATTTGTTTACACGAATGACACATTGTTTTTAGAAAAACATTTTACCGAAGCAGACGGATTGCCGAACAACACCATTCACGGAATTATTAGAGATAAGGAACAATATTTGTGGGTAAGTACAAATTCCGGTATTGCAAAACTCTCAAGGGAAAACAGTAGCGGCGTTGTGCAGATTATTCCATATTTTGAAAGGGAAGGATTGCAGAATAATGAATTTTCGGACGGTGCGTATTATTATTGCAGCAGCAAATCTCCATATATGTATTTTGGCGGAATAAGCGGTTTTACTGTTTTTGATCCTGCATTGATAAGCACAAATTCTTTTATGCCCAAGTTAGCACTTGACGGTTTTTATTTGGATAATGTTCAAACGTTTCTTCCGCCCAATTCGTCACTTAAATTGCAGCATAGAAACCAGACAGCAACTTTTCATTTTATGCCTGTTGATTATATTGACGGCGATAAATGCGAGCTTATCTACATGGTAGAGGGATTTCATCGTGACTGGATACGTCTTGGTACTTCAAGAACTGTTGTAGTTAGCAGTTTACCAAGCGGTAAATATACTCTTAAAGTAAAAAATACAAATGCCGAAAAAATTTTAAATACGGCAGTTTATCAAGTTCCGATAACAGTACTTCCGCCTTTATGGGCAAGGTGGTGGGCTCTTGTCGGATATGGAATACTTGCGTTCGCTATTATATTTTTTGTTAGAAAAGATTTGCGGTATAAAAGAAAAACGGAACAAAATTTACGTGATAAAGAACAGACACATCAAGCGAAATTGCAATTTTTTACAAATATTGCGCACGAATTTTCAAATTCGCTGACTCTTATTGATGTACCGAATGAAATGCTTTCAAAACGATTGCAGGACGATGTTTTTTCACAAAAATATTTAAACAGTATTCGTTCAAATTCTACGAGAATGAAAATACTTATCAGGCAGCTTGTGGAATTTCGTAAAGCCGATTCGGGACTTTTAAAAATGAATATTCAAAATACGGAGATAGTGGAGTTGTCACGTTTTGTTATTTCTTATTTTTTGGAAACAATGCAGCAAAAAGAAATTGGTTTTGAGTTTTTCCCAAGTGAAAAAAGAATTTTTTGGAATGTAGATGTTGACGCTTTTAGAAAAATACTTTTCAACTTAATTTCAAATGCGGTGAAATACACGCCTGCGGGTGAACGTATTGAAGTTAAATTATTTCAGGAAAATAAAGAGTTGGTACTTGAAGTTATAAATAGTGGTGTGGGAATTGAAAAAGATGATATGCAAAAAATATTTGACAGATTTGAAGTATTGAATCGCCTTGAAAAAAAATTGGAAACATCAAATACGGAAATGCGGAGCGGTATCGGACTTGCGCTTTGCAAATCGTTGATGAGTATGTTAAATGGGACAATTTATGTAAAGAGTGACGGGGAAACATATACATCTTTTATCGCTCGTTTTCCTGTTTTGAAAATATCGGGTAACGATATTGCTGAGACAGGATATATTGGTGCATACGAAATGGATATGGTAAAGGATTTACAGCGCAGTGCAGTCAGTACTGTGGGTGGTGTTAATGCAATGGAGGACGTTAATATAAAAGCTGCTGCAAGTGGCGAAATATCTATGCCGCCATCCGAACAATCGGAAAAAATGATGCTTCTCATTATAGATGATGAAGCGCAAATGCGTGATTTGCTCAAAGAAATTCTGTCGGAACAATACGAAGTGATGACAGCCGAAAACGGTCAATCGGCGTTGAATATCATAAACGAAACAGAGCCGAATTTAATCATTTGTGATTTGATGATGCCTGTCATGGATGGTATTGCATTTACCGGTGCAGTGAGGAGTAAAGAAAATTTACGGCATATTCCCATAATCATTTTATCTGCACAAGCCGAAATAGAGAGCCATAAAGACGCAATAGAAACAGGTGCCGATTTTTATTTGGAAAAACCGTTTAGCCCCGATTATTTGCTTACGGCGGTAGCACGTCTTTTAAAAAACAAAAAAAATATTATTGAATATAGCGAAAGTCCTTACGCTGAAACAAAAAAACATCAGGGCAGAATACTTCATAAAGAGGACAGAATGTTTTTGCAAAAAGTGTATAAAATTCTCAAAAATAACATGTCAAATGAAGATTTATCGCCCGAATATGTTGCCTCTGCAATAGCAATGAGCAGAATGCAATTTTATCGCAAAATAAAACATCTGACCGATAAAACGCCTGTAGATTTGATACGCTCATATCGCCTTGAACAGGCTGAGAAAATGCTTGTTACTACACAAAAAACCGTAAAAGAGATAATGTTCGCCTGCGGCTTCGGCGGCAAAGCATATTTTTATCGGGAGTTTATGAGGCGTTTTCATTGCTCGCCGGGTGGGTACAGGAGAGAACGGCGTGGTGTTCAGATTAGTCATTCATAGGATTGCTGTTTATTGGGGGCTTTTCTTACACCATTTAAACGCAGATATTCACTCATTTGGCGAATCTTTGGATATGTCGTTTCGTATTCTTTTACATCTTATTTTCTTCCATTATAAATAGTACAAAAGACACTGTTTTGTACACATCAAGTCCGTATGTTTATATTTGGTAGTTGAATTTATGATTCCGAAAATGCGGGCTGTTCCCAAATAATTAGTTCGTATCTTTGCCAATATTACGTCTGATAGCATTCAGCATATTATTGACATAGCGAACTATAAAGAAAAAGCATTTTCAAGCGTGGGCAAAACATGATGAAATTGATATTCTTGCGAGAAATTCCAAAAGTCAATGATGGAAAGATAATAAAGATAAATACGTAGTTTTATAGCATGAAACGGCAGCAATATATAGATGATATTAAGAAGGTATTAAAAAGCACCGTACCGGATGCAGAGGTTATCCTCTATGGCTCTGAAGCACGTGGTGATGCCAAAGCAAACAGTGATATAGATTTGTTGATTTTAGTGGACAGAGATAAATTGGACTATCAGGAAGAAAAAAGAATAACAGAACCATTGTATGCGTTAGAATTAAAAGATACTTGCTCTGTAAGCATAAGTCCGCTTGTTATGACTCGTAAGGCGTGGTATGACAGACCTGTAAAAACGCCATTTTATATAATATCCATGAAACTTTTTAATTTACACACAGACGAATAAAAATTGGGGGGAAGAGAATTTAGGGGAAATGTTATGAATGAGGGTTACAAAATATTATGAGTAATTTGGAATTGACGGAACAGGAAAGAGCCGATTTGGTTGCATACCGTATCAGGCGGGCAAAAGATACTCTTAAACAAAATCAAACTCCGAACTCCGCTCTCAAAAAAATGTCTCTTTATTATAACGAACAACGGAATGCGGTAAACGGCTTCACCGATAGTAGTTTTGAATCGCATTGCGGAAAATTCTCGCGCTCCCTCTAGGACTTGAACCTAGGACCCTCTGATTAACAGTCAGATGCTCTAACCGGCTGAGCTAAGGAAGCAATTAAATGTCAAGGTGACTTTTTGAGTAGCAACTTTCAAAAGATTGCAAAGATAGAAAATATTTTTTTATTTACAAATTCTAACTTTTTTCTAACTTTGATATTTCGTTTTCAACACCCGCAATTTTCAGCACAATTTGAAATCGTGTGCGTATTTCAGTGTGCAGGCGATATAAATGTACTGTAAGTAGAAGATATGAAGAATAAAGAGCGCGTAATTTTTGATGTGTAAACGGTGGCAATAACAGTAGCAACAACTTAAAAACAAATAATATGAAACGAACGTGCAAAAAGCTCACATCCGAGACAGCGGTTGTCTGAATGCCGGACTTGACTGTGGGTAAGGATTTTGCTGCGAGTTCCATACAACCTTTAAAAACAAATTATAAGCGTATGAAAATTTATTCGACAACAGACATTAGAAACATCGCTCTTGTGGGTGGGGCAAAAGCAGGTAAAACACTCCTTGGTGAAGCGATGGCTTTTGAGGGAAAAGTAATTTCTCGTATGGGCACAATAGAAGACAAGAACACTTTATCGGATTATCGGGAGATAGAGATAGAGCGTCAAAATTCCGTTGTGGCAACATTGCTCTATTCCGAAATAAACAACAGAAAAATAAATATTGTAGATTGTCCGGGTATTCCCGATTACGTGGGTGAACCTACAGGCATATTACCTGTTGTAGAAGCCGCTGCAATGGTTGTTAATGCCACAAGCGGCATTGAAGTCGGCACGGAAATTATCTGGCGTAAAATTCAAAAGCAGCAAACGCCGGCAATTATCGTTATCAATCAACTTGACCACGAAAAAGCAAATTTTGACGACACATTGCGCGACCTCAAAGAAAGTTTCGGTGCTAAAGTTACCGTTGTGCAATATCCTGTTTATAACGGAGCGGAATTTGAAGGTGTTGTTGATTTAATTTTACAAAAATATTTGAAGTTCCCAAAAGGCGGCGGTGCTGCCGAAGTGCTTGATATTCCCGCAAGCGAAAAAGATAAAGCGTCGGAACTTTACACCGCGCTTGTTGAAACATCAGCATCGGGTGCCGATGATTTAATGGAAAAATATTTTGAAACAAACGATCTCACTATTGAAGAAATGAGGCGTGGTGTGAAACTCGGACTTCGTTCGCAAAGTATTTATCCTGTGATGTGCGTGTCGGCAAAGCAAAATAAAGGCGTTGCCCGTCTGCTTGAATTTATGGGTAATAATGTTACCCCTCCGAATGAGGGTGCAGGTTTGGTTAATGAAAAAGGCGAAAGCGTTATAGTGGATCAGTCAAAACCGTTTAGCGCATTCGTCTTTAAGACAGCAAAAGAACAGCACCTTGGTGATGTCGCTTTTCTTAAAATAATGAGCGGTACACTTTCGGAAGGGCAGGATATTGTAAATAATAAAACAGGTAACAGAGAGCGAATATCGCAACTTATGGTAGTTGCCGGTAAAAGCCGTGTAAAGGTAGAAAAAGCCGAAGCCGGCGATATTGTTATCACAATGAAATTAAAAGATGTTAAAGTCGGCAGCACACTTGCTTCAGGTGGTAATGATATTCGGTATGCGGAAACAGTATATCCCGAACCGATTTTTTCAACTGCGATAAAAGCAAATAACTCTGCCGACGACGAAAAACTTGGTACGGTTCTTAATGAAATTCACGCTTCCGACCCTACTTTTATTGTTGAATATTCTCGTGAATTGAAGCAAATCATAATCAAGGGGCAGGGCGAATTTCATATCAACACAATCAAGTGGATGCTTGATAAAGTTTATAAAATACAAACACAATTCTTTGCGCCGAAAATTCCCTATCGGGAAACAATTACAAGAAGTGCGGAAGCGACATATCGCCACAAAAAGCAATCGGGTGGTGCGGGGCAATTTGGCGAAGTATGGATGCTTATTGAGCCGTATTACGAAGGTATGCCGAATCAAACAAAATACCCTGTTCGCGGTACCGAAACGCACAATCTTTCATGGGGTGGAAAACTTGTTTTTAACAACTGTATTGTGGGTGGTGCAATTGATGCTCGTTTTATGCCTGCAATCCTCAAAGGCATAATGGAAAAGATGGAAGAGGGACCTCTCACCGGTTCTTATGCACGTGATATTGTTGTGAATATTTTTGACGGAAAAATGCATCCTGTTGATTCTAACGAAATGGCTTTCAAACTCGCAGGACGCAACGCATTCCGTGAAGCATTTAAAAATGCAGGACCGAAAATTCTTGAGCCGATTTATACAGTAGATGTTACTGTTCCTGCCGATAGAATGGGTGATGTTATGACAGATTTGCAGGGTCGCCGAGCCGTTGTTATGGGCATGAGCAGTGAGGGCAGTTATCAGATTATTTCTGCAAAAGTTCCGCTTGCGGAAATGAATCGTTACGCAACAACTTTAAGTTCGTTAACATCAGGACGTGCTACTTATGGTATGAAGTTCTCCGAATACCAGCAGGTACCCGCTGATGTACAAAACGCGCTGCTTAAAGCATACGAGGAAGCCCATAAGGAAGATAACGAATAAATTTCGTATCTTTGCAGCCTTTTTTAAAAGGCAATCGGGGCGTAGCGCAGTCCGGCTAGCGCACCTGCTTTGGGAGCAGGGGGTCGAAGGTTCGAATCCTTTCGCCCCGACGGGGTAAAAACACTGCTAAATACAGTCTAAACAAAGGAAAGACGGCTAATTTAAGCCGTCTTTTTTATTTCTAATTTTGCAATAAAACATGAAAATTTGTACCTTTGAAGTGAAAAATCGCAATTTTTTCGCAAAATCATGGCTACATCAATTATCTATTAAGACCATCCTGCAATGATGGTTCGCACAGAATCGTGCTGCACATTGAGAATAGAGGAACGAGAAAAAATATTGCAACCCCGTTCTATGCCCAGAAATCATACGTTCAACGCTAAAACCGACTTTTAGTTCGTATATTTACAATTACAAAAGCACAAAACAATGAGAGCAGCAAACCAACAACAGCCGACTTTTGAGCAGGTAATGGGCTTGATACATCAGTTATCGGATAAAGAGAAAAATAAGATAGTTGTAACTCTTGGTGGCTCAACTTTAACAAAATCTTCAGACAGGTTAGGTGATTGGATTTTGTCTGCCCCTACATGGTTAGACGAACAATATAATGAATATGTTGAGGGACGCAAGTTGATAGGTGTAAAAAAGGGGTACATTATATCAAAAATTTTTACTACCTTTGCCCACTTTATTAAGCAACAGCGGAAATTTGGTTTCCGCAATTATTACAAACAAAGGGGTTTTAATAACCCCGCAAAAACAGACAATTATGGCAGTAAGAATCAGACTCCAGCGTTTTGGTAAAAAAGGTGCGCCTTTTTATCACGTGGTAGCGGCGGACAGCCGCGCTCCAAGAGACGGTAAATTTATTGAACAGCTTGGAACCTACGACCCAATGACAGATCCCGCTTCAATCAAACTTGATGTGGACAAAGCGGTAAAATGGCTTCGCAACGGTGCGCAACCATCGGACACAGCACGTTCAATTCTTTCAACAAAAGGAGTTATGCTGAAACACCATCTTTTACGTGGTGTGGACAAAGGTGCTTTGACGTTAGAACAAGCCGAAGTAAAATTTCAGGCTTGGATAGAGGAAAAAGAGGCAAAAATTCAAAAACTGATGTCGGAAAAAGACAGCAAAGGTCGCGAAAACAAAAAGAGTGCCCTTGCAGCAGAGGCGAAAGTACGTGAAACAATTGCAGCCAAAGTAGCAAAGAAAAAAATCACAAAACTTACAGGTGAGGAACAGTCTGCCGCAGAAGGAACTCCCGCAGAGGAAACCCCCGCAGTTGAAGCCGCTCCCGCAGCAGAAGAAGCCCCCGCAGTTGAAGCCGCCCCCGCAGCAGAAGAAACCCCTGCAGTTGAAGCCGCTCCCGCAGCAGAAGAAACCCCCGCAGTTGAAGCCGTTCCCGCAGCAGAAGAAGCCCCCGCAGCAGAGGAAACCCCTGCAGTTGAAGCCGCTCCCGCAGCAGAAGAAACCCCTGCAGTTGAAGCCGCTCCCGCAGCAGAGGAAACCCCTGCAGTTGAAGCCGCTCCCGCAGCAGAAGAAACCCCTGCAGTTGAAGCCG
>JAIRNR010000099.1 GCA_031257915.1 Bacteroidales bacterium
TCACCCTCTTTCAGGTCTCTGCGGAGCTCGTAGTTCGTTATCGGGGGGATTGTTGATTTATCAATATTGCCACACTCGTAATTATTGGAACTGTCCCTCTCAGGCGGAGGAGTAAGCCGAAACGTCTTCCAGTCGCTAAAATCGCTCGGATACATATCATTGTTGTTACACACCGCACGTACACGTAAACGGTATTCGTGTCCGTAGTCCAAACCTTTTAACGTCTTCTTGTTGTCGTAAAGTGTGTAGATATTGTTGAAGCCTGTCGTTACGTTTTCCGCCTCTACGGTGTAAGAAGTATGTTTGCTGTCGGCGTCCCAAGTGTAAACCGCGTCTTTTCCTTTTTCCTCCACACGTAAGTTTGTCGGAGCATCGCATTTGGACAGGTATGTAAACGTACGTACCTCACTCTTGCCATCCTGCTCAAACGGCACCTGATTCATCATGTCAAAAGCCGTTACTCGCCACGCGTATCTCATTCCCGGCTCAAGGTTTAACATCGCCGGATAGATTTGCAGCGGACTCATCCGTTCGGTTGAACTGTGCATTGCGGGCATTGAGTTTACATATACGTACGGACTTATTTCAGGCAATCTCAAATCCCACATCTCAAAATTATACTGTATCATCGCACCAGGGACAGCCGGACTGCTGTGTTGCCAAGAGAATACAAGCGGCGAACCCTGAACCTGACCGAGCTCTGCATCGTTGTTGGGAGATATTAACTGCGGAGGCTTGCCCAGCGCAAACCAACCCATTGCAGGTCCTTCGTTTGAAATTATTCTGCCTGTCAGAAAGTGCCGTACATGGACCGTTATACGGTAAAAGCCCTCCTGTAACTGTCCTGTGCGGCGGTATTGTTCTTTGCTGTAACCGCTGAAAACAAGGTTGTCTATATTGAAGTACGGAGCTAAATCTTCACCAAAAAATATTCGTACTTCGCCGCCATTCAGGTATATCGGCATTACTGCTGCATTGGGATGAGTTTCTACACTTCCGCCTGATAGATTTTCCATTTTTATATGCAGGCGTACAGGCAGATTTGTTACGGTGAAATCGTTTACGTTTACGTGGATTACAAGTCGTGTGCTGCCCGCCTGTCCGTAGTCGGATATTCGCAGTGAATAAGGTGGTGTCAGTACTGGGTGGACGTAGATTGGGTAGCGGGTTTGTGCAAATAGTGTATAACTCGTTGTGATGAGTAGAATAAGAACTGTTAAGTAACGATGTTTATACATTTTAGATTGTATATTTGTGTGCCACTTGTGTGCACGTTCCTGTGTACAAATTTAGGATATTTTTTATAATGTTCTACTGCTTGCTGTTATCTACATTTTTTGTCCGGTGGGCGGGCGGTGCGGGGGGCGGTGGAACGAGGGATTGCGGGGGCGGAAAGTAACGGCGGGTTTTGCTTACTGTACGATTGTGGGTGCGTTAGGGATTGCAGCGGAAAGCCCGACCCTTTGGCGTCTGTTCCTTACGCCAAAGGGGAACGCCCTAAATATGGTATGAATGTTTGTGTTGCGGCTGTTGCCTCTTCTATAAATCAGGAGTCTATTTCCGTTATCGCTCACACTTCTCCACATAGTCATCAACAAGTTTTATCAATCCGTCCACTGTTTCTGTGTTATAATCAGAGTAGATGAGTGCGGGGCAATTTACATATCCATCAAATTCTTCTTTTATTGTTTCCTGTTTCTTTTTTGCATTTATTGTATTTGTATAGTATAGTTTTACCGTTTTTTTGCCTTTCAATTTCACATTAACAGTTTCAAATTTATGCTCGTCAAGTACTAAATTTCCATCTTTTTCGTACATTATTTTGTAAAAATATGGAGTATTTAATCCTAAAAGAGCTGCTGTTACAACATTTATTCCCGACATATTAAAAGATTTAGCGTTTTCAACAGCCTTTTCAACAGCCTTTTCAGCAACCTTATAGGCAGATTTAAGAATCGTTGTTTTTCCCGGCACACCAAAAAATTGAACGTCTTCAACAACTATTCTTACGCCATCAGAAGCAAAATACTTTAATTCTTTTGCATTCGGATCATTAAGCGAATCGCCAACAGTTACCAACACCGACTGTCCGTATTTGTCGGGATTAAAATCAAAATCCTTACTTCTGTCATATACCACATATTTTGGCATAAACTCAAGCGTTATAAATCCTTCTATTTTATTACCATTCTTATCAATAACATAACCTTTGTCACCATATATATTACGTGATTTGGCAAGTAGCATATCGCCTAATTTATAATTTTCATAGTAGAGTTTTCGTACAATCCTTTTCGCGATATTATCTTTATCAATCGTTAGATTTCTGCCTTCCTCCGCAAAGAAAGTAAATTTCTTTCTGTCGTAAGTATTTATATCATGAAATTGAAGAGAAGAACTCATCCCTACCCTCGTTGAAGCAACTGAAATATTGTTAAGTTCTACAATATTATATAAATACGTTGTTAATATTTGGCTTTTATCCTCAGTTACGGACACTTTGCCGATTCTTTTTCCTTTTGCAAAAATATTACCATTTTTATCCACTATCAAGTTTACAGACTCAGCCAGTTCATCCTCTTTTGCCATATTGGTTTTTGCTTCGGCTATACGTTCGTCCATAGCGTCAGAAACATCACGTTTGGAAATTTTAAAGAAGTCGCTTATCTTATCTTGATTAAATCCTTGAGAAGTGAGCAAGTCCAACCCGCTATTGATTATAAGTTGAGATATATAATAGTTCATATTAAAAGTAACAGACCATTTAATACCCTTAGTTGAGATTTCTCTTATATTGCCATTCGTCCCCGTAAGAACAAGCATATTTTTAGGCAAAGGAATATTTGATGCCGTTTTCTTTTCTTCGGATACTGTAAAGAATACATTGTCATTCAAATCGCTGAACGTGTACAGGTTCGCACCTCTTTGACTGATTATTTTAGCAACAGATGCCCCATCAATCATTACATTCCCCTTTTTTACTTTTATCTTTTGTGCCGATATGGAGAAAGTCATTAACAGCACAAATCCGATAAATAAATTTTTTTTCATTTTATTTTAATTTAGATTTTATTGAAGTTTAAGCAGAAATGCAAATTTAATAAAGATTATGCATAATTTACCGCCGACACCCGAAGAGTCATGCACTTAAATTGTCTGTATTTCAGGCTTAATGGTCAAATATTAGGATGAAAATGGGACGAATTTGTTTAATGGTCAAATATCAGGATGATTTGCGTTTAGATTTGTCTAACTCTTCAAAACAGGCTGCCGACCAATATAAGCAAGAATACCGCCATCAACATAAAGTATATGCCCATTTACAAAATCAGACGCTTTTGAAGCAAGGAATACGGCAGGACCCGTAAGGTCGTTCGGCTCTCCCCAGCGGGCGGCGGGCGTTTTGGAAACTATGAAAGAATCAAACGGATGACGGTTGCCGTCCGCCTGTTTTTCGCGCAGAGGGGCTGTTTGAGGCGTGGCTATATAACCCGGACCGATGGCGTTACACTGTATGTTATACTCACCGTATTCGGATGCGATATTTTTTGTAAGCATCTTTAATCCGCCTTTCGCAGCAGCATAAGCAGAAACCGTTTCTCTGCCGAGTTCGCTCATCATAGAACATATATTTATAATTTTTCCGCCGCCTTTTTTTATCATTGCCGGTATTACCGCTTTTGCCATAATAAATTGTCCTGTAAGGTCAATATCTATAACCTCGCGAAAATCCTGTGCAGTCATATCAATCATCGGAATACGCTTTATAATACCCGCATTATTTACAAGTATATCTATCACCCCAACTTCCTGTTCAATCTTTGCAACAAGTTCGCCAACTGCTTTTTCATCCGTAATATCGCATACATATCCACGCGCCGTTATTCCTGATTTTTTAAAATCCTCTACTCCCTGTTTAACCATATCCTCTCTGCGGGCGTTGAATGTTATCGCCGCACCTGCTTCAGCCAAGCCTTTTGCTATTGCAAACCCTATGCCGTATGACGCCCCTGTAACAAGGGCAACTCTGTTCGACAAATCAAAAATATTCATATAGCCATACCCTTTCATTAAATTTTCTACTTCATTAACCATTGACTACCGTATAACCCTGCCGCTGCCATCCCCTTTCATTAAATTTTCTACTTCATTAACGGAAACAAGATTGAAATCACCGTAAACAGTATGCTTCAAACATGAGGCGGCAGCAGCAAAATCAAGTGCCTTTTGAGGGTCGTCCGCATAAGTGATAAAACCGTAAAGCAATCCGCCCATAAAAGAATCTCCGCCCCCAACTCTGTCCACAATATGCGTAATATCATACCTTGGCGACTGATAAAGTTTTTTACCGTCATACAGACATCCGCCCCACGTATTGTGATTTGCGTTTATTGAGCCGCGCAGAGTTATTGCCGCTTTTTTTGTGCGCGGAAATTTCTTCATAAGTTCACTGCAAACGTATTCAAACCTGTTTGCGTCAATCTCACCGCCTGTATTTTCTGCGTCAAAACCTTCCGGCTTAATGCCAAAGACCTTTTCGGCGTCCTCTTCATTACCGAGAATAACATCACATCTTTCCACAAGAGCAGGCATAATTTCCGATGCTTTTTTTCCGTATTTCCATAAATTTTTTCTGTAATTCAAATCGCACGAAACCGGAACATTAAGAGCATTTGCCGCCCGAATTGCTTCCATACATACGTCCGCCGCTCCTTGCGAAAGGGCCGGCGTGATACCTGTCCAGTGAAAAAATGAAGCGTCTTTTAAAATTTTTTCCCAGTCAAACATTCCTGTTTTTACTTCGGAAATTGATGAATTTGCCCTGTCGTAAACTACTTTGCTCGGGCGCGAAACGGCACCGGTTTCTAAAAAGTAAATGCCCATCCTGCTGCCGCTTCTTATAATGCCGGACACTCCCACACCATGTTTACGCAAGTCCATAATGCAGGAATCGGCAATATCATTTTCCGGCAGACACGTTACAAAATCTGTTTCAATACCGTAATTCGCAAGCGATACGGCAACGTTTGCTTCGCCGCCGCCGAAAGTTGCGGTAAAATTTTTTGCCTGCGAAAAACGCTCAAAATCAGGAGTTGCCAAACGAAGCATTATCTCTCCAAACGTTACTACTTTGCTCATGTTTTTTTATTTTACCGATGTTTCACTTTTTTCACAATAGACAGTGTATTGCTGCAAATTTCAGAAATACTTTGCCAATCTTCATTTTTAATCATCTCGTCCGGAAACAGGTAACTGCCCATTCCAACACACGATGTACCTGCCTTAAACCACCCGATGAGATTTTCTTCTTCCGGTTTTACACCACCTGTAACCATAAGCATCGACCACGGCATTGGTGCTTTTAATCCCTTTACAAAATTCGTATCAAGCACATCACCGGGAAAAATTTTACATAAATCGCAACCTGCTTCCTGTGCATTGCCCACTTCCGACATTGAGCCGCAACCCGGCACATAAGGCACAAGGCGGCGATTTGCGACCTTTGCAATATCGGGATTAAACAGCGGTCCGACAATAAAATTAGCACCGAGCTGAATATAAAGCGACGCTGTCGGTGCGTCAACGATAGACCCTGCGCCCAATATCAGTTCCGGACATTCCTTCTGCACAAACTTTATAAGTTGTTCAAATACCTCGTGAGCAAATTCACCGCGATTCGTAAATTCAAAAACGCGGATTCCTCCGTTGTAACACGCCTTAACAACATTTTTTGCTATATCCGGATCGGCGTTGTAAAATACCGGAACAACGCCTGTTTCAAGCATTGTTTCAAGCACCTGAATTTTATTATATTTTGCCATAATTATTATTCCATTTCATTAACAGGCGTACTGTCCACATCGCCATAATCAAGATTTTCACCGCCCATTCCCCATATAAACGTGTAGGCGCATGTTCCCGCAGCAGAATGAATACTCCAATTCGGCGACACAACAGCGTCTTCATTATGCAACCATATATGCCGTGTTTCCTGCGGTGTTCCCATAAAATGAGCGATTGCCTGTTCCTGCGGCACCTCAAAATAAAAATACCATTCCATACGTCTGTCGTGAACATGAGCAGGCATGGTATTCCACACACTTCCCGGAGAAAGTTCCGTCATACCCATTTGCAGTTGGCACGTTTCTATTGAACCCTCTACAAGAAGTTTATTTATAGTTCTTTCATTTGACGCCTCCAAAGAACCAAGATGTACAACAACCGCATTTTCTTTTGTCACTTTTTTGTTGGGATAAACCTTGTGAGCAGGAGCAGAAAGAAAATAAAATTTTGCAGGGGTTGCACTGTCTGCACTGATAAATTTAACTTCTTTGTTTCCTCTGCCCAAATAAAGTGCCTCTTTATAATCAAGCTCGTATTCCTGTCCGTCTGCAATAATTTTTCCTTTTCCGCCAACATTGAAAACACCAAGTTCTCTACGTTCCAAAAAATAATTTGCTTTAAGAGGGTTTATTGCCTCCAACAGGAGTTCTTTTGCCGCAGGGACAGCACCACCGGCAATAATGCGGTCGTAGAGCGAATATACCATATTTACTTCATCCGATACCATTACGGTATTGAAAAGAAAATGTTCTCTCAATTTTTTTGTGTCGTAGTGCTTCACATCGTCAGGATGTGCAGCCTGTCTTACTTGATAGTTTGTCATAATATTAAATATTTATAAATAAATACTCCGTTTTTCGTTTTCAATTTTATAATTACAATTTTGTTTTTAAATTTATTTGTTGATATTTTTTTCCCTTCGGTTTTCAATAACATTTTTCCGAGAGTATCGTATATTTCCGTTGTAGCGCGTTGCGGATAAAGAATATTTATTGCTCCGTCTTCCATACTGATATACTTAACATTTTCCGAAACATCCTCTGTTAAAACAGGAATTGCCGGCACCGTATCAGGAATTGCCGTATCCTTTGCAACAACAAAGCCGGTAAAATAAAGTGTTTCATCTCTTAAATTTGTCGAGTCAAGCAAACTGCGGTAAATCCCCCACTTCGGACGTATAAAACTGTTGCTGCTGCGAATTGTTTTAATATTGTTGTTTTCGTAATGCAGTACAGTATCACCACCTGTCGCTTTTGTTATAATCACGGACAAAGAGCCATGCACACTGTCAATAAAAATATTTTCTACAACTTTTACCCATTGCCCTGTAAATTCGGACAGGTTTGCCTGCGCAACAATAACTTCATTATCATGCTTGAGTTCTATTCTGTTCGGCGACGCTTTACGTGCGGTAATTGTTACTATCGGCATATCATCGTCTCCGTCAACCGCCTTTATTTGGTGTAGATGAGTAAAACTGCTTGAAGGCTTAAAGCCGAAAGGAAGTTTAAACAACCATTCGTATCGTACCCTGTCTCCATAAAATCCTTTTTGAAAAGACGGAGATGGTCCGTATGTCTTGATTTCGTTCCGCTCGCGGTCAAATTTCTGACAACGGTCATTGTCGGGGCGTACATGTATATGAAATGCAAACACGTATTCCCCAATCTCACTGTCATAAACCTGTGTTATATGCTCGCCGAAGCCGGGATGTGCGCAATCGGGCGGCTCGCACGCATTACCGCCTGCGGGAGCAAATACGGAATTTATCAAATCGTACGCACTGCCGACACCTGTTGCGTTCAAATGCGCTTCCTGCGTTTTAGCTGTTATACACAGGCAAATCACCGCACACAGAGTCAAAACTTTCTTCATACTCACTTAACAATTTTTTCTACAAATGTACCTTTTCCTGTTTTTATTTTTACAAAATAAATTCCGTGTTTATAACTTGATATATCTACAATATTTGTATTTATGCCGTTTGCACAAAAAATATTTCTACCATTAACATCAAAAATCTCAACAGATAAAATATCATCGCCTTCAATATTCAACATGCCGTTATTTATAAGAACATGTTTTTCCTTTTTTGAAATATCGGGTTTATTCTCAATATCAACCGAAAGTTCGGCAAGAACTTCGGACAGGAACTGCACAATTTCATTATTCATTTGCGTATTGTACTGCGCAGGAAATCCGCCGTGTCCGCCTTCCGGAACTGTTGTGAACATATATTTTATATTATTGTTCTTAAGTGTATCGGCGAGCAATTCCGACTGGTGGTACGGAACTGTCGGGTCAGCATCGCCATGAATAATATACGTTGCCGGCGTAACGCTTTCTTTAACCATATATGCAGGGGAAATTGAACGCACAAATTCTACACTGTCTTTTTTGCCGCCAAGCCAATTTACAAGCGATGTATAAAACATAAATTCATCCAAATGAGTCGGTCCGTATTTGTCAATAACGGCTATCACGCGGTACGGCTCGTTAAACTGACTGCATCCGCCGTCAAACTTTTCATCATTTTGCAAATATGCTGCCGTAAGTGCCAAATGCGCACCTGCCGAGCCGCCCTGAAAGACAACTTTCATCGGGTCTATGTTCAGTTCGTTATTGTGAGCAAGCAGATATTTCATCGCACAGCGAACATCCTCAACAGCAGCAGGTGCTTTGGCAGCAGCAGTCATTCTATATTCTACGTTGCATACTGCAAATCCCATATCAAAATAAAGAGAGAAACCACTCTGTGATTCTTTTTCGCCATGGTTCCACCCGCCGCCGTGCATATTTATAAGAACAGGCACTTTTACATTTGATGATGCCGGGTAGTAAATATCCATTCTTTGCCAGGCACTGTCTATTGTCGAATAATAAACATCTATTTGCGACGAATAATTTTCGGGATACGCTACTGTTTTTACTGTTGAAAAATGCAATGCTTTTATATTGCTTAAAAGTGACGGATTACCATTCTCAATAAATGCGCCCGCGGGAACTGTAACAGTGTATGGCTTGCCCGACGGAGCACTTGTAAGTGTTACAGGAACGGTAACTTTTTTTTCATTTATTACGCACTCGCCAACACTTATCGAATCATCATTTATTTTTATGTAACCACTTCCATAATCAACATCTTTGTTAAAGTTAAGCGTAATTGTACGGGTGAGATTATAATACACAGCACCCCCTTCATCGGGTACGGTAGATATAATATTCAATTCCTGATTTTCCTGATAAGTAGTTGTTTTTATTTTGTACAAAAGAATGCCGCCGCCCGAATTGTTTGATATTCGCAAACGTGTAGCATAATTTCTGTTAATAGAAACAGTAAATACGGAATCGGTTGCTTTTGAGGGTGCATACGTGCCGAGTGGTGACCATGTATTAAGAATTTCCTCATCCAAAATAAATGTGTTTCCAAGCGTGCCTGCTTGAGCGTGAATCTCAATATCGCCTACAGTACTTAATAGCGGCAAAACAACATAACCGTTATTTGCTCTTTTGTCCAACGCTATTCTGTTCGTATGCGCAACACCTGTCGGGCATTGCATTGACGCCTTGCAGACAGCAGCATTGTTAAGAATAAAACCATTTATTGTATCTGTTGAAAAAGTGCCTGATGACGGCTGCGATTGATATATCTCTCCCCATGAGCCATCGCCAAAATCCGTATTTATCTTTTTAATACCTGTAAGTGAATCGCCGCTCCCGCCGCTATCTTCATATTTTGTGAGTTCTATATCGTCAATAGCAAACCATGCTGCGTTTCCATCTCTTATTGTTGAATAGAATTTTATTGCAACCTGATCATCTTCATTCACAGCAACAGCATATTTACTCCAGCCTGTGTTTTTATGCGGAAAAGCAGCCGCGTCAAAACTTTGAATTTCCGTTTCAATACCGTCTGCTATCTTTACAACATGCAAATCCATAAGCGTATTGTTAGCGTTTCTTTGCGCCCAAAAAGAGAGAATGCCTGCATTTGACGTTACAGGTGCTTTCAAATAGAATGTTTCATTTATACAGGTTGCGTCAAATTTTGCCGCATAACTTCCTTCAAATGCTTCGCCTGTATGATTAAGAGATGATGTTGTTGCGCTTGTGCGTGTCCATCCCGAAGGGGTCGTTGCTGCAAACCCTTGCTGATAGTGGTATTCCTGTGCAAAAACAGGAAATACTGCTATTGCTGCGCAAAGAGTTACTGCTTGTTTTAATATTCGTTTCATAATATTATATTCTACGTTCACCTGCCGAACAGATGTGCCGCACTTTTTTTCTAATATTTGTTTCATAATATTATATTCTACGTCCATCGGATTTATCCTGCAAGACTTATCTAATCGCAACTCTATAAATTCGGAAATGAAAATTAACTGAAAAACATTCCGCCGTTTATATCTATATTGCACCCTGTAATGTATGAAGATTCGCCGCCGGCAAGAAAACTTACGAGGCTTGCAATATCTTCAGCCGTTCCCTCTCTGCGCAAAGGATATACCCCTTTCATACGTTCACGATTTTCGGGCGTATTAAACCTGTCGTGGAACGATGTAGCAATAGTGCCGGGAGCAAGTGCATTGCAACGAATACCTTTCGGTCCGAGTTCTTTTGCCATTGCACGTGTAAATACTGCCACCGCACCTTTGGCTGTTGCGTACATGGATGCACCCGGTCCGCCGCCATCGCGGGCTGCAAGAGATGAGAAATTGACGATAGCACTTTCTTTCGGCATATACGCAACAGCGGCTTTTGTGCAAAAAAAGCATGACTTCATATTTACGTCCATAAGAAAATCGTACCACGCCTCATCCTGTTCCTCAATTGTTTTACGACCAACAAGTCCTCCGACAACATTTACAAGAATATGAATCTCGCTGCCGAATTTTTCTGTTGCTTTTTTAAACAGTTCTTCCACGTCTGCCCACTTTGTCATATCACCGCGTACGGCAATTGCTTCACCGCCGGCTTCTTTGATAAGATTGAGCGTCTCATCGGCATCGTCTTTGTTATCAAAATAATTAAGCACAACTTTTGCGCCCTCTTTTGCCAAGTGAACAGATACCGCACGCCCAATGTCTCTCGCGCCGCCTGTAACCACAGCTACTTTTCCCTGATGTTTCATCTTTTTAATTTTTTAATTTATCGTAAATTTAATTTTTATGTTCAATCTTTCTCACCGCCAACATAATTGAGCCAAGTGAAAGCGGCACAAGTGCCGCAAGCATAATAAAAAATCCTGTCCAGTTACCGCCGCTTGTAAGTGCAGGCACAATAAACATACAACTTATCGTACCTATTACCGCCGCTATTCCGCCAAGCCCTGCAAGAGAGCCTACCGATTTTCCGCTGAGTAAATCGCTCGGAATCGTCTGTATGTTTGTCATCGTAAACTGATAGCCGCCAAGTACAAAAGCCATTAGAATTACTATAACCCAAACGTTTTGTACAAAAAGTATGCTCAACATTGCCGCAAGTGTTATTATTCCGCCTGTGAGCATTGCCGCCTTACGCGAGTAATTGACGCTATACCCTCTTTTTATAAGAGATCCCGACATCCACCCGCCGGCAATACTTCCTATTGCCGCACCGAGATAGGGAATCCACGCTGTTGCTGCAATTTCTTTTATATTGAGACTGTGTGCCTGTAAAAGATATATCGGCAGCCACGTAACAAACATCCACCAAATCGGGTCTAAAAACAAACGACCAAGCACCACCGAATAACTTTCTTTTTTACGCAGTAACTGTCCGAATGATTTTGCTTTATCTGTTGCAGCGTTAATTTTTGCTTCCGGTTGTCCCGACAAAATATATTCACGTTCTTTGTCTGTAATCCACGGATGTTCTTTCGGTCCCTTTTTATTAACAATAATCCACGGCAAAATCCATACAAGCCCAAGACAGCCAACGGTAACAAAAGTTATTTTCCATCCAAAGGCAAGAAAAAGCATTGAGATAACAACAGGTGCCATAACAGAGCCGATGGAAGCCGCCGCGCCGAAAAGTCCCTGCGCCAAAGCACGTTCTTTTTGAGGAAACCATTCGGCATTTGATTTCGTTGTTCCGGGCCACGGTCCGGCTTCACCGAGTCCAAGCAGCCCTCTGAAAAATGCCATTGACTTAAACCCGACAGCAGTTGAAGCAAGCGCGTCTGCTGTTCCCCATACGGCAACAGAGGTAACAAAACCTTTTCGTGTGCCTATTTTATCGTAGAGTTTACCTGAAAAAAGTTGACTCATTCCATAACAAATCATAAAGATAATGTTTATGAGAGCGTATATTTTCTTCTGCTGATCCTGCTGCTCCTCTATGGAAAGTGTTTTATCAACAAGCCCCAAATCAAGTGAGATACCAATATATTCATCCTGCAAAGGAGCGTTTGCCGAAACTTCCGTTTGCGGTGCGGCTTTCTTTGAAAACCACATATAGTTGAGAGTTCCTCTGTCAAGATAGTTTATTATGGATATGACTATAATAAGTCCAAGTATCCACCATCGCAATCCACGTATCTTCATAGCATTATTGTCTATTTAAAAAATCGGCACGTACCGGTGAAAATACATCTATAAGCCGTCCTGCTTTTTTGCAAACGCAGCCATGAAGTTCGTCCGGAGCAACGTAGTAGCCGTCACCACGTTTTAATGTTCTTGTCTTGCCGTCAATAGTAAGTTCAAATTCACCGCTATCCACATACGTTGCCTGCGAATGATAATGTTCATGCATTGTTCCTACCGCACCTTCTTCAAAATCAACTTTAACAACCATAATCTGTCCGTCGTAACCCATAATCTGACGTTTTATACCCGGAGATGGATTTTCCCACTGCAAGTCCTGTTCAATTTGGTACGTTTCACTTTTTGTTTTCATATTATTCTAAGTTTTTGATTGATTTTCTTATATCAGTTTTCGTTAATTATATTTCCGTAAAAGGAAAATATTTTTCCGCTGTTATTAAACGTATTATTTTTTACTTTTATTATATCAAAACTTGCTTCATCAAAACGTATTGAACTGCCGCCTCTGCCGCTGTTTAAAAATTCCGAATTTTCTATCAAAACATTTTGTACACCTGTAAGACGTAAAGCCGCACCGCGTTCTCTGTTGTCCACCGAATTTATTTTATTACCGATGAATATCAAAGACGGTCCTGCCGTACTCTCGTCGCTTCCGCCGCGATATACATTTACGGCAGAGGACAGAATATCATGAAACGAACAGTTTTCTACCAGAATATTTTCCGCATTATATGTGCCTTTGTCGTCCTTTTCGGCAGCAAGAAAAATAGCCTCTCCGCTTATATTGAAAAACTCACAATTATCAAAAGACAGGGTGTCGGCAAACGTTCCTTTCTGCGCTCTGAATGCGCTAAAACTGTTTTCATAAAAGTCGGAGAACTTACAATTTGTAAAGTACGCACTGTAACTGCCCGACATAACCGTATTGGGAGATATTGCAGCAACCGGCGGAGTATTTCCGCTGACAGGAAATCCGCTAAACCACACACCATCTATATACACATTGCCGCCGTCCATAATGCGTACAACAGGGTTTTTGCCAACACCTCCATATCTAAAAATAACTTTTCCCTTTATATCTTCGCGCACAATTATAAATATTCGCTTATTTATTTCTATCGGCTCGTTAAAAATATATTCCCCTGCTTCAATTATTCTTAATGTATCGCCTTCACCCGCATTTTTTACGACATTGATAAAAGCATTTATATCTTTAGCAATATCAGTCCTCACTGCACCTGATGTATTAAAACCGCCGTCAGTAACCCCTCCGCGAGTATTATTCATACCGAACCACCCTGCCCCGCAATCGCTTTTTATTGCAGCATTATCCGCAGGATTTTTTATTTTCAATTTTATATCGGTAGAAAGAATTTTATTGTTCTTAAAATGATAGCCGCTGTCGGTAGAAAAAAACTTAAAAACAGAATCAACATTTTCCACATTTAAAAAATAATTATCTGCAATCGTAACATTGACAGGTGCGAGTGTACGCTCCAAATCGGCACCAACACCAAATTCAATATTTTTACAATTATTCCATACATTATTGCTTATTTCAACATCTTTTACCTGATGATACCTGTTCGGTAAAGAATTAGGCACTGCATTCATAATGGCAAGCGCGGCAAAAAATCTGCGCCCTGTGAGCGATTCAAAATAATTGTCTCTTATTTTATGTCCCGCATTAACAATTCTTATTCCGCCTGCGTTTTCAGTTCCCCAGCCGATAAAGGCATTGCCCTCAACGATATTTCTGTTTCCATGTCTTAATGCAAGCACTCCCTGCGACAGGAAAAAGGTATTATTCCTGACAATATTGTCGCAAGACTTTATTGAAACAATTTCAACTTCGCCGTTGCATTTTTCAAAATAATTGTTCTCAATAATTGTTTGCGACGATACAAGAGAATACTGTGCATTGCCAACTCTGATACATTCCCCGCCGTTTGAGCCAAGCAGCGGACGCGAAAAATAATTGTTTGAAATGCGATGTTTATTTTGTTCACTGCGTTCGTCATTTAACTGAACAACGAGAATACAGCCAAGATTTTTTTTACCGATAAGCGTATTGTGAGAAAATTCATTTTGTTTTCCGTACAGAGAAACCCATACGTTTTCATTCATCCTGTTCGGCTGCGTATAATCTACAATTGCACACCCGGTAACCTTACAATTATTCGCAACTTCTTTTCCATTGCGAAATTCTATAACGGCACCTTTGGCTGCATAGCCGTTTGTGAAACAAATACCGCTTATCCGAATATGCTCACCGGCAAAACGTATTGCCGAATTGCCCGAAAACACTACCTTTCCCGGTGTTTGCGCCTTTATAATAATCGGTTTTTCCGCCGTACCTTTTGCGAAAACTTTAAAATCAATATTGCTATATACACCGTTATCAATAACAACAGTATCCCCTGCCTGCACTGTTTTTAATTTTTCCAAAACAATCTCCATGTTATCCGCCTTAGCGAAAAACATACAGCATAACGAAAACAAAAAATAAATAAGTACTTTATTTTGCACCATTTTTTTGTGTTTGTTTTTTTGCAAAAATCATTATATTTTTAAGATGTTTTTTCATTAAAAGAGATGCATTTGCTTCGTCCTGCGCCGCAATATATTCATACAGTTTTTTATGTTCCGCCACAGGTCTGTCGTAGTTATCCATACAGAGATTATGTTTTCTGTAATGATTAAGCATATCGGGTGTAATAATAGACAAAAGCGAAACAAGAACTTTGTTTTTACACGCTTTTGCTATTGAGAGATGAAAATTAAAATCTTCATCAACGGCGTCTTCCTTATCCTCTGCCTTTTTCACATAAGCGTCTAATGCCTGTTTCATTTCCTTTAATGTCTCTTTTGTTCTGCGCTTTGCAGCAAGGTTTGCAGCTTTCATTTCAAGCAATGTGCGTATTTCCACAAGCGAAAGAAAATCGTAGGAATCCATGTCAATAATTTCGGAGATAATGTTTTTTACCGCACCGACTCCTGTTCCGACAACCACAGTTCCACTCTGCGGGTGTGTTTTAAGATGTCCGTAAAATTCAAGTTTTTTTATAGCGTTGCGCACAGATGTTCTGCCTACATTAAACATCTCCATAAGTTTTCTTTCACTGGGAAGTTTATCACCATTCTTCAATTTTCCGCACAAAATAAGTTGCTTTATCTGTTGAGCAATTACTTCGTCGGGTTTTGCAAGTTCAACCGGTTTTACATCAATAGCTGTCATAGTACTCTGTCTTTTTATATTATTCAATGTTTACTCTGAAAGGACTTGCATACAGTCCTTCCGTATTTACGAGGCACGGCTCAAAATAATTTGCCCATCCGTAGCGCACCTGCTTTACCTGATATGCATCGTCACAGTAAAGTTCTATCTTGTTTTTATCTAACAATACTGCTTTCATAACAACGGTAGAGCCATCGTCAAGCATCGCTTCAAAACCGCCCAATTCACCGCAGTCCTTTGAAAGAGCCGGACCCTCACTGTCAAAGATACTAAAAGATAAGATTATACGATTATTATTCGGCACATTCAAATCCGTACCGACACTGCTTTTGACCCATCGCCCTTTTTCTTTTACTTTATATCCTTCGTAATAAATGTGCGGAGCGTAATAAAAACGAATATTTTCATTATTGCTTTCTTCAATATATTTGCCGACATCCTTACTTTTTTTCAGTTCAAATGCCATATTGCTTTGTCCGCCTGCAAGCCATACTTCACCAAAAACAACATCACTGTATCCTACTGCTCCCGTATTGTCGGCAATGGAAAATGTGTGTTGCTTTACAGGTGTTGCATTTAATGTTTTCACACGAAGAATAAAGTTTCCGCTGTCATCACATTTTGCCGTGATTTTTTTCGCAAGCCATGAACAGGAAAAAGTAATAAATATATTCTTCATTTTTTAATAAGTCGGCTTTATATAGTTATACCATGTAACACCCACTTCATTTACCGCAGGAATATTATATTTTTCTCTTACATTTTCAATATTCACCGCACCAACTTCCTGAAAATTATTACGGCTTTTCCCCGAAATATCATCCGTAACATAGTCTATCCCCTTTTCGGCAAAAAGCAACGGCATACAATAGCCAACGGCAGGTCCTTTCAAATACATAACGCCATTACCGTTTGCCGTAAAATCAAAATCTTTTTCGGTAAAACCATCTTTTGAAAATGAGTTCGACGAACTTATCTTATAAACGTTTCCTTTAAAATCAACACCGCCCGTATTGCCTTTATCTATATACGCTTTTGTTAAAGAAGTGTTATAGATAAGATTATTCCAGAAGCGTGTATTTTCCGGAGCAAGCGGTGCATTTTCGCCGCTGTAACTTGCTTTTGTCGCTATTTCTATTGATGTGCAATTTACAAATGTGTTAAAGGACATATCAACATCTTTTACCTGATAGTAAGAGTTGAGCGGATACGAATCGTCAAAACCTGTCATTACGCAAAGGGCGGAGCGGGACTCTGTTCCTTTAAGTCCCTGAAAAAAATTGTTGTATATTTTATGTCCGCTGTTTATAACCCTCACGCCGCCGCAACTCGCCTTGTTATTACCTATAAAAACATTACCGTAAACAGTATTTCTGTGTCCATGACGGCAGACAACCATTCCGGCACATTCGTAAAAAACATTATTGCTCACAATATTATCGCACGACTTTAAAGATACGATTTCAATTTCACCGTCGCAACGATAAAAAACATTATTTCTTAATATGCACTTTGCCGACAATTGCGAACGTTCGCTATCACCCGGGCGAAATGTTTCGGCACCATTTCCGGGTGTATATTTGGGACGCGGACCGAAAAAATTATATTCCAAAATATTAAAACTGTTCTGTGATCCGGTATCTCTGATGTCGTCCATTATCATTACTCCGCCAACTGTTTTATATCCGAAATAGCAATGGTCGATGCGATTATTTTTGCCGAAAAGCATAACCCAGCGTTCCGTTTGATTTTCGTTTGAAACACTTTTATTCGGGTTATTAAGAGAATCAAAAACGCAGTTTGTTACTCTGCTGTTATTTGCAAAAACAGTACTGCCTGTTTTAAATTCCAAAAGGTCGGATGTGGAATTAGGGTCACTGTTTTTCGCGTAACCATTTCTAAAATGAAGTCCGTTGATTTCCAAATAATGCCCGCTCATTCTTATATTTATCTGCCCCTCTATTTTCACCTTTCCCGCTTCTCTTGCCATAAGCACTATCGGACTGCCTGCCGTACCGTTGCCCTTAAACTGTACCTGAAAATCGGTGTATGTTCCATTTTCCATAAATACCGTATCACCTGCCGCAAGCCCGCTACTTAATGTGGAATTCCATGCAGAATTTCCCTGTGCAGGATTAAGTGTTTTATTTGCCGCAGCAACCGTTCCTGCCGCAACAGTAATAAAAAATAATGCTGTATGAAAAGTTATACTCCTCATCTCACTTTACAATTTTTATTTTCAAATTCATTTTTTGAAAAGCACCCAGCCCTGCTTTATCCTCACGCTCATCGTCATCCTCTACCGCACCTATTTTTATAAGTCCTTTTTTATTCGGTGTTGCCGATGTCGCTGCCGTTTCAAAAACAACAACATCACCTTCATTCAGAGCATCCGTAATATATTCGTCCCTTACTTCTATTGCCGCAATTGCCGCACCGTCTGCTTTATCAAAATCAATATCCTTCACTTTGTGCATTTTTGTAGCGTTTCTAATATTCCAATTTTTCAGCCATGCCGCACCTTCAGGATCTTTTGACGAAGCAGTAAAGTAACGAAATGGAACGGTGCCTTCCTTTTTATCCCAATTTATTTCACCGTCCATCGGCAGTCCCGGAGCAAAAAGATAAAATCCTGCAACCTTATTTTGCTTTCCGTAAAAAAGCATAAAGTCAATCGCTTTTGGGGATGTACGCTTTATGACATCGCTCATGGAATACGTTATACCGTCCTTTATACTTAATGCAGAACCGGCGTCACTCTTATTACGCTGTGATTGCCCATAAATGCAGGCATTTTTGTATGTCTGAACACCCTGCGCATAAATGCTTGCGAGAGAAAATGCAGCTGTGAGAAAAATAAAAATTCGTTTCATTGTTGTTATTTATTTAATTTTTTTTACTGTTGCGTTATTTCTGTCAATACTTAACAGCCACTCTCTGCCGTCTTTTGTTCCGACTGAAACATCAACGCTGTTTTCACTGTCTTTGATAACAGAGATATTTTTAAAATTAGAGTATGCGCCATTAACAAATTCAAATGGTTCGTTATATTCTCCATGCGGTTCCAAAACAGAAGCAACGGTGTAATTGCTCACGTTTTTATTTCTTACTATAAATGCTTTTTCCGGACGCAACGACATTTCGGGATCTGTTGCTCCGACCTGCACAAAAAAGACTTCCGTTGAAGGCGTTGTTGTTGTTATAAGAGTGTAAAAACGCTTATCCAAATACCATGTAAAAAAAGTACTGTTCGTATCAACTGAGGCTTCGGCAACATTGAACAAGTGTTGATAGCCGTACTTTTTTCCAAGCGGCGACCACTCTTTGTGAGCGTCATATTTTACACCTGTTTCTACAAGAGTTCCCGCATAATAATACGGCAAATCGTATATATGCGGCTCGTTTGACATCACTTTAAAGACATCAATTATTACCGGCTTTTCTGCTATATCATACTTGAACATTGCCATTGTACGCCACAAAGAAACTCCACTGTATGCAGTCGTATCTATTGCAGACATTACCTGAAAATTGCCGTTATCCGCATTAAAGTAAAGTGCGTTGCTATGCTTGTCGTCTGCAATTACCGCACTGGCACCATATTGTGATTTTTCGTCAACAACGATTGTATTGTGGGCAACAGTCTGTTTACCGAATGTTTTATTTTCAGGCAAATATCTGCCGCCGCGTTTTTGAACGATATTAAGATAACGCACCGCTCCGTAATCTTTTATAATATCTCTGTTCTGGTCGTACATCATAAACGAAAGTTTGTCGTAATGACCATGCTCCATTCCATACACACCATACTTCATCACCACACTTATCTGATCATCATCCTGCCCGCTGCGTAAAATTCCTACCCCGCCCTTATTGCCATCAGCACCGTCACGCAACATTACGGAATACCTCTTGAATGATTTCGGTGCTTTACCCTCCGCAATCGCTTTTGCAACTTCTACTCCCTCTGACGAAAGCATTACAGTTCCCTGCTCTGCCGCAACGTGAAGCAAACTGTGATTTTTTGTACGAAAATAAACAATATCAACGGCAGAAATAACTTCCTGACTTGTCCATGCCTTTTCTTTTATTGCGTCATTAAAAGGCAGAAAATGCCCTGTCGGGTCGGTCATCTGCAACATTACCAAAGGTGCTTTCAATAAAACGGAATCGCGGTAAGCAAATATATTAAGCGATGAAAGATTGTTTGCAATAGCAGTTGCAGTAAGTCCGAAGGGCCAGTAAGCGTAACGTAAATAGTACGGACCCTCAATATAATAACCGTCGGGCGAATACAGATTATTTACAAGAGCAAGAAAATTATCAAGAGCGTCTGAAATCATAGCACTGTCGCCAAGAACAAATCCTGTCATCATTACTCCGGCAACATTCCACGCACCGTGATTATGAATCATATTAAACACTTTTTTGCAATCAATCACATTAAATTCTACTGCCTTGCGAAATAAACTGTCTTCTATAATTCTTCTTTCCTGCGGCTTGCAAAAATCATAAACAGCATCGTACGTCTGAATCATATTTACAAGCCATACGGCATCATTCAGCGACTGCCAAAATATTTTTCCCGGCGAACTTGAATTTTTACCTTCCGGATGAACTCCGAGCGAGGGATAGAGTGCGGCATATTTCAGCAACATATCCCTTGCAAATACTGCATACTTTTTTTCTCCCGACACTTGCCACAGAATACCTGCTTTATTTGCAGCGGAGTAATTATGTTTGTGTTTTTCGTGAGTATAACCGCCTCCCGCGTCTTTGGGAACAGGAACTTCAATACCGTCTGCAATACTTGCGTCAACATCTTTCTTTGTCTTATCAAATGTTGCGCCGAGAAGCGGATATTTTTCAAGTCCGTTCCGCACAGCAGCAACACCGTCTTTCGTCAATACAAGATTCGGATGTTCCATGCGTGCCGATATTCCCTGCGCGAATACTGCCTGTCCGAACATCACCCATCCCATAATAAACACGCAGAGAACAAAGCACATTTTTTCAGTAAAAACACTCATAAATCTACTTAACAATTTTGCACGTTCTAACAATACCATTAACCGTTTCTATTCTCACGAAATAAATGCCGCTTTTCTGTCCGTACATATTTATTTCATATTCATCCGCACCGCCTTTTTTCAATGCAATTCTTCTGCCGGCAAAATCAAGTACTTCTACGCTTTTCATATTGTTGCAGTGAATATAAAGATTGTCTTTTACCGGATTCGGATACATGATTATCTTATCAACATTTACGGAAAGCGGCTCAACGGCAACCGTCACTCTGTTACCAAGCGACTTTACGTCAAATTCATAATGCGCCGTAAAAGAGAGTTCCTGCAATGTTGTTTCCTGCCTGACCGCACCAACTGCAATATTTACTTCAAAAACAGTATCCGTATAACTTCCATCAGCCGTATAATAAATTCTGAGCGCATTACCTACCGCCTTAATACTGTCAAGGTTAATAGCGGCAACACCTGTAAGAGTAACTAAATCCGCATTTACAAGCTTTATCCTTTTATTAAAACGAACATCAACATATCCTGTCGTATCAAGCCCTGTTTCTCTTGTGGGATTGAACCAGTGAGAATATAACGGCGACATATTGTTTTGTTTTACATTCTTTATTATTTCATAGTCGTGCATTTGTGTTGCCTGCAATTTTGTAAAAATATTGAAAGATTTTGCTTCGCTTCCCAAATATTCATAACGGCAGAATCTGGCATTCGGAATTGAGCCGTCATTATTTACACTGTCAAGTTGCAACTCCGTTTCACCCTCTCTTAACGCTGTTATTCTTAAACCTGTATTTCCCGCTATAGACCACATCATTTTTGCAGGACCTGTAATTTCAGGCAGTGTTAATTGAACAGGCGAATTTGACATTGACAGTCTCCCCCACGATAAACCATATTGCTGCCCATGCGCACTGTTGCTGTTATAGCCGTAAAATTCTATTTTACGTGAAGAAGTGTTTGTTGTGGAAAGTACGAAACCATCTAATTTTACGGTATCGGTTTTTGTGATATTAAATTCCATTCTATCGTTGGAATATAATGTGGATTTATATTTTACAATGCTGTCGGCAAGCATTGCCATCGTTGGCGTATATTCGGCAACAGTTGAAAAGTCAGTGTAGAAAACAATATCTTCTACATAATTCGGTTCGGTTGTAAATGTGACCGTATAATTATTACCGCCATAGTCAAGTTTAAGTCCTGCATCATCTTTGAACGCACTGTCCGCAATAACAAGATTATAGGTTGTTTCCTGTTTCAAGTTACTGATTTTCACACACCATGCCGTGCTGTCGTTTTGCGAATAAACAGAATCAACATAATTTCCTGCCGATTCTTCTGTCACCTGCAATAACGATACATCGTTTTGGTAGATAACTTTTTTTGTGAAATGTATAACAGCAATGAGGTCTTCTGCGAATGGAATATTGCCGGCACCGTCAAGATTTTCGTCCTGTCCGTACTTTACGGAAACAATAACAGGTGCGGCAATGGGATTTTCAGTCCGATAACGTAATTGCACTGGTCTGTTTGAAACGCCTGTCGCCACTGATTTTACAAAGTTTTCGGCGATATTTATTATGTAGATACTGTCGGGAGTAAGCACATTGTTGTAAGAAAGAG
>JAIRNR010000102.1 GCA_031257915.1 Bacteroidales bacterium
GTCTGCTTGGAATGAACAGTGCCGACATGTATCTGTGTGACACGATAAAAGACAGACGTATTATTTACCACCGAAGAAAAACCGTTTCCCGCTGTAGCGACAACTCCCGAATAAGTGTTCTACTGCCGAAACAGATAAAACCGATTTACGAGAAATATAAAGACAGGAGCGGTAAACGAGTGTTTAACTTTTATGAACAATACTCTACTTTTCAGGGTTTTAACAGGCGTATAAATAAATTTTTGAAAGATGTGGGCAGAGATATAGATAATCCTGATATGATTTTCTACGCAGCCCGCCGTTCGTGGGCGACAATAGCGCATAATACGGCGGGTATCTCCAAGGATATAATCCACGAAGCGTTAAACCACAGCGACCCGCGAATGAAAGTTACCGATTTGTATATTGATAAGGATTTTGCCCCTGTTGACCGGGCTAATCAGAAAGTGCTTGGGCTTTTTTGTTTTGGGTGAATGGATTGCGAACTTTTTCGTATTTTTTATTGCGAATTTTTTCGTTTAGAATTATCTTTTTTACAAAACACTGTAAATGTAAAAACTGTAGCTACCGCTACAAGTACTATTGCATTGCAATTAACGAACGTTTTTTCATAATAATCATCGTTATTTATGATTATTTTTATGCTTCTTTATAGTGTTTGGCCGCCCATGAAATTATATTTTTCCCTTCATCCAAACTTGCCTGAACAATTTTGTAATTCAGATTGCCATCATATCCAAGAACTTTGTGCAAAGACTCATAAGTATTAAAAAGATGCGTGCTTATCTTTTTGTCCTTTTTAACAGCAGCGTCCATATAATTTTTGAAATCCGGTCGATTTTTACCTTTCAAATTTTCTCGTACGTCAAGTACGCCATCAAGTGCAATAAGTACACCACTCCAAGCGGTATTACCAGCCATTCTAACATATTTAGCGTCGCTATAATAACCACCATCTTTCTCCGCTTTCGTCGATAAAATTTCGCGAGCATTATCTAAATAACGCTGCGCCTCTTTTATCGGATTTTTATGAACTTTTGCCATAGATTTGTTTTTGAGTTTATGCGAAGTTAGTAAATTTTTTGTTGCCGATTACGGTACCTGCATTATCAAATTCCTTTCTGAACAGTTGTAACCCGAATTTGGCAATGGTTTTTCTCATTGTCAATTAGAGTGTTACGGGCAGTTTTTCCGCGTATTTCCAATTGCGTCCGCACTGCGGTCGCAATTGAGATGGACACAGTGCGTTTCACATTGCCCGAAAATTAAAAATAAATTTTCGCAAATCAGTACGAATTATATCTACCAGGCGAACAACAATTACCGGCGGAAGTAAATAAAAAATTTGGCTTAAAGGACAAAAATGAGGCTATTTTAACGCCTAAAACTATTTTTAAAGTATTCATCTATAAATACTTGCCGATGTATTTTGGATAATCCATTGTGATTTCTCAATTTTGTTTTTAAGTCAGTGAAAAGTCCCTCTAAAGCATTGTTTGTGTTTGGAATACCTAATTCCCAAAAGTCGTAGAAAGTCCATAAGTACTTCATACGTTTCAAACTCAAATAGGCACTTCTAAGTCGTTTGTGGGTGTAATGTTCTTTAACAAACCAGCAGAGGAATTTTTTAAACATTTTTATAACTTAAGGGGTTGAATGTATATTTACTTCGGGCAACAAAAACATCGTTATTCCGCAAGCCTGAAACCCATATAGTTGCAAACGCTTTGCGGTGCAAAATATCCTCTGAAAGATATTCTGCAAGCAAATTCTCTGCTATGCCATGCACCACCGCGTGCTAATACGAAAGCGTCTAAAGGTACTGTTGGGTTTGTTTGCTCGTAGGGCAGATATTTGCTATAACCATCCGCACAGAGTTCCCAGACATTGCCGCTCATATCATACAGTCCAAGCTCATTTGGATGCTTTGTTCCGACTTCATGCGTGTTGTCCGAACAATTGTCCAAATACCACACAACATCTTCTGCATTGTTGCTCCCGCTGTACTTATAATGTTTGCTTTTATTGCCGCCGCGTGCAGCAAACTCCCATTCCGCTTCTGTCGGCAGGCGATACTTTTTTCCTGTTTTTTCGTTAAGCAATCGTATAAATTTTTGAATATCGTTGTAGCTAATATTATACATCGGATAATTATCTCCAATTCCTTTTTGGGCAATGTTGTTTAACTCCAAATCCCAATCGAACACCAGATTTGTTGTTGCCGCAATTTCTATCGCCTTTCGTTCAATTCGCATTCTTGCCGTATCAAGCCAATTCTGCATTGTGCCACCCATTATATCGCACCACATCTTTTGCGTTACTTCATATTTGCATATCTTAAAACTGCTCACCGTAACTTTATGAGAAGGCTTTGAAATATCCCCGCAATCCTCACCCTGGTCATCCGTACAGCCCATCGTAAATGTACCACCCTCAACAACAACCATTTCTATTTCGCGTTTATCGCTTTTAGTTTTGCTTGCTCCTGCACAACAAATAAATGAGACTGCTACAGCAACCAATATTATTTTTTTTAACATAACTTCTTATTTTAATTTATTTTCTATTTCATTGAAATTTGCTCCCGCGGTGCTTGTGTTCGGATAAACGTATGACCACACGTTTGACGTGTAATGCAACGGCTCTTTTTGAGGCAATGCAAACGGTTTTCCGAAGTTGCCTTCTCTATCCACATAAACAATATGAGGAACAGATTGCTCCCCGATGAGACGCCCTGAGGAAAAGACCATCCACCGACCATTGGAACTGAAACTGTGATATTTTTCATGGTCGGGTGTATTTACGCTTTCTACCGGTTCTATCTTCGCATACAGTCCCTTTGGCAAAGACACCGTTTTTGTTGGCTTGCCGCTAATACCGATGCCAAATGCGGTATCCTGTGTTTTGGACAGATCTAATATGTAGTAGTCGCCATCGGTTAAAAGAGGAATGCTTCCGGATGTTTTGTGAACTGTTACTATCAACTTGCTGGTGTTTGGTACCGGTCTTGGCATTGTTACGCTAACTCCGCACTCCGAAAAGGGAAAGATAAGAGTTTCTTTACCAAACGTTCCTGTTTTATTGTCGAAAGTAATACTGTAAAGGTCGAATAAAAAATCCCACGGACGACTTAAATTTCTTTTCGGTCCTCTGCAATAGTATAGAGTTTTTCCGTCCCCACTCCATATTGGAAAAGAATATTCGGCTGTATCGGAAAATTCAGAATTTGTTATAAAATTGTTTTTTTCTATATCATAGATAATAATTGTACCGAGTGTATCGGTCATAAAATCGTCGGCATGTCCGTTTCTTTGATATGCCGCCGCACCACCAATCTGATTCGTTGAAAAGACAATGATTTCTTCTCGTGGATTAAAATCCCAGTAAACAAGTTTCGTGTGAGGAGGAAGAGATTCGTCTGCTTTTATACGCGTTGTTTTGCCATCTCTTATGAGGTACGTCCCTTCGTGTATGTTATTCATGTTTTGATACTCGCTTCTTATATGCAGAAGAGAATAGTTTACATTATTGTTCCTGCCGTTGTGGCAATTGATACACGTACCGTTCATTTTTGAATTTTCTATCAGGATTTTTTCAGTAAATTCCTCTAAATCGTGCTGCTCTACAAACATTCGTCTTACATCTTCATTTAGAAATGTTTTTCGGTAGAAAATATATTTATCTATCGACTCTGTCGCAACAAACCATGTATGTTTTATGCTTTCGTGCATTATTTCTATTTTTCCACCTCTTGCTTTCAATAACCATTCGCGCCATTTTTTTGCGGATGGACGAAATTGTTTGCGAAAACGCCGACTGTCAAAATATACTAGAGTGCCGCTACTGTCTATTACCGAAACGCTTGTCGTGCCTCGTTCTTTATAAGCAAGATTTAATGGGGATATATTGCAGGGAATTGTCGATCCCGACGGATAAGGATTTATTACCGTTTCCTGCGTTACGTCTGTTTGTGCATCAATGCCCCCCTCGCCGTAAAACTCCCGACAACCAACAAGCAACATTGATAAAATTATGCTAATTTGAAAAATAATAACTCGCATAAGTTCCTTTCTGATTTTTTATTTCAACATCTATTTCTTCTTTTGGAACAAGCATCTCTCCCGTTTTTCCCGCGTATAACAACACCGCCTCCTGTACATAATCCGGCAGTCGTTCACAACCGAGATATTTACTGCGTTCTATTATTAGAGGCAATAAATCTAACCGTTTATAAAAAAGGACCAAGAGTGTATAATATTCTAATAGTTCCACATTTTGGCGAAATACAGGAAAGAATAAAACCAAAAATGCTTCTATATCATTTACCTGCTCCATTATTGTATCCTCAGGTGTTGTTTGTCTTTTTTCTCTCGCATACGAAAGCCATCCATCAAGAGATTTTTTGTTTTCTTTATGTTTAAGTCCTTTTTGAAGCGCGGAAAAAAATCTTTCCCTGCCGCAAAGCAAACTGTTCTTTTTAACAATATCCCATAATAATTCATTTTTAAGATCATGCTTGCACATCATTATATTAATATCATAAGAAGAAAACAAATACCCCAATTCCAATAATATGCTTTCTTTTGCCAAAAAATTATTTGTCGGCAGAGGGCTTTTCATTTCAGAAAATTCACTATAATAATAAAAAAAGTTGTTAAAACTTTCTGTTTTTAGCAGGCACAGTCGCAAATAGTCGGCAGCAGTAATCCTTTCTCTTATTGAAAATTTCGGTGCGCCGGTATAAAGAATTTTTTCTGCCGTGCGTCCCGCCTTTTCGTATTCTTCTTCTACAAGATATTTTTCTATTTTTTCTATTGATGCCTTGCTTATGAATGAAAGAATAAAATCCGGTTTTTGTATATCGAATCGTGATACTTTCGGCATAAAAAAAATATTATTTTTCTCTGCTCTTGTCATCGCATCATAGCAGTGTCTCTCCGATGGGACACACATATACAATCCTTCTTTTTTTCCGTTCCATTCCCACGCTGAAATTATTTTGTTTTTTGTAAGTTGTGTTGTATTTTCATAACAAAGAAACATTCCGTAAACGTTTTGCGTTATCAGCAATAAAACGATTATAATATTTACTGCTTTTTTCCATTTGGAAATGTAGAATGACATCGTAAAAATTGTGAAAATACTGCTGTAAAAAGCATATCCGGTATGTACTGACATTGAGCCCTGCTCTCTGCCAATAACAATCATTCCGGCGTTTATCAACAGATATAAAAAACACGCGAACCAAACTGTGTTGGTCATGTATGACTTTTTTATGCAGGAATACAGGAACGTTCCCGTTATAAAAAAACCGAGAAAATATGCCGGAATTTTCGTTGTTTTTACAGATAGTAAATTACCTTGAAATTCAAAAAAATCAAGTATAAATAAATAACATTTTCTCCACCAGCCATCATGCGAAATAAGGCTGTTTTTATTAACATCCAAGTATCTTGAAAAATAAAAAATGATTATTGCTGTCAGGATACCCGAAAGAATTATCAATTCTTTTTTTCTTTTTTGAGAAAATAAAATATATGCCAAAATCGGCAACAGTGCAATGCCTCCGCCTTGTGTTAATATAGCGAATGATGCACAAATTATACCCGCAATGAATCGACTGTTCCCTCTCTTTGATATTAGGATGACGGATAAAAATGCTAAAAATACAGTAGCGACATTGCTCAATAGAAACGTTGTCCAAACACTTGTTCCGAACATAAATCCGCTGTATAGCAATAATGATATTACAACCGCACTTATTGGCACTGATGTCGCTGATTTCCCGATACGTTGTTCGTTTGAAAAAATTACAGTCTTTATTATTAAAAACAACAATATACCCATGCCAAGCAAAAACATATTGCCGATTACCGTAAGTGCAGCAATGTTTATACTTCCTGTTACTGCGTACAGCATAACGACTATGAGCCGCATAACAAAGCTCAATCTGTCGCCGTATGGAAAAATTGTTTCTATTTCTTTTGAAAGTGTACTGCTTTCTACCCAATTGTTTGCAGTATTTATTATTTCTGTGAAATCATCGTGAAAGGGAATATTTACGGTGTTTGTTGCAACAATGGCGAAAAACAAAACAACGACTATTGCCGTCAATGTGTAAAGCAGTATGTTGGTTACTATTTGTTTTTTTTCTTTGTTCATCTTTACAAATATACTTAAATTGTGCTTATATGGCTTATATTTTTTATGATTTTTGCAGATTTTAACATTTATTAATTTGATAATTATTGGAACTTATTATAACTTATTGTAACTTTGGAATAATTATCAGTAATCCTCTTGAACAATGAAACGAACAGGCAAAAAGTTTGACGTCCACGCAACTGATTATTCAATTGGTCTGAACTCAACTGCAAGTGCGGCTTTCAATTGTGGGTTACGTATGACTTGTTAAAAATAAATTATAACCGTATGAATAAACATTTTCTAATATTTTTTCTGTTTATTGTGTCTGTTTGCACACTTTCCTCTTGCAGTAGCAAGCGTTCGGCAGAGCGCGTCGCCGATAAATTTCTTCAAGCATATTATATTGATTTTGATTTTAGACGTTGCCGTGCATTAAGCACGTTTTCTTCGGAAGCGGCTATTGCAGAAAAGGAAGAACTTGTTTTTCTAAATCCCTTTGCAAGTGAAGAAGAATCGCCAAAGGTAGAACTTATAAGCACAACTGTTGTTGAGGGAAGATTTGCCCGTTGTGTTTATTCTTTAAACGGTTCTTCAATGGACCTTTTTTTGATTAAGGACGGCAAAAAATGGCTTGTAGATGCTATTGAAAGCGGATTGTCAAAAACTCCAACTCTTGGCGGCAGCAGCGGCGGTTTTGCTGTTTCTACGAGTGCTCCTCGAAAAAAACGACAGTAAGCATAATTATTGCTTTACATTTTACCGTTTTTGCCGGATTTTATTTCTGCAATATTATATGCTTAGGCTCATCTGCTACATTTCGTTTTTTCGCTTACCGTGATGAGACTGGTTTAACACGCATATAAAATAAGTTTTGAAAAATGCGGGCAAGGATTACGAAATTTTTCGTAATTATTATTACGAAATTTTTCGTTACGAAATTTTTCGTAATGATAAAAATAATTTATAATTTTGCAGTCAAATAACTTTTAAATGAAAAAATAATGGAAAATCCTTTCAAATTCGGGACAGTGGTCAATAATGAACATTTTACCGACCGTACAAATGAACAGCGAGAAGTTCGCCGGGTGTTGAAAAGTTCCAATCATTTGATACTGATTAGTCCGCGCCGTTTCGGGAAAACAAGTTTGGTAAAAAAAATCACAACCGAACTGAATCGTCCCGTTATTTCACTTGATTTGCAATTGATAACAAGTGTAAATGATTTTGCTGCGCAATTGCTTAAACAAGTATTAAAAATCAACAAATTTGAAAAAATAAAACATTTAATCAGTTCTTTTCACATCGCTCCGACAATCGAATTAAATCCGCTATCAAATAATGTAGAAATTTCATTTCGCCCCATTGCCAAAGCAAGCTTTACCGCTCTTGAAGATGTTTTTAATTTAATTGAAAAAATTGGCGAAAAGAGCAAACGCCCAATAGTTGTTTTAGACGAATTTCAGGAAATGGTTTCATTAGACAAACATTTATTAAAACAACTACGTTCTGTGATTCAGCATCATAAGAATGTAAGTTATGTTTTTCTCGGCAGTTTGGAATCAATGATGAAAACTATTTTTGAAAGCAAGAAATCTCCATTTTATCATTTTGGTTATCTTATGTATTTAGAAAAAATTCCGTACAGTGATTTTTATGAATATCTGACGCAACGGCTAAAAAAAATCACGAAAAAAGAAAAAAATTTGTCTAAAGAAATTTTAGAATTTACCAATTGTCATCCCTATTACACACAACAACTTGCGTATTATTGCTGGGAGTATTTGGAATGTAATGAATATGCGGCAGAAATGCCTAATAAGGTGATTGCAATTATTACAGGCATACATGATACGGATTACGAGCGACTTTGGAACACTATCAACCAAATTGATAAAAAAGTGTTGATTTCACTTGCAACGGACGAACAGTTTAATGTATTGTCAGTTGCCACAAGTACTATTTACAGTAGTCTAAATCGTTTAACAAAAAAAGGCTATCTTGTTAAGAATAAGACATTTGAATTTGATGACCCGTTTTTCAAATACTGGATAAACAGCAGAAGGGAATTTATCCTGTAAGACTTCCGTATCAACAAATAAAATAGATGTTGTGTCTTTATTTTCAATCCTCAACCGGAGTCATGTTCGGAGCATTATGCGAGTGGCTAATTGTTTGTGCAAACAAAAATCGCTGTTAAAATAACCCCTCAGTCACCCAAAACAAAACAACCCAAGCACTTTCTGATTAGCCTTGTCAACAGGGGCAAAGTCCTTATCAATATACAAATCGGTAACTTTCATTCGCGGGTCGCTGTGATTCAATGCTTCGTGGATTATATCCTTAGAGATACCTGCCGTATTATGCGCTATCGTCGCCCACGAGCGGCGAGCTGCGTAGAAAATCATATCCGGATTATCTATATCCCTGCCCACATCTTTCAAAAACTTATTTATACGCCTGTTAAAACCTTGAAAAGTAGAGTACTGTTCATAAAAGTTAAACACTCGTTTACCGCTCCTGTCTTTATATTTCTCGTAAATCGGTTTTATCTGTTTCGGCAACAAAACACTTATTCGGGAGTTGTCGCTACAGCGGGAAACGGTTTTTCTTCGGTGGTAAATAATACGTCTGTCTTTTATCGTGTCACACAGATACATGTCGGCACTGTTCATTCCAAGCAGAC
>JAIRNR010000056.1 GCA_031257915.1 Bacteroidales bacterium
CAAAAATAATATATGTAATTGAAACCACCAAATTATTCGTGTTAAAAATTCTTAACCGTTAACATTTGTTAAGAGATTTTAATAAAAATTTATTAAATCCGGCATTTTAGACCTTAATATCATGATAAAAAACAGGCAATTTAAGTGCGTTGCCTCTGGCATTTTCCTTTTTTTTTCAAATAGTGTGTACCTTTGCCGAAAATTTATTAAAAATATATTATGGCAAAAAAAGTATATGTTTTTCCCGGGCAGGGTGCGCAGTTTTCAGGTATGGGCAAGGATTTGTATGAGAAATCCTGCAAAGTGCGTAAAATGTTTAATACTGCGAATGAAATTTTGGGATTTCGCATTACGGATATTATGTTTGGCGGGTCGGATGACGATTTAAAGCAAACGAAAGTAACTCAGCCGGCAGTATTTTTACATTCGGTATCGGCGTATGAGATAATCAGTAAGAAATGCTGCTTTTTATATCGCGAAAAACCTTTGATGGCGGCGGGACATTCGCTTGGTGAATTTTCAGCTCTCGTTGCGGCAAAGGCTCTTTCTTTTGAAAATGGTTTACAGTTAGTAGCAAAACGTGCTGAGGCTATGCAGAAAGCATGTGAGATTGTGCCTTCTACAATGGCTGCGATTCTTGGGTTGGCAGATGAAAAAGTTGAGGAAGTTTGCACTGCTGTGAGTGCGGAATTACCCGATGAAGTAGTTGTGCCTGCAAATTATAACAGTCCGGGACAGATTGTTATTTCAGGGACAGTAAAGGCTGTTGAAGTTGCATGTGAAAAATGTAAGGATATGGGTGCAAAACGTGCAATGACGCTTAAAGTCGGTGGTGCTTTTCATTCACCGTTGATGGAGCCGGCGCGTGTGCAATTAGCGGAAGCAATTGAAAAAACGGAATTTAAAACACCTGTTTGTCCCGTATATCAGAATGTGGACGGCAAGCCCTGTACGGATCCTGTTGCAATCAAGCGGAATTTAATAGCACAACTTACAGCACCTGTACGCTGGACAGGTATTGTTCGGAATATGCTTGCAGACGGAGCGAAAGAATTTGTTGAATGTGGTCCCGGAAACGTGCTTTCCGGATTGATAAGTAAGATACGGCTGTGAGATACGGCTGTGGGATACGGCTGTGGGATACGGCTGTGGGATACGGCTGTAAGATACGGCTGTGAGATAAGGCGGCTGTGAGATACGGCTGTGAGATACGGCTGTGAGATACGGCTGTGAGATACGGCTGTGAGATACGGCTGTGAGATATGGCTGTGAGATACGGCTGTGAGATACGGCTGTAAGATACGGCTGTAAGATACGGCTGTAAGATATGGCTGTGAGATACGGCTGTAAGATACGGCTGTAAGATACGGCTGTAAGATACGGCTGTGAGACACGGCTGTGAGATACGGCTGTGAGATACGGCAAGATACGGCTGCAAAAGACGGCGTGTTTATAACCGACAGGTGATGATAGCGGAAAGCCTCATAGTTGGCTGCGGATAGAGATTTCCATGGTTTAAAATTCCAAAGGGGAGTATTCGCGTTCAATGGTTTGCTCGTCAATCATCAAATATGTTGACTGTACGTACAGAATTTTGTCATCTGATGATAGCGGAAAGCCTCATAGTTGGCTGCGGATAGAGATTTCTATAGTTTGAAATTCCAAATTTGTTCGTGTTTTATACCGTTTCTTTGAGGAAACCGCACATCGTCAAGCGAAACCACTATTTTTTCATAATTGTCCGTAATTGATTCAAGTGGGGAGTATTCGCGTTCAATGGTTTGCTCGTCAATCATCAAATATGTTGACTGTACGTACAGAATTTTATCATCTTTCAGTGCGGCAAAATCAACTTCTTTATCACGAAAAACGCCTGTATAAACTTTGAATCCGGCACGTTTTAAGATAAGATACACAAGATTTTTCAATTTATAGCCAATACCATAGCCGAAGCCTCTGTAAAGGTAATTTTTGTACGCCAAATCGTTGATATAATACTTGGAATTCCCCGAAATCGTATCTTTACCGCGAATGTCGTAGCGTTCCGATTTGTGTATTAAAAAAGAATTTTCCATATATCCGATATAGGCAGAAACAGTGTCGTAAGTTGTTTTTCTACCCAAACTTTTGAAATAATTCACAATTGTTGTAATTGATACTAAATTAGAAGCATTATTTACTAAAAATACAAAAATATCTTCTAAAAGTTTCGGCTCTTTTACGTTGTGACGCTGAATAATATCACGTAAAAAAACAGTATCTTTTATTGCGGAAATATAATTGCGCTTAATTTCATCATTTTGCAAATTGAAAAGTTCGGGTAATCCCCCGCTTTCCATATATTCAATAAAATTCTGCTTGTTGGAATCCTTTTGTAAAATACCCAGATACTCGGAAAAACCGAAAGGAAAAATCTCAAATTCCACATAGCGGCCCGAAAGCAATGTAGCCAATTCTCCCGAAAGCATTTTTGAGTTTGAACCGGAAATAAAAATCTCGTATTCGTCAACAAAATCTTGCGAATAAGAATTTACAAAATATTCCCAACCCATAATATTCTGAATTTCATCAATAAAAAGGTAAACCTTGCCTGAAATATTGAGTTGTTTTTTATAAAATTTCACAAAATTATCAAGATCGGTATGATTGACAATAAAGTCAAAATCAATGTATTCTTTATTAACATACAGTATGTTTTTCCTGTCAATACCGTTAGCAATCAATTTGTTAGCCAACTGCCGCAGGATATAACTCTTACCTGTGCGCCTTTGTCCGATCAATACCTTGATAAGGCGATTGTCCGTATATGAGAAAATTTTATCGGTATAATCGGCACGGTAAAAACCGAGTTCGGGAGTTTTTTCGTCCCAGAAATTATATTTTGCAATATTCTTAAATTTTTCTTCCATATTCGAAAATTTTCGTAAAGATATAAAATCTTATTGAAAAACCGTACCTTCGCAAGTTATTATTAAGATTGCGGGTCAGGTCCTGCAATCTTATAAAATATTGTTACAATGGAAAAGGAAAGTTTAAATTTTATAGAGGAAATAATTGAGAAAGACCGCGCAGATGGCAAAAACGGCGGCAAGGTTTATACTCGCTTTCCGCCTGAACCGAATGGGTATTTGCACATTGGTCATGCGAAATCAATATGTCTCAATTTCGGACTTGCACAAAAGTATAGCGGCAAAACAAATCTCCGCTTTGACGATACAAATCCCGCAAAAGAAGATGTCGAATATGTCGATTCCATTAAGGAAGATATTCAATGGCTTGGTTTTAAGTGGGATAAGGAACTTTATGCTTCGGACTATTTTGAACAGTTGTACGATTGGGCTGTGCAGATGATAAAGGATGGTAAAGCGTATGTTGATGAACTCAGTCAGGAGGAAGCGAGTAAATATCGTGGTACGCCCACTGAGCCTGCAACTCCAAGCCCTTACCGTAACCGCAGTGTAGAGGAAAACCTTGATTTGTTTGCACGTATGCGCAAGGGCGAATTTCCTGACGGCAGTTTGACTTTACGTGCGAAATTGGACCTCAGTTCGCCGAATATGCACATGCGCGACCCGATAATGTATCGTATTTTACATCAACATCACCACCGGACAGGCGATAAATGGTGTATTTATCCGATGTACGATTACGCTCATGGTCAAAGCGACTCAATTGAGGGCATTACACATTCTATCTGCACACTTGAATTTGAAGTACATCGCCCGCTTTACAACTGGTTTATTGAAACGTTGGGGATTTTTGCGCCGCAGCAGATTGAATTTGCAAGACTGAATTTGAGTTATACCGTGATGAGTAAGCGTAAGTTGCTGCAACTTGTAACGGAAAAATATGTTGACGGGTGGGACGATCCGCGCATGCCCACGATTTCGGGCTATCGGCGCAGAGGGTACACACCGGCGTCTATCCGTCTTTTCGCCGAAAAAGTAGGTGTTGCAAAGAGAGATAATACGATAGATGTGTCTTTGCTGGAATGGTGCGTACGTGAAGACTTGAACAAAAGTGCGCAGCGGGCAATGGTTGTGCTTAACCCTGTTAAAGTTGTGATTGACAATTATCCCGAAGGGCAAATTGACGAGTTGGAAGCAATTAACAATCCCGAAGATTTAACTGCCGGTTCGCGTAAAGTCTATTTTAGTCGTGAAATTTATATTGAGCGGGATGATTTTATGGAAAATCCGCCGAAAAATTATTTTCGTCTGTCAGTGGGAGCAGAAGTGCGGTTGCGCTACGCGTATTTGATAACGTGTACTTCTGTTGAGAAAGACGCCGACGGAAATATTACTGTTATCCATTGTACTTATGACCCTGCGTCTAAAGGGGGCAATGCGCCGGACGGACGTAAAGTAAAAGGTACTGTTCACTGGGTTTCGGCGCATGATGCTGTTGATGTTGAAGTACGCCTTTTTGACCGTTTGTTTAATGTTCCCGACCCTGACAATGCAGAGGAAGGCAAGACGTTTATTGACTATTTAAACCCTGATTCGCTTCGGGTAGTAGCAGCGAGAGCGGAGCCGTTTCTTGCAAACGCAAAGCCGCTTGAACATTTTCAATTTGAGCGTATGGGCTATTTTAATTTAGATCCCGACAGCGCGACGGAAAAACGGTTGATTTTTAATCGCACTGTAACTTTGAAAGACACTTGGGCTAAATTATTGCGGGTCAATAAGTGATGAAAGATAAAAATTTTATAGCCACTGTGAAATATAGTAGTGAGGATGAGGCATTTATTGGCAAAATAGAGGGTATGGATTCAGTCGTTTCATTTGAAGAGTAAAGTGTGTCCGAACTAAAGAGTGCGTTTGTTGACGCCGTTGAAAGTTATCTTGCCTTTTGCAGGAGAAAAAAGATTAAGAATATGCAAGTCAAAGAGGCAATAACCGATAAAGTGCATAATGGCAACAAGGCGATTATACGGAGTCAACAACTTATACGGCAATAACCGATAAAGTGCATAATGGCAACAAGGCGGATAAGCACTTGCAGTACGCCCGGAGATAACGCACCTAAACGAGTTAATTTGTTGATAACAAATAAATTACAAACGCAAATTTTTGCAAATTTTCATTAAAAAACAAGCATTATAAATACATAATAATCAATGATTTGCAAATTTAAATGCGTTTGCACTATTAAAAAATACTTAGGGTAGAATCAAATGCGGGATATTTCAGCCGCATAAGTATTCCAAGCGAGTGTATAAAATCCTCATTGTTGTAGGGGCGGGCAGTATCAATATTTAATTCGGGAATTTCACTAATATATTCTTTGCTACGCCATATTACAAAAGGCACTTCCGACTGATACCTTGTAGGATAAAATTCGGAATGATGTCCGAGAAAATTACCGTCTTCATAAACATCCTCACCATGATCCGAGAAGAAAAGCACGAATGATGAGTGATTTATGCTTCGTACAGCCTCAATTACGGAGTGTAGAATATAATCGCCGAAAAGTATGCTGTTATCATACTGATCTATGGTTTTTTTCATATTATTTGTGCGGAAATCTCTGTCAATCAACCCATCTTCCCGATAATCAAATTTATCAAATTCGGACGTATAACGGTTTGAATATTTAAAATGATTGCCTGCCAAATGTAGAAATATTATTTTATTTTCGGCAGTGTCGGAAAGTGTGTTGCGAAATGCTTCTAAAACAGGACCGTCATTTGCACTTTTAATATCAATAAGATTGCCGGCATTTTTTGAACAGACAAAGCAGACAGGCGATTGAAATATACTTTTCAGTTCTTGATTATTTATCCAGTAGGATGTGAAGCGTTTACCGCCGGAAAGTATTGCCGCATTAACAATATCAATAATATTCGGCTTTGTAAGCATTTCCTTCGGCTTTTCACAATTTGCAAACGACAGTACTTTTTCAAGTGCGTCGCGGGTGTTCATGTGCGGAGTAACAATATTGGTATATATGAGCAACTCACCGTTATTTTTAAGTGTGTCCTGATATGGAGTAGTATTTCTTTGATAGCCGTATATACTTTGGTGATATTTGGAAGTGCTTTCACCTATAACTATTACAAAAGTATGCGGAATATTGCTTTGTAAAGAGCATGGTACATCCTGCATATTATCTTTCAAATTCAGCATTTGTTTCATTTTGTTGTTATATACGGCAAATCTCGCAAAACTGTGATAAAAACCGAATGTCGGCACCGCTATAACAATGTAGTTAAGTATCATTGTCATTACTATTGCAGCGAACGCCGGCAGGAAAAGTATTTTGTTCATTAACGGACGGAACGTTGTGCGCACTGTGCTTTTCATTGCAGCAATCAGTACGGTACCGGTTATTGTGTACAATACCGAAACGGTTATATTTATTATATCCGTAAATTGCTTTATATATTCGCCCGCTTCGGTTGGGTTTGTAGAAAAAATAACCCAAAATGAAGATACTTTCATCCATTGGTGTGAGACGTAGAGATTACTCCACACAATAATATTTCCGGGGATTGACAGCACGAACAGGATTGCGAGAATTATTTTCCGCGCTTTTGGCGGTGCAAAACCTGTTATATAATACAGCGATATTGCCGTTACAACGGCAGTTGCAAGTATTGTCGTAATTTCTTCAACGCCGAGACCATTATCCCAAAAATAAAATGCAGGACAAAAAAATGTTATAAGCAGTATAATACAGGCTCTTTTAATATCGTAAATGCAGGGTTTTTTATATGTTTGTTTCATTGTGATTTTATATAATTCTAAGTGCCTGTTTATATACCTTTACTTCTATTTCATTGCCTAATATTTGAGGCTCGCCGTCAGTATGTGCGTAATTTTCTTTTTGCCGTATTACTTTTATCTGCTCACACTTGAAATATTCCGCATAACGGCTTTTGTACAGTTTCTTATTCATCAGTTGATAAATAAGGCGCGGAATAGCCGTTACCGGAAATTTTTTAATAATGACAACATCAATATAACCGTCGCTAATATCCGCCTGCGGCGCGATATATCCGTTGTTTCCCCATTGTGACGCATTTGCGAAAGTTATTAAAAATGCTTTTCTGTCAAATGTTTTTCCGTCTATTGTTATCCGGTATTTTTCAGGTTTGTAATTTATAAATGCAGATAGGGCGGTGCTGACATAATTTAATGCGCCGCGGCTTTTTTTTGATGCGTAGAGTTTGCTTACTAATGCGTCAAAGCCGATTCCTGCCGTACAAAAGAACGGTTTGCCGTTTATTACTCCGTAATCTATTTTTTGAGCGTTGCTGTGCGGGCGGCGGGCGGAATTTTTACTGCCGTATATATGGCGGGCAAGACCGTTGCCGCTGCCGAAAGGTATTATTGCAAGCGCAGGCGACAGGTCGGGATGTTCGTTTTGCGCTTCCAGCAGTCCCCGCGCAACTTCGTTTACAGTGCCGTCACCGCCCACTGCTGCAATTACAGCGTAATTTTGAGTTGCAAGTTCTTTTGCTATCCGTACGGCGTCGCCTGCCGCTGTTGTTGTATGTATAAGTTGCCCGTACTCTGTTTCGGAGTTTGAACTTTGCTGCAACATAAAATTGTGTATGGCAGCAGTCTTTTTTTTGTCGTTTCTGCTTCTGTTTTTACCTCCGGCAATGGGGTTAACAATAAATGCAATTTCGTTTTTACCGTAAACCTGCGGCAAATGGATTTTTGGGCATATATTAACAATAAATGCAGTTCCGTTTTTCCCGCAAACAGATCCTTTCAAATTATAATTGCTTTTGCTTTCTGTGCTCATTATAAAACCGTGTCGTTTCAAACACTAATTTACGTAAAATTTATTTGAATTCCCTGCTTGTAAGCAAGCGTATTTAAATAGTGTTTGGACAGATTATGTTGGCGGGCGCAGATGGGTTTTACAGGTCAGGACAGGGCGGCTGACTTGTGTAGCTCGGTAACCTGCTCAAGCGTCAAACCTGTAAGCGCAGATACGTCCTGACATGTATAACCGAGTTTGAGAGCACTTATTGCTACTTGCCGCATG